>JBOHYL010000142.1:0-34984 GCA_050737915.1 Rudaea sp.
CTCCAGGTCGGATAATAGTTGCTGTCGTTCGAATCCTGGACGGACGGCAACTGGTTCGAATCAAACGTCACCACCGACGCATCGTTCTTGCTGCTGTTCACATGCACCGGCAGTGAAATCGGCGCACTGGCTTTGCCCAGCGAATCGGTAACCACGATCTGCGCACTGGCGCTCACGCCGTTCGCATAGGTGCCGTTGGTCGTATCCGTGGCGAAGTCGTCGAACTGGCCTTGGTACGGCGCTGGTACAAAACCATCCCAGAAGGTCGAAATGTTCAACGGGATGTCGATCGCGCACTGACGGTTCGCCACGCCTGGACCGGAATTGGGTGTGCAATTGGCGGTTACGGGAACCTGCAACCCACCCGGCAAGTTCAATGTCACCGTCGCGCTCAAATACGGGCCGCCCAGGGGCTCGGGCGTATCCGCATCACTGATATCGAACAGCAGGCTGCCGCTGTCGGTGTTTTCCGCGAGCATGTCCAGACTTGCGGTGAATGCGGTGTACGTGGAATCCGTCACCACCTCCGGTGCCAGATCAGCCAGCGTGTTGTTGCCGGTGGCCACATTGTCGTCGAGCTTGTTTTCCTGCAAGTCCAACGGCGAGAACAGTGCGGCTATCACGGCGGGTGCACTTGGCAAGCTGTTGCTGCTCAAGGTGTAACGGCGTACCGCAAAATAGTTGTGCCCGGCAACCAGCTTCAAGGTACCGGTGCTGGTAGCAATATTGATGTCTCCGGCAGTCCACGCGCCGATGCAGCCGCCGGGATTGGTTGCATTGCTGCCGTCATCCTTGCACCACTGGCCACCGGTGGTGAACAGCGAGGTGTCATAGCCTTCGACCAGGACGAAATTGCAATCCAGCGCGCCGCAACCCGTCATGTCCGGCACAAACGCATCGATGTAGTAATCGTATTCGTTGCCCATATAACCATTCACGCCGGGGACACGCAGCACCGACAACGCCACCGTGCTGTTGCCGAGCAGCCCGTCCGTGCCGGGCACTTCAAACCCGTCCGCGAACAGATCGCGCGTGACCCTGCGCACGCCGTTCGCATCGAGGCCGTAGCACACCAGCGCATCGAGCGGATCGCCACCAAATTGCACTTGGCTGCCGTTGTAGATGAGATTGGTTGCGCCGTACGCGACCGCCGACGTCGCCGGCGAGCCGGACGCGGCGCCGAACACGAAGGGAGATGGCGAGGTACCGACGCTGCCGTTGGCGCTGTAGTACACGGGCAGGATGCCGGTGGGACTGGACCCCGTCGCCGCCGCCGTGTTGGCGCACAACAACGGCGTAGCCGTTACCAAACTGGCCAGCGGATTGCTGCCGAACGTATACTGAAAAGCCGGGATCGCCGGGATAGCCAATGCCGGAGAAGACAATGTCGTGGCCGGCTCATCCATCGGAATCAGGCTGGGGGCGCTGGCCCACCCCTGGGTAACCACGAGTGCCAACCCGCCAGCCATCACCGCAAAACGCGTGAACTGCATTGAAATACTCGCTCCGAAAATTCGAAAACCGCCGGACCCACCCCAAAACGTTCCGCTTATAGCATAAGCCGTGGTCGTGATAATCACGCCGCGGCCCGATGGTAGGGGTTTGCCGATCCGCGGCAAGTATACCATCGCCAAAATGCCCGGCTTGTTAAATCGTAGTTACCTCAATTACTTGCACGACCGGCACCGGTGGGCGCTGGCACGTTCGGATGAAGCCGCTACAATGCGCGCACCCACTCACAGCATTCGGAAATTCCATGCGCTTGATTCTCGCCCTCGCTGCCCTGTTTGTGTTCATGGCCTGCGCCAACGCCGCGCCGTTCTCTTCGCTGGAAGAACGCATGTCGCAGAGCGAATTCCACGCCGCCGGTCTGGACAAGCTCAGCCCGGACGAACTCAAGGCACTGGACGCCTGGCTGCAAGCGCATTACGCGACGCAGACGAGCTATATCACGCCGACCGGCAAGCCGGTGTTTTATCCGCAGGAATCCGCGCGCGAATCCTTCGAAGCGCACATCGTCGGCACGTTCTCCGGCTGGTACGGAAACACCCTGTTCACGCTCGACAACGGCCAGCAATGGTCGCAGACAGAATCCGGCAGCCGCGTATGCGGTCCGTTCCAGAATCCTGCGGTAAAGATCAAACCGATGATGATGGGCAGCTGGTTGATGTACGTGCAAGGTTGCGACGACAGCGTGCGCGTGCAGCGGACGAAATAATTATTGTTGCAACACCGGGCATCCTGCCGCGGGTTGCAAGCAAACGGACTCGGCAAAGCCGCGCCACGTTTGCCGCTCCAAGCCGACAGCGCTTGTCGCGCGGGCACATCCTTGTGCCCAGTCTTGTATTGTTGCAACGCCGGGCATCCTGCCACGGATTACGTGCAAACGCGCGCGGCGCTCACGATTCGGCGCGTAGCGTCTCGACCAGCTTCGCCAACCGCTTCGGAGATACCGGCTCGGCAGTTTTCAGTTCCTGCGCGAACACGGACACGCGCAGTTCCTCGATCAGCCAGCGCAATTGCGTCAGCGCCGGGTCTGGCACGCCAGTCGTGGCGATGAACTTGAGGTATGCGCTCCAGTACACGCGCACCGTGAGCATGCGCGCCTGATCGCGCGCGGCATCCTGGCGCAGGCGTTCGGCACGCAGGCGCATTGCCTTCAGATAGCGCGGAAAATGGGACAGGCGCACCGGTTCCACGTGGCGGACGAATCCCGGATACACCAGCGCGTCGAGTTGCTCGTGCAGGTCGTCGTAATTGGCGCGTGCGTAGCCCAGTAACGGCGGATCCAGCCACGGCGTCAGCTCAGCATAGGCGGCCAGGACGTCTTCGACGATTTTCAAGCGCTCGACGCACGCGGGAAAAAGTTCGCGGGCCAAATCCGCTTCCGCCCGCCCGAACGCCGCGCGATCGCGCAAATCCAGATCGCGCGCAGCAAGCAGATCCGTCAGCGCCGCCTCGGCGATATCTTCGCGCAGGCAATCCAGTATTTCGCCCAGCCGATTGCCGCTCCGCCCCTCACCCCTTGCCCTCTCCCGCAAGCGGGAGAGGGGGAGTGATCGTTGCGCTTCGCGCAACAAGCTCATTTGATTGAAGCGAATGGGCAGTTGCCGCCGTGACTGCTTGATCGGCTCACGCAACGCGTGGCGCAACAAGCGTTCCACACCACCCCGATGCGCTACCGTTGCCTCGTCGGCACGCTCGAACACACGTAGCGCTACCGCGTCACCCAAATCCACCAAGGCCGGATAAGCAACCAGTCCGCTCTCACCACGCACGCTGTCGGGAATATCCGTATCGAATTCGCTTACGTCCTCGCGTGTCAATTCCGTGTCCGCACGACGCGAAAAAGCAGTGCGTGCGCTTTCGCCCCATTGCGCGCGGATCGAGCCCAGATCACGGCCTTCGATCAGGATGGCGCCTTTTTCATCGTGCACACGAAAACGCATCGTTAAATGCGGCGGCAGAACGATGTCGGCAAAATCTGCGGCAGTGACGGCAACGCCGGTGACGCGCGCCAAGTACGTCGCCAGTGCCTCAGCCAGCAGTTGCTCGCGTGGCGGTTCCGCGGCAACGAAGGCGAGCGCAAAATCCGGTGCCGGCACGAAATTGCGGCGCAGCGATTTGGGCAGGCCGCGAATCATCTCGGCAATTTTGTCCGGCAACAACCCCGGCACAAGCCATTCGCAGCGTGCCGCGGAGACCGCGTTCACGAATGCCAGCGGAACCTGCAAGGTAACGCCATCGGCGATGTCACCGGGAACGAAACGATAGTCAAGTTTCAATTTGCGCCCGGGGAATTCCAGCGCGGCCGGAAAATCGCTCGCGCGAATCCCTGGCGCAGCGACCAAAACGAAATCCATTGGCCAGCGCAATGCAGACTGCTGTGCGGGCGTCGCGCGGCGATACCAGGCGTCAAACGCGGCTGCGGTATCGATGTCTTCCGGCAACTTGCCGGCGAAAAATTCGACCAGCTCACCTTCGTTCTTGACCAGCCCGGCATGGCGCTGTTTGGCTTCGAGCTCGTGTGCTTGCGCGAGTACGCGCGCATTGGCGCGCACGCAATCAGCGCGACAGTCGATCTCGCCACGCGCTAGCGCCTCGCGCAGGAAGATCGCGTGCGCCGCCGCCGGATCCTGCGCGCAGAACAGCGCCACGCGCTTTTCCACCAGAGTCAATCCGAACAGCGTCACTTGCTCGAACGCCAATACCGCGCCGCGCTTGCGCGACCAGTGCGGATCGCGCCATGCGCGCTTGACCAGATGCGCGGCCTGCTGCTCGATCCACTTCGGTTCCACACGCGCACATTGCATTGCGTATACTTTTTGCAAGTCCAGAATCTGCCCCGCCAACAACCATTGGGGTGGCTGTTTTGCCAGTGCGGACCCGGGGAATATTGCAAACTTGCGCTCGCGCGTGCCGCGAAACTGGTTTTGCTCGTCCTTGCGCGCGACCTGTGTTGGCCATCCGGACAGCAAGCAGCGGTGGATTGCTTCGAAACTCGCCGGTTCGCCAGCTTGCGCGCGATCAAGCTCCGGCGTCAGCAGCAGCAACTGCCGGTGCAACTCACGCCACTCGCGCATGCGCAGATACGACAGGAAATGCTCGCGACACCAATCACGCAGTTTCGATTGTGTAAACTCTTCGTGGGCCAGCGCATGCGCGTGCCACAGGTTAAGCACGCCAATGAAATCGGAAGTCTTGTCGGCAAACACGGCATGTGCCGCGTCGGCCGCCTGACGCGCATCGGCCGGGCGTTCGCGCGGATCCTGGATACTCAAAAACGCGGTCACGATCAGCAGCTCGCGCACCCCACCCAATCGGCGTGCCTCGATCAACATGCGCGCCAATGCCACATCGATGGGCCAGCGCGCCATTGCATCGCCGACTGGCGTGAGCCGCTTGTGCTCGTCCACGGCACCCAGTTCCGCCAACCGCCGGTAGCCATCGCCGATGGCGCGCGCGTCCGGCGTTTCGACAAACGGAAATTTTTCGACGTCGCCCAATTTGAGGTCAAGCATGCGCAGGATCGTACCGGCCAAGGAAGATCGCAGGATCTCCGGATCGGCGTATAACGGACGCGTCGCAAAATCCTCCTCGGAGTACAAACGTATACAAATCCCGGAACCAACGCGACCGCAACGGCCCTTGCGCTGCTCCGCAGCGGATTGGGCGATCGGCTCGATGTGCAGGCGTTCGAGCTGGTTGCGCGGTGAATAGCGCTTGACGCGTGCGGTGCCGGTATCGATCACGTAGCGAATGCGTGGCACCGTCAGCGAGGTCTCGGCCACATTCGTCGCCAGTACGATGCGTCGTCCCGGACCGGGTCTGAATACTCGATCCTGTTCATTGGCGGACAAACGTGCGTACAACGCCAGAATTTCAGTGGCGTGGTATCTGCGTCGGGTCAGGGCCAGATGCGTATCGCGGATTTCGCGTTCGCCGGGGAGGAATACGAGTACGTCGCCGCGTGGGTCTTCGGCGGTGATTTCGTCGAGTGCTGCGGCAATCCGCTCCGTCGGGCCGATTTCCCCGCTTTCATCCGGTCGCCATCGCACTTCGACCGGATAGCTGCGCCCTTCGACTTCGACGATGGGCGCGTCATTGAAATGTTGTGAAAACAGTTTCGTGTCGATCGTCGCGGAGGTGACGATCAGTTTCAGTTCAGTGCGCCGCACAAGCAGCTGCTTGAGGTATCCGAGCAGAAAATCGATATTCAGACTGCGCTCGTGCGCTTCGTCGAGAACGATGGTGTCGTACGCATTGAGCCACGGGTCCGACTGGGTCTCGGCCAGCAGAATCCCATCGGTCATGAACTTGATCAGCGTCCGCTCGCCGGATTTCTCCGCGAAACGCACCTGATAGCCGACCAGCGCGCCGACTTCCGTACCCAGCTCCGCAGCGACACGGCGTGCCACGCTGCGCGCAGCAACCCGGCGCGGTTGCGTGCAGCCGATCAGTCCGGCGACGCCGCGCCCGGCGGCCAGGCACAACTTCGGCAATTGGGTACTTTTCCCGGACCCGGTTTCACCGGCCAGTACCAGAACCGGATAGCGCCGGATCGAAGCGATGATTTGATCCGTACGCGCCGCAATCGGCAAGGATTCGTCGATGCGGATTTCCGGCACGCTGGCCGCGCGCGTGGCGTAGCGTTCGCGCGCGGCATCGACCCGCTTGCGCCAGGCAGCCAACGCCGCATCCGTTGGAGCATTGCCCAGTTTGCGCCACGCACGCGCGAGCCCGCGCCGGGCGGTGAGCGGTGTTTTTTCGAGCAGCGCGGCCAGCGCGCACTCCGATGACGGACGCATTGCGGGCATGAACGAACCAAAGACGAGCGAACGTGATCGGAAATTGTGCCCGTCACGGATGTGACAGTATAGATAGTGTGCCCGCAGGACGGACTGCGAATATTTCGCAGTTGCAAACTGGTAAACGGCCGCAAAATCTGGTTCCGCCTGGACGGGAGCTATGCTGTTGGCATAGGCCCCTGGAACCAGCACACCGCATCATCGGGCACAATATCCTACCCGTTCCCGGGAACCCGCAAGCGATGTTATTGACCTGGTCACCATTGCACCCAGAGCAAGGTCCGCGCGAGCTCGCGCGGACGCTGGTCTGGCTGCGTGTATGTGCGGTCCTTGGTCAGGTGTTCACCGTGTTTGTTGTCGTCCATTGGCTGAAATTGCCGATCCCGCAAGCGCCCCTGTATATCGGTATCGCCACGCTGGCCGCCTTCGCCATCCTGACTGGCTGGAGGCTGCGCCAAGCATGGCCACTCGGTGAAGCCGAAGTCACGCTGCATTTTGCCATCGACATGGCAATACTCGGATATCAGCTGTTCCTCACCGGTGGTGCGACCAATCCTTTCGTATCTCTGTACATCATGCCCATCGGCCTGGCCGCGACCACCCTGTCCGCACGCTATCTGGGCGCGATCGTCGTGCTTGCCTGTGGTGCCTATCTCGCCTTGTTGCGCTGGCATGTGCCGTTGCCCGAAATGGATATGACGTGGATGCACTCGGATTTCGGCCTGCATGTAGTCGGAATGGCGGTGAATTTCGCGCTTAGCGCCATATTGCTGGGTTTTTTCGTGTCGCGGCTGGCGCATGAATTGCGTGAGCGCGAGGCGGTAATGCAACACGGGCGCGAACGCGCGCTACGCGATTCGGGCATTCTGGCCATCGCCACACAGGCCGCCAGTGCGGCACACGAATTGAATACGCTGCTATCGACGATACGCACGCTGCTTACCGAGCTGCGCCGCGAGTGCCGCGCGGATAGCGCGCTCGCAAGCGACCTGAACCTGCTTTCGGAGCAAACCGACCGCTGCCGCGACATCCTGCGCGAGATGGTACGGGTCGGCGTAACTGCAATCAGCGAAACTCTGCAGACCGTTGCCCTTGAGGCGTTTGCGACGGGCTGCATTGAGCGTTTCCATTTACTGCGGCCGGAGGTCGATCTGGCGACAACATTCGACTCCACTTGCAAGACTCTTGTCCTGAGATTGGCGCCGGGATTGCAGCCTGCCTTGATCGCCCTGCTCAATAATGCCGCCGATGCCTCGGCGTTGCTGGCAAATTCGCGGGTGGCCTTTTCGGTGGATTGCACCGACGAGGCCATCGAATTCGGAATACGTGATTACGGCGCAGGGCTGAAGCAGGATGCGCACAATACGGCCGGCTTGCGCTTTTATTCGGACAAACGCGACGGCTTGGGCCTGGGCCTTGCGCTTGCCGCCGCCACAGCCGAACGACTTGGCGGTGAAGTCGAAATCCTCGCACCCGCCGATGGCGGCACGTTGACGCGTTTGCGCCTGCCGCTGGCAAATTTGGAGACGAACGCCCATGCAGGATGAAATCGCTCCGCGAGAGCGGATATTGGTGATCGACGATGACATCGTATTTGCACGCGTGCTGTCACGCGCGCTGGATGCGCGCGGTTTCGACAGCGCCACCGCGAACACCGCTGCCGCCGCGCTCGATGCATGCCGACGCGAAGCGCCGCGGTATGCGGTACTTGATCTCAAGCTCGGCGCCGACAACGGGTTGAAATTGATTACCGAACTCAAGGCGCTGGTACCGGATCTGCACATCCTGTTGCTGACCGGTTACGCCTCGATCGCGACCGCGGTCGAGGCGATCAAGCGCGGTGCTGAAAACTATCTGGCCAAGCCTGTGGACGCCGATGCGGTCGTCGCAGCGCTGCGCAGCACACGAACCGGTACTGCAAATCAAGCTATGCCCGCAGTAGCCGGAGCACCATCATTGAAACGTCTGGAATGGGAGCATATCCATCGCGTGCTGGCGGAATGCGATGGCAATATCTCCGCTGCCGCCCGCTGGCTGCATATGCACCGGCGCACCCTGCAGCGCAAGCTTACCAAGCACCCGGTGCATCACTGATCGGGAAACTGTCGCAACACGCGGCATGCCGGGACGGTGCGCATTTGCGTCAGCTTCAATTCGAATGATTGAGCAACGGCGTTACCACCTGTTCGAGACGCTCGGCAGTCCAGACAGGGTTCTTGTCCTTCCAACCGTCATCGACCAATCGGCCGCGCCGATCGATTGTGAAGCTCACCGGAAGATGCCAGATGCGGCCATAACCGGACACATGCGGATCGTCCAACAATCCAACCGGAAAGCTCAAAGTACGCGCAACTTGACTGACCTTGTCGCGCTGGTCCGGTGTGTCCAGACTAAAACCAAGCACAACCAAACCGTCCTGGGCATGTTCCCGGGCGTAGCGCGACAACAACGGAAGTTCTTCCCGACACGGCTCACACCATGTGGCCCAGAAGGTCACGATCACCACCTTGCCCAACAACTTGCCCGTGTCGATATGTTTGCCGTCGAGAGTGGTCAACACAATGGTGGGCGCCTTTTTTCCCTCGCCCAATCCGTTCGCGTGTGCGCAATTCGAGCTCGCAATAATCAAGGCAAGAGCCACTGCGCAAAACCGCAGCAGAGCCATCGGAATCTGACCATGCACGGATAAACGACGATTGGCTCGCTTGCGTATGACCACGTCTGACGAAGTTGGCTTGGTCTGTGGCACGTTCAGAACGTCTTGCTGATTCCAACGCTGGCAGTCCAGCGCGGGAACAGCTGGTAGCCATCCAGGTGGCTGTATACCGGCACTTGCACGAATGCATAGAACTGATAACTGTTGAACAGCGTGGTGCCGATGCCAGGGCTCAAATAGGCCACATCACCGGCTGTATCCGGCACGTCCGCCAACGCACCCTGGTCCGCGCTCTTGTGCAGCAGGTTGATCTGCAATTGCGGCACCCAATTGCGATGCGCTTCATAGCGCAGTCCGAAATTCAATGTGGTCTGATTACCGGGACGATAATCGGCCCCCGTAGAATGCATACGCTCGGCCACGGCGGCTTGAAACTGACCATTGGCAAAGGCATCGAAGTTCTGGCTGATCGGCTGGTAGTAATACGCACCGACGATCAAGTCCGTACTGCCCGTGCCGGCCTGCAAGCTGGAATCGAGCGCTTCTCCCGCCATGGGACCGGACTTGAACAGCACCGGATGCCCAACCAGGATTCCATCCTCGATCTCGCCGCCATAGTTGCCGGTCGGAAGCTTCACTCCAGCGATCACACCGAGATTGTGCGTGGCGAGAAAACCCTGGTAATTGACCAGGAATTTCACATCGCCCAAACCTGTCGTGTAGGAACCGCTGATCTGATCCGGAGCGGTGGCAGCGGGCGTATAGGGTTGCGTTCGCACTCCGTACGTTGTGTGACCGCGATCCACGCGTGGCACCAGCGCCGTGAAGCCCCAATCCGCGTTGGGGCGATAACTGATGCTCAACGTGAGATAGCGATTGATGGTGCCTTTCTCGATTTCACCACCACCCAGCGAAGGATCGGATGGTTGATCGACTACCTGTGCCGGCGTCGCGCTACCGCTGCCGTGGCGCAGTTCATCCTGATCGATGTAACTGTAATCGATGCCGATGCGCCACCCTGCTTCCGCGGAGTAACCTGTCGCCGCGTCGGTACTCAGCGTGCAACCACAGGTCGCGCAGGCTGACGCGGCACCCGACACGCATCCGAGCAGCGACACACCGAGCACGCGCACAACGATCCTGTTTGCCAATGCCATCCAAGCGGTTCATCTGCCAACGGTAATCCCGACAGCAGACTATAGCCTTGTGATCACGGCGAATCGATGCGGCATAACGTCGCAGCAAGAGTCGTAAGGAGTAGACGGCCCTTGCTCAGCCGTCGGCACACCGAAATCTATTTGCCTTTCTTGGCACGGGCGGAAGTGGTTTTTTCATTGCCCGGCGACGCCGCCGCATCCGGCTTGTAATCGCCGATGATGCCTTTGGCCGGACAGATCGCAAACACCGGACATTTCCGGCAACCCACCGCAAGGGCGACAGGACATAAGGTCATGGCATTCTCCGGAGGAAACCTCGGCGCCGATTATGGCGCAACCGCCGGCGCCTGCAAGCGCCGCGGGAAGTGGATCGTCGCCGTAGTGCCGGCGCCGAGCGCGCTGTGCATTTCCACCGGCCAACCGAAGCGCTCGGACAGGCGTCGCACCAGACTCAGCCCCACCCCGTGGCCGGCGCTGGCGCTGCGACCGCCACGGAAATACGGCTGGAACGCGTGCGCGATTTCATCCGCGTTCATGCCGATACCGCTGTCCTCGACACTGACGCAATCCGGATCGACGCGCACCCGCACGTTGCCCGCTTCGGTGTACAGGCACGCGTTGCGGATCAGATTACCGACCATCGCCGCGAATACCCGCGGCGGTGCATGCAAGGCGAAACGCGCGCGCTCGTCCAGCTCCAGCGTCACCGGTTTGCCTTCGAGCAGCGGCCGTGCGCGTTCGATTTCCTCGCGCACCGCGTCGTTGACCGTGAAATCCTCCTGCGGCAGGCCGGTGTCGGATTCGCGCGCCAGAATCAGGAACGCCTCGAGCATCGCCTCCATGTCGCGCACCGAACGGCGGATGCGCAGCAGCGTGCGCTGCGCGAACGCCGACAGTTCCTGTTCCTCCAGCAGCACATCCGCCGCGATCTTGATCACGGTGAGCGGACTACGCAACTCGTGGCTGGCATCGCGCGTGAAGTTGCGTTCGCGCTCGACGAATTCCTCGATGCGGCTGGCGTAGCCGTGCAGCGCGCGTGCCAGGGTTTCCACGTCGCCGTCCGGATCGCTGGACAGATTGCGCGGATCCAGAGCAGCCGGATCCGGCCGCTTCGGGTCCCATTCGCGCACGACCTTGGCCAGCGCGATCACCGGCGACAACGCGCGCCGCGAAGCGCGATAGGTCAGCCAGGTGGTGATGTAGATGATCAGCAGCACCAGAATCAGCGGCACGAAACCAAACAGGAACGCGAGCCGCCCGACCTGTTCCTGATTGAACACCAGATACAACCGCCCGGGTGGGCCGTCGGAAACCAGCACCAGCACGAACGCGCCGTTGTGCTGGATGCGGTGATAACCCGGTTGCAGATCGCGCAGTGGCGCGGGCAGTTGCGTCACCGCGACACCTGCCTCGCGCAGATAGCCGGTCATATTGTTGGTTTCCGGCACCGGCGCGGCGTGATTGCGCTGCCAGCGCTGCCAGTAAAACGCGGCCTCTCCCGTGAGCGCGCGCTTGATCAGCACGTCCTCGAGCACGGTGGCGGCACCATACACGCCGAGAATGGTGGCCAGACTGATCGCCGCCACTTGCAGAACGTAGACCGTCCAGATCTTGCGGCGGATGCCGGCGCGCGGCGTGAGCATCACGCCGTCTTGCTGGCGGCGACTTCGGCGTCCAGATCCGCCAGTCGGTAGCCTGCGCTGTGGATCGTGTGCAACAGCGGCTTCTGGAACGGCTTGTCGACTATTTTGCGCAAATTGTACAAATGGCTGCGCAGCGTATCCGAATCGGGCAGCAGGTCGCCCCAGACTTCGCGCTCGATGTCCGCGCGGCTGACCACGCGTGGCGATTCGCGCATCAGGATCGACAACAATTTCAGCCCGATCGGCGAGACTTGCAGATCCTGACCGGCACGCGTCACGCGCACGGTGGCGGTATCGAGCACCAGATCGCCAACGTTGAGCAGTTCGGCACTGACCTGGCGGCGGTCGCGCCGGATCAACGCGCGCACGCGTGCCTCGAGTTCGCGAATCTCGAACGGTTTCACCAGATAATCGTCGGCGCCGGCGTCCAGACCGACGAGCTTGTCCTCGAGCGTGTCGCGCGCGGTGAGCATGAGCACGGGTGTGGATTTTTTCGCGTCGGCGCGCAGTTTCCGGCACAACGCCAGGCCATCCATGCCGGGCAGCATCAAGTCGAGCACGATCACGTCGTAGCTGTTGGATACCGCCAGATGCAGACCAGTCACACCGTCGGCCGCGTAATCCAGACTGTAGCCGCGGCGTTCGAGGAATTCGCCAACCATCTCGGCGATGCCGCGGTTGTCCTCGATCAGCAGGATCAAGCCTGTCTGTTCTTCACGCTGTCTCATGCCCCGCTCCGCATCACGACTTCACCTTTGTGAAGGGTGCGCGGCGCGCGGTGATGTTTGCGTGAAGGGCAGATAGGCAGAACCTGTCTCAAAACGTAGCGAGCGAAGACAGATTGCGCGCCGCCGGAGCGCAGGAAGCGGAATGTACGCCGAAGTGCATGAGCATTCCGTGCACCGCCGGCGCGCGAGATGTCGAGCGCAGTAGTTTTGAGACAGGTTCTACTCGCGTTGCGGCACGACGCGTGCGCGCCGCCAGCCCAGCCAGCCAAGCAAGGCGGCGAGCAGGCCCAGCGCCCAGACGGACAACGTCGGCGAGGGTACCGGTACCGCGACGGGCGCCACAATGCCCTCGAACGCACCGATATCCGGCAACGCGCCAACCACACGCGGAAAGCCATTGCCGCGCTGGTCGTTGGTGTAATTGTTGGGGTTGCTGCCCGCATCCAGCGCCGGACTGCCCGCCAGCAGTCCCATGGTTCGCGTCGGCCCGCCGTTGTTGGCGAGCGGCGCCAACATCGGATCGGCACTGAGAGTGCCGCCCGGCAAGGTGATGTTCGACGATGCCGCCATCACCAGATCGTTGGAACCGGAAATGGTCAGCGTATAGGCACTGGGCACATAGATATCGGAGCCGGGGTAACTGGACGTGTTTTTCGCCACGATGCTGCTGGTCAGCGTAATCGGTGCGGGCGTAGCAGCGAATGGGCCACCGCCACCCGAATAGTCGTACACACCGCCTCCGTAGTAGGTAGCGGAATTGCCGGCGATCGTGCTGTTGTATGCGCTGACACCATAGCCGGATCCGGACAGGTATTTCTGCACCAGCGCGCCGCCCGCGGAGGCCGAATTGCCGCTAACCGTGCTTTGCACCAGATTCAACTGGTATTTCGACAGGATGCCGCCGGCAAGAAAATCGGAATGGTTGCCGGAAATCGTCGAATAATAGACATTCAACGACCCACCGCCATTGCCGGGAGCATAACCGCCGGCCACGCCGCCCCCGATGCAGAACGTGTTGTATTGTCCGCTGCTGGTGCAGGTGGCTGAATTGCCGCTGATCGTGCTGGCCTGCAACTTGGCGCCATATTTTGCCGTCAGACCACCGCCGATGCCGATGTATGGCTGGCCGTTGCCGCTGCCGGCAATCATATGCGCCTTGTTGTTCGCGATCGTGGTGTAAATCAGATACGGCTGGCCCGACCACAGGCCACCACCATCAGCGAAGACGCCTGCATTGCTCGTCGCCGTGTTGCCGGTGATCTGGCTGTAGAGCGTGATCGAGGCGTACTTTGCAATCGCACCGCCGCCGACAGCGGCGGCGGAACTGGCTGTACCGTTGCCTGCGCTGACGGTATTGCCGGAAATCTTGCTTTGGTACATGTACAGGGCAGCCGCGGCGACGCCGCCGCCATAGGCATTACCGGTGGGATTGGTGGCCGTGCAGCCGGTTACCGTCGATTGATACAGGGCCACGCCTGCGTTGGGAGCCAAGATGCAACCACCAATCGCGACCGGATTGCCGTTATACGACTGCGGCGCTACGCCGTTTTGCACAGTCAGGTATTTGAGCGTGAGGCCGTTGGGGCCGGCGTTGAAGGTATCGTAGAACACGCGGTCGGCGCCGTTGCCGTCGATGGTCACATGATTGGTCGGTGCGCCGGCAGTCAACGTGAGACCGCCCACCGTAACCGGCAAGGCGCCCTGGGTGAGGGTGATGGTGCTGTTGTTGCAAGCGGAAAGGTCGATGACGTCGTTGGCGACGGCATTGATGACCTCATAGCGCAAGGTGCCCGCGGTGGTACCGCTGGAAGCGGTGTCCACGCAGCTGGTCACCGTCTTCGTCGGCACGGGGGCCGCAGGCAACAATTGCGGACGATTCAGTTTGTGCGGATGACTGTGCGGAAACAGCGCAAGCTTGCCGGGATGCTGGGCGCGGTACTGTTTGAGCTGCGTCACCGTCGTGTGGAAGTGCTGCATGCGTGCGGCAAATGCCGGGTTGCCGGAAGCGCCTGCATCGGCGGTCATGCCGGCCGCGCCCAAGGCGATGGCCAACGCTGCCGCCAAGGGCTTGATGCAATAGCTGCGCGAATTGGTCACAGCACACCCCTATTTCGCATTCAATTCGCCAAAAATAGCCTATGCGCCGCGCCTGCGCAAGCTACACCAACCCAATCCGCCCAGTAGTGCAGCCAGCAACGCCGCCAGGCGCAATGACAGCCCGGGAGCCGGCACAACCGGTGCAGGCGCCAGCGCACCTTCGAATGCGCCGATATCCGTGGCCGCGCCTAGCACGCGCGCAAATCCGGGGCCGCGCTGATCGCTGATCAGGCCCGTGAGATTATTGCCGGCATCCAGCCCTGGACTGCCCACCATCAACGCGTGCGTCCGTGTCGGTCCACCGTAATCGCCGAGCGGCAGAAGTTTGGGGTCGCCATGCACGGTGTCGGTGGGCAAGCTGACATTGACAGCGGCGGCGATCACCAGATTGTTCGCTCCGGCAATCGTGAAAGCGTCAAGCGTGGCGATATCCGCCGGCGTGCCGGCCGCCTTGTTCTCGGCAACGATGCTGCTTTGCAAAGTCAGCGAATCCCGCACGCCGATAAAATAAATGCCGCCGCCGGAGCTGCCCGCCGTGTTGTCGGCGATGGTGCTGTTGTTGATGAGCATCGAATCGAACACGCGCGCAAATACACCGCCGCCGGTTTTGTGCTTTGCGTGGTTGCCACTGATCGTGCTGTCGCTGATGCCGAATCCCGCGTGGCTGGCGATGCCGCCACCGGTACCGTAGGAGTAGTTGGAATCGAACGTCGAAGCGTACGCATAACCACCAAGGTCGGAGAAGATCCCGCCGCCAGTGCAATAGCTGCCGTGCGTGTCGCTGAGCGTATGCGTGGCGCGGTTGCCGCTTACCGTGCTGGCGTAAAGATAAACCGGACCACGATACGCCATTGCGCCGCCGCCATACGCCGCGGTGAAGGTATTCGGATGCGAACCCAGCGCGACGTTCCCGGAAAGTGTACTTGTATACAACGCAATACCGCGCGCGACAATGCCGCCGCCGTACACGCCCTCGCCGGAGGCCACGCAGCCACTTATCGCACTGTGATGCATCGTCACATACCCGTTGGACACAATGCATGCGCCCCCGGTGACGTGGTAGCCGGTGACATGACTGACACCATCGCGCACGGTTACCCCTTGCAGATCGAGCGTGCCGTAGCCGTAATGAGCAAGCACTCGATCGAGCCCAGCACCGTCGATGGCGAGCTTGTCCGCACCGGCGCCGACGATGGTCAGATCATCGAGCAGGATCGGAATTGCGCCGTGGGTCAGGGTGATCACGCTGCACGTCAATCCGCTCAAATCTACGCTGTCGCCCTCGCCGGCCGCAGCGATCACACCGCGCAACGTGCCACTGCCGCCATCATCGGCGCAGGAGTTCACGGCCAAGCTTGCGGCCGCGTGCGGAGGCGCCGGTGCACGCGTGTGCGCCACAGCATCCAACGCCGCGAACAAGGCGGCCACGGCACGCCCGTCGCCCGGCTTCCAAGCGGTGGGTACCGGTGCGCTCAGGGGAATGCTGGCGAGCGTGTCGGCGCTGATCCCGGCCAGCGTCAGGGCCGCAGCCAACGGCACCAGCCGCCAGCCGCCGATTCCCCGTATCGTGCTTGCAGCCATGCTTGCCCCAAACCTCTCCGCCACGACTGTATCATGCGCAACGGCGCGGCTTGCGCAGCGCATCGCTTGGCGACTATCGTAGCCCCAATCCTCGGGAAACGCCGCGCATGTCCTTCGCCGAAAAACGCCGCCACCCGCGCCTGGCCATCTACTTCGCCGCGCTCGCCGTTTGCGCCGGCGAGGGTTACCTGTCCGACGTCAGGGATCTTTCGCAAAGCGGCGCCTGCATCGGCCGGCCGAAGAACTGGCCGGCGGACGCCCCCGCCGAGTGCCGCGTATTTTTCATCTTCGATCAGGAAACCGTAATTGGGCTGGACGCACGTATTGCGCGTTCGGGCAGCGAAGATATCGGTCTGGAATTTCTGCCCGGTCAGGAAGCACGCATCGAAACCCTGCTGTACGAATCGCGCTTCGCCGAGAAAGACTCTCTCTAGCGGGAACCTGCCATGTTCGCCTATCTCGCACCGATCGCGCTGCTGATCGGCTCCAACATATTCATGACCTTCGCCTGGTACGGCCATCTGAAGTTCACCGACCGTCCCCTGTGGCTGGTGATCGTGGTCAGCTGGGGTATTGCATTCTTCGAGTATTGCCTGCAAGTGCCCGGCAACCGTATCGGCTATCAGGTCTACAATCCGGCGCAACTCAAGACGATCCAGGAGATCATCACGCTGAGCGTGTTCGTGGTGTTTTCGATCACGTACCTGGGCACGTCAATCAAGTGGAATCACCTGATCGGCTTTGCACTGATCGTGCTCGCGGCATTCTTCATTTTCCACGAATGACGCTCAACCCGTTGCCAGCGCGCGAAGGACACCTGCCAGTGCGGCCAGGATCAGCGCCGCAACCGGCACGATGCTGAGCAGGAATCCATTGTGGCGCGAGGCAGGCTTTTCCACGTAGCCGCGGAAATAGACAAGCCGGCCGATCACGTACACCGCGCCTATCGCTGCCATCCACACCGGATTCCAGTACTGCGCAGCGATCCACAGGGCAGGCACGAACAGGATCAGCAACTCCAGCGTGTTCTGCTGCACACGAAAATATCGGTCGAAGATTTCATGCCCGCTGGTCGCCGGCGCGTGCACTCCGTATTTCACGCGCGCCCTGCCCACCAGCCAGCCGAACACGAAGTATTCGATCAGCGCACATAGCGTAACCAGATTGGCCCAGGCCATGGTTTGCTCCCCAATGATGATTTGATACGAGTCAGAACTTGATGCGGCCAGTCAGCGTCTGCCACCACATCACCCAGTCGCCGGCAAGACTGTAGAACGGATACGTGAATGTGGCCGGGCGGTTGTGCTCGAAGAAGAAATGGCCGATCCAGGCAAAGCCGTAGCCAATCACCGGTAGCGTCCACAACAAGACCCAGCGTTGCGTGACGCAAACGGCGATCACTACAAGGACCATCAGCGAACTGCCGATGAAATGCAGTCGTCGGCTGGTGCGATTGGCGTGCTCGCTCAGATAGAACGGATAGAACTCGTGGAAATTGGCGAAGCGACTCGGCATTGCCTGATTCTCGCGCGAACACCTGTGCGGCACAAGTCAACCGATAGCGACGTGCCGCGTTGTATCGCGCGTACCCCGGGCCTGTTGCGAGTACAGGCCACTTTCCACGGCACGCACGGAAACTGTGCGTGCCGTTTTTTCTTTGGCGCCAGGCTATTTTGCCGAACCGGCGTTGGCGGAGGGTACGAAGTGCAGATCCGGATAGTCGAAGCTGAAATCCGCGGTCGGTGAAACCGCCTTCATGCGAACCGCAACGATCTTGCCGGCGGGATCCAGATCAAAGCTGAGATAAGCATCCTCGATATCGCGATCGCTCCAGCGAGTGCGGAAGGTGTCGTATTGCGCGTGTTCAAGCGCGCCTTCCATTCCCGGCGAACGATCGAAACGGATGCGCAATTTTCCCTGATTGCTGCTGATCGTCATCGTGCCGTACCACGGGTCGCGATAGACACCGGCGTACGCGGCGGGCGCCAGCGAAGGGCCGATTTCCGGATGCATCTTTACTTGCAGCGACTGCAACGATTTCTGCGCCTTTGCGTGACGTTGATCGACGAGCTCGCGGTAGCTTGCAATCCAGTCGGTCGATGGCGCCTCCACATAATGATCAAGCAGTCGATGGTACACCGCCTGCAGCGCCGCTCCGTCCTCCGAGTTGATCATCGCCGCGAATGCCACCTGCTTGTCAGGGATGATCACCACTTCGGATAATCCGCCGAGCACGCCGCCAGCATGCGTGATGATCTTGTGTCCGCGATAATCGGTTACGAAGAATCCCAGCGCATACGCGGCGAAATTGGGCGTGGTGGCCGCGATCGGCTTCGGCGCAGGGGACACTGGAATGATGGTTACCGGCGCCCACAGCATGTTCGACTGCGCCGCGCTGAACAGACGCTTGCCGTTGCCCAAGTCGCCCTGAGCCAATTGCACGCGCAACCAGCGCGCCATATCGTCGGCGCTGGCGCAGACGGAGCCTGCAGGTGCGATCGCGCGGGTCACCCCGTCGGAACTGAGCACGGTTAGTGGCCCAAGGCCTCGGATAGCCCCGGATATGCGCGCGTGAGGCGCAGCGTGATCCGGGCCTTGGGCCTTGAAATCCACCGCGGCGTCGCGCATTCCAAGCGGTTCGAAGATGCGCTGCTTGACGAAGTCTTCCCAGGATTGTCCCGACACAGCTTGCAGCAACTCTCCCGCTGCCGAGTACAAAACATTGTCGTAGGCAAAACGATCGCGAAAGCTGGTGGCCGGTATGAGGTAGCGGATCGAGTGGACCAATTCGGCACGAGTGCGATCGGTGTCCGGGAAAACCATCAGATCGCCTTCACCCAAACCCAGCCCGCTGCGATGCACGAGCAGATCGACGATCGTCATTTCCTGCGAGGCGTAGGCATCGTACATGCGGAAACCGGGCAGTTTTTCGCCGACCTTGTCGTCCCAATGCAGCTTGCCTTCGTCAACCAGGATCGCCAGCGCAGTGGAAGTAAACGCCTTCGAGTTGGAGCCGATAGGAAACGTGGTGTGCACGTCCACCGGCTCGGGCGAACCCAGTTTGCGTATGCCGTAGGCGCGCGTGATGAGCTTGTCGCCTTCGACGATCGCAATTGCCATTCCTGGCACACCGAATGTCTTCATCGCGCGCGCGACATACGCGCCGAGATCGGATGGCGGCGGCGGCGGCGGCGATGCTTGAACCTTGCCGACTACGGGGCCCGCTGCGCCAGCAACGGCCGCGCCGCCCAGCATCAACAACGCAGTACCTATTGTCATCCATCGAGTGAACATGTTTTCCCCTCGCAAGCTTTCAAGCCGGTATTTGCCAGTTGACAGTCGCGTCGGTTCAGAAGTGCGAGTTGAAGTTCGCCAGTCCATACGCAAGGATCGCCCAGATGCCATAGATCGCACACAAGGCGAGTACCGTCTCGCCTGCGCGACAGAGCATGCCACCGGGTCCGCGTGCAATACGCCAGCCTGCCTCGAGAACAATTGCGATTCCGCCCACGATCCCCAGCACACCCAGTGCGTACAACAAGATCAACCAGCCACCGTAATCGGTGTGGAACAACCCCAGCGGATTCGAAAACGCAACCAGCAGGATCAGCCAGCCGACTACGACCGCCAATTGCAGAATCACGCCAATCCGTGAAGCCAATCTGAGCGAAGATTGTTTCGGCGCGAATGGCAAGGTACGGCCGAAGCGTCGCCGCACGATTGCGCCGCCGATCCAGACCAGCAGGGTCAAGAGCAACACCGCAATCGCGATTTTCGTCAGTAACGCAAACCATCCGTGTTGCTCCAAACCGTGCACTGGCTGCATCACCATCACCGGATCCGAGTCGGAAATCCACCAGCGGATCGAACCATCTTCGTTCGCGACAAAGCGCAGGCGCTCTTGACCGTCCACTTCGCGATACGTCAGCGGGCCTACTTCGCGCCAATGCTTCAACGCTCCGCTCGGGAGCGTCAGCATGCTGACGGTGATCGTCCCGTCCGGCTGCGCAGCGACCTGCGCCTGGCCCAGCATGAACAACAGCCGCCATGCACTGTCCTCGCGGCGACTGCTCCAGTACCAGCCCACCACGCGGGCCGCATCGGACTTGGCGGTAGCGAGCGTTGTTTGTGCAGGTACCTTGTATGGAAAGTAGCGGTCAAGGAAAGCGTGGAACAATTCCGTGCGCACACCCTCAGATGAACCGTAGGGGGCTTTGCCTGCGCTGTTGAAGGACATGAACAGGCCGACATCATTATCCAGCAGCAGGTGCAGATCGGAATGGAACGCGATCGTGTCGCCACCGTGACCGATGATGCGCAGACCGTTGCGATCTTCCTGGTAGAAACCAAGATCGTAACCGTTTATGTCGGGCGCCATTCGCGACTGCGGTGAATGCATCAATTTTGCTGTCGCCACAGGCAGGATCGAGACGCCGTTGAATTGCCCATCCTGCAACTGCGCCAGCATGAACTTCGCCATGTCGGTGGCGCTGGAGCTCAGCGAGCCGGCCGGCCAGGGCTGGACAGCTTCGAATGGCACGATGGTGTCGCCCGTAGCAGTAATGTAACCGGTCGCCATATCGCCATTCAACCCGGCTGGCAGCGGTTGCGCGAAGGTCGAATGCGTCATGCCCAACGGCTGCAGGATGTGGTTTTCGATATAGGTATTGAATGGTTCGCCGGATACGCGCTGCACGATGTAGCCCGCCAGCGCGGCACCGTAGTTGGAATACGCCACGACTTCGCCCGGCGGGAAAATTCGCGGTGGTATGTGATCAATTAGGTATTGGCGCAGCGGAGCCAATTGCTCCGGTGTCGCTGCCATCAAGTTGTGGATGGTCTCGGCAAAGCCCGGCGTCATTGTCATCAAGTCGCGGACCGTGATCGGCTTGCCGAACTTGTCCGGGATCTTGAAATCGAGGTAGTTGTTCACATCCGCATCAAGATTGATCTTGCCTGCGGCAACCTGTTGCATCACCGCAGTCCAGGTGAACAGCTTCGACGTCGAGCCGACTCGAAACAAAGTCTTATCCGAAATTACTGGCGTGCGCTTGGCAACATCCGCGTAACCGTACCCTTGCGCAAAGATGAGCTGTCCATCCTTCACCACCGCGATTACACCGCCGGCGATGTCGTTGCGTTCCAGCATGTAGGGAACAAGCCCGTCGAAAAACGTGCTCACATCCTGCTCCGTCAACGCAGACACTTCCGGGGGAGACGTCGCATCTGTGGCACCGCTGGCCAATGACGATGCAGGCGTCGAGCTGGCGGGCGCAGGAGCTTGCGCAGCCGCTGCGGCTGCCGTGTTCATCAACAGCACGGCAGCCCCTGTCATCATCAATCGAGTGAACATGTTTTCTCCGCGCATCATCACAACTGCCGGCGACTCAATTCCGGAATCCGGGACGGCGCGCGCAAGCGCGCGTCGTCATCTCAATACGTGAGGCTGAAATTGGCCAGGCCATACGCGTAAATACCCCACAGTGCGTAGAGCGCGCACAAGCCCAGCACGACTTCACCGATCCGCACCAGCCAGCCACCCGGTCCGCGCAACACACGCTGGATCGCTTCGACCAGCATGGCGAATGCGCCTAGAACCGCGAGCACACCGAGGAAATACAGCGCGATCAGAAAGCCATCGAGCTTGCCGTTGGCAGTAGCAAAGACGTAGGTGAACATGACGATCCACGCGACCAGCAGCACCAACAGGACCAACGCGCCCAGCCGCGAGCCCAGCCGCCAGCGCGCCTGACTGCGATTGAGCGATAACGTCGTGCGGTAATGCCGACGCGCAATCCAGCCACCAAACCAGATCAGCAAGGTGAGCATGAGTGTTGCAATAAACGCCATGCCCACGGACTTGACCAATCCGAAACTCCGCAAACCGTGCACGGGCTGGAAAACCTCGACGGGAAGAAAGTCGTCGGAAATCCAATAGCGGATCTGGCCGTCCTTGTCGGTCACGAATTTGGTATGCGTCTGTCCGCCGACTTCGCGATACGTCAGTGGCCCAACCTCGCGCCAGGTTCTGGGCGTACCGCTCAAGTCGGTAAGCGCGGCGATCGTGATGGTGCCGTCGGCATCCGCGGTCACGTTCGTCTGGGTGAGCGCATAGAGCAGGCGTAATCCGCTCTCGATGCGGCGACTGCCCAGATACCAGCCGGCCACGCGGGCTGCGTCTGGTTTGGGATCGGCCACCGTTTTTTCCTGCGGCGGCGTGTACGGAAAATACCGATCGAGAAAATGGCGAAACAGCACGGTACGAAGTTTGCCCACCTCACCCGCTTTGCCCGCGCTGTTGAACGACATGAACAGGCCAACGTGCTTGTCCAGCAACAAATGCAGATCGCTGTGGAATGCATTGGTGTCGCCGGCATGGCCGATAATCGACAAGCCGTTGCGGTTTTCCTGATAGAAGCCGAGATCGAAACCGTTCAAGCCGGGTGCCATGTGCGACTGCGGCGAATGCATTTCGGCGATCATCGCCGGGGACAGCAGCGTGGCACCGTTGTATTGACCGTTATCCAGTTGCGCCAGCATGAACTTCGCCATGTCGGTGCCGGTCGTGGACATCGATCCCGCCGGACCGACTTCGATGGCCTCGAACGGAATTATTTTCTTGTTCGACGCCGAGTGGTAGCCGACCGAAATATTTGCCGCCAATGCCGGCGGCAGCGGCTGCGCGAACGTCGAATGATCCATGCCCAGCGGTTTGTAGATGTGATTTTCGATGTATTGATCGAACGGTTCGCCGGAGACGCGTTCCACGATATAGCCGGCCAGGGTCGCGCCGTAATTCGAATACGCAACGATTTCGCCCGGCGCGAAAATGCGTGCCGGGATATGCCGCTTTACGTAATCTCCGATAGGAAACAGTTGCTTCACATCGCCGAGGAATTCTTCGCCTAGCGTGTCCTCGAAGCCTGCCGTATGCGTCATCAGATTGCGCATCGTGATCGGCTTGCCGAATTTGTCCGGTATCTTGAAATCCAGATACCGGTTGACGTCCGTATCCAGATCGATCTTGCCCGCGCCGACCAGTTGCATCACTGCCGTCCAGGTAAAGGTCTTGGAAACCGAACCGGGACGAAACAGGGTTTGATCCGCAACCACCGGTTTGCCGCTGGCGAGATCGGCGTAACCATAGCCTTGGGCAAACAAGAGCTGGCCATCCTTGACGAGGACGATCACGCCGCCAGCAATATCCCCACGCTGCATCGCGTACGGCACGAGGCTGTCGAAAAAGGCCTTTGTATCTTCGGCAGACAACGCCGGCGCGCCGGTCGATGTCGGTGCCATCGCAGGAACCGGCGCAGCGGTTGCGGCAGCGACCGGCGCCGTTGTCGGATTCTGTGCCGTCGTCGCAGCAGGCGTATCCGCAGCCATGGCCGCGCTCGTGAGCATCAACAATGCCGCACTCGCGGCAATCAATCGAGTAAACATGGCTTCTCCTCGAAACATCAAAAATCGTCAAGCGTGAGGGAACTCACGCCGCAGCGCCCCAAACCGCTTCGGAGCAATAGATATTGCCATCCGCATATTCCACCAACGGCGTGCGATCGCGCGACAGGACCAGCGGCGCGTCCAGATCCACGTAATCGCACAATTGACCGAGCACGAATGCCGGCGCCATTGCCAGCGACGTCGCGTTCATGCAGCCAACCATGACACCGAGATTGCGGCGACGCGCTTCGTGCGCCATCAACAACGCTTCCGTCAGTCCGCCGCATTTGTCCAGCTTGATATTGATCAGGTTGTAGTAGGGTGCGATCGATTCGATATCGCGCAGGCTCTGCACGCTCTCGTCCGCGGCGAGCGGAATCGGCGATTGCAAGCCGGCCAGCGCGGCGTCCTCGCCGCGTGGCAACGGCTGCTCGATGAGGCCGACCTTCGCCTCGATCAGCGTTGGCAACAAATCCTCGAGCGTTTGTCGGGTAAATGCCTGGTTGGCGTCAACGCCGATCCAGACATCCGGACGTGCCGCGCGCACTGCCTGCACACAAGCAGCCGCGCCTTCGCCAGTGAGTTTCATCTTGATCGCATGCGCTTGCTTGTATGCGCGCGCTCCATCGGCCATTTGTGCGGGTGAGCCGGCGCCGACCGTACACGTAGTACGCAAGGCAATTGGTTCGCGTACATGCGCCAGTTTCCACACCGGCAGCCCGGCGCGTTGCGACTCCAGTTCCCACAACGCGCAATCCAGCGCATTGCGCGCGCCACCGGGAGGCATCAGGCTGCGCAGGGATTCCCGTTCCACTCCGGCCTCGATCTTGTTGCGCAGCGCTTCGATTTGCGCGCTCATGCGCACGGGCGTTTCGTCGTGGTAATACACGCCATTGGCTTCGCCGCGTCCGCTGAATCCGCCATCGCGAAGCGTGACCACCAGTACCTCGGCGCCGGTAAACACATAGTTGGTGATTCGAAAAGGCTGTTTGTACGGCCAGCTTTCGATTTGCAGCACAAGCTCCATGTTTAACCTGGGTCTGGGTGAATATGCGGGAAGCATGGTTCAATCGATCTGCAAAAAAACGGCCGGCTGTGTGACTCGCAGACACAGCCGGCCGAGCTCGCACTCAAAAATCGCGACTGATGGATACGCCGATCGTGCGTGGCGGAATGATCACTACGTTGTCTTCCATCTGCGTGGTGATCGGATTGAGCTGGGCGCTGCCGCCCAGAATGATGCCGCGCTCGTTGGTCGCATTCTTGACGTAGAAATCGAGCTTCCACTGGTCACGCTGCAAGCCCGCGCGCAGATTGAGCGTGTGGTAGGACGGCACTTTCGCACTCGCGGTGCCGTCGAAAGTGAAATCGCCCGTGCGCGTATCCACGAACGAATAGCTCGCGCCAACGTATGCGTCCCAACCCGAGCGCAGCGCGAAGTCATAATCGCCGTTGAGGTTGTAGGTGAGTTTCGGCGCGTACGGCAACGGATCTCCGCGCCTGCCGTTGGACGGCAATGGGGCGTCCTTGGTCAGCGTGGCATCGTTGTAGGAAACATTCGCCGACAGCTTCACACCACTCGTCGGGACGACTGCGATCGTGGCCTCGAACCCATTGGCCTTGGCCTGCCCGCCGTTGCCAAGAAACGTAAACGGGCTTACGAAGGTGACCAGCGGAATCTTGGTCCAGTCGATGTGATAGGCGGAAAGATCCGTAATGAGACGGTCATCCAATGATGTGGTCTTCAGACCCAGTTCGTAGTCGGTCAGCTTGGTCGGGCTGAAGGTCGTCGGCACACCGGGGATGGCGACTGTGAGAACGTTTGGGCCACCCGGTAGAAAGCCAGAAGCCGCCCGCGCGTACAACATCGTGTTGTCACTGATGTGAAATTGCGGCGTCAACGAAAACGTGTTGCTGCTGTCGGAGGAGTGCTTGTCGAGCAAGGTAATCTGGGTCGGTGAACCGAACAGCAGTCCGTATCCGTTTTCGGTGTAATGCTGCTGATCATGGCTGTGACGCAGACCAGCCTCGACGTCGAAGCGATCGGTGAAGTGCCAGGTGAGGCTGCCATAGACCGCCCAGGCGTCATACGTGCTCGGCTGCGTGTCGCCACCGATCGGTATGCCAAACGGTGAGGCCTGCTCCGCTCCGCTGTAGTAATCGGAAGGATAAATGGTCTGCGCAGCGTCGGCAGTCTCATGGGTGTAGAACACACCTCCCAGCCACTCCACCTTGTCCGATTTGGGCGATTCCAGGCGAATTTCCTGGGTAGTCTTGGTCTGGGGGAATATCTCGTTCTCGAGCGTACCGTAAGGCTGGCCATTCGCCTGCGGACCGAGAAACAGCAGCGGTGTGACGTCTACGTTTGTCACAGCATCCAGAGTGCTGTAGCTGCTGGATGCAACCAGCTTCGCCCAACCGAAGTCGTGGTCTAAGGTCGCATTGTAGAGTCGATAACGTCCGTCGAACGGATCGCCGCCAAGTGCGGGACCGCGTTGCTGCAGGTCGCCGTACAGCGGTTTCAGCGTAACCGGATCCAGGGCCTCGCTTGGGCTGCCTCCCCGATTGAGGTTTTGTGCCAGTACCGTGATGCGCAACGAGGTCTGGCTGGACGGTGTCCACAACAGCGACGCGCGCCCCCCCTTGACCCGGTCCTCGTTGAGGTCGGTCTTGCCTCGCCCGTCGTCGCTGATGAAACCCGGATCGGTGCGGTCAAACACATTGGCACGCAGGGCCAGCGTGTCGGTGACCAGCGGCAGGTTGACCATGCCGTGAACATTGAAACCGTTGCCGCCGCCATCAGTGCTACTGCCACCGACTTGCAGGCGTCCTGAATAGTTCTCGGTATCCGGCGGAATGGTGATAAACCGGAGCACGCCACCCAATGCGCCGGCGCCGTACAGCGTCCCTTGTGGGCCGCGTAACACTTCGATGCGCTCCAGATCGGCGGGGTCAATATCCGGTGTCAATTCCGACCCTGCCGAGAATACGCTGCTTGAGCCAAAGGGGGTGTCGTCGACATAGACGCCTACCGACGCGCTGGGCTGCTGAGAGCCCGAAGAGATGCCGCGGATGCTAAGTCCGGTGATGCCCGCCCCGGAAGAGACAGCGGCGAGGCCGGGAATCGCGTCGGCATAGTCCTGAAAGTCCACCAATTGCTGTCGCTGGATATCGTGGTAACTCAATACCGAAACCGGCAAGGCGATGTTTTGTAGCGTCTCGCTGCGCCGGTTCGCGGTGACGACGATCGTGCCGAGCTGGTCTTTCTGCGCTTCCGACTGCTTCTTGTCGGAGGATTGGTCAGTCGTGCCAGTCGGTGCGCCGCCAGCATTGCCAGTATCTTGTGCCTGTGACGACGCCACAGCGTTACCACTGTTACCAGCAGTTGCCAAATCTGCAGCAATTGCCGGACCGGCCATCAGCACGCCAGCTACGAAAAACCACCCACTCAAAAATACGATACGCGATTGCATGAGCCCTCCCCGGTGAACACGCGTTGGTCTGGTGCACGACAATATCAACGAAATTTTCTTAACTGTCAAATTGTTTCTTTTATGGCAAAATAGTGCGAGAGTAGCGAAAATACATCGGCCCGTGGAATCGTGGTTATGCTTGCAGGCAAGTGCCGGCAACAATCCGAAACGCGAATCAGCACGGCAACTGCAGGACAACGAGCATGGCAATCAATCCCCAAGTAACGGAATCAATAGCAAACCCAGGCGTGACGCTGCGGGCCGTACGCAATCGCATGGGCTGGACCCTGGCCGAGGTCGGCAAGCGCACCGGCTTGCCCGTTTCCACGTTATCAAAGATCGAAAACGGCAAGATGTCGCTCAGCTACGACAAACTGGTACGCCTGAGCGAAGGCCTGGACATCGACATCGCGCAGTTGTTCGCAGCCGATACCGGTGCGCCACCGACCGCGCTGAGCGGACGCCGCAGCATCACCCGCGCGGGTGAAGGCACGGCGATCGAAACCGAGAACTATGCGCACCTGTACCCGGTTGCGGATCTGCTCAACAAGCGGTTTATCCCGATCATTGCCGAACTGCATGCCAGAACGCTGGAGGAATTCGGCGATTTGCTGCGTCATCACGGCGAGGAATACGCCTACGTGCTGGAAGGCACGGTGGAATTGCACACCGATCTGTATGCGCCGACGCGCCTGCACGTGGGCGATTCGATTTATTTCGACAGCGGTATGGGTCACGCCTACCTCGCCGTCGGACCCGGCCGCTGCCGAGTGCTTTCGATTTGTTCGGCCACACAGTCGCATCTGATCGAGGCCACCGGCGGCAAACCCGCCGAGCCTGCGGCGCCGGCCCCGGTGCCTGCCACGACGACAGCACGCAAGCCGGTTTCGCAACGCCGCAAGCGATGATCCGGAACGGTTTGCCGATGGGGCGGTGCACGCGTCTCATGTTTTCTTCCGCCTAAGGGGTGACTACGATGAATTCTGCATTCGACAGTTCGGTCCGTGGACGTGTGGCTTCGGGTATTGCGCTTTTTCTGACCTTGCTGTTGCCTTTGCTGCCCGCCCAGGTGCAGGCATTCAGTATCGAACAGGCGATGGACTATCCGTATCCGTACGGCTTGACGGCGGCGGCACACGCCAACCGCATCGCCTGGGTGTTCGATGCCCGCGGCGCACGCAATGTGTGGGTGGCCGACGGTCCGGATTTCGTCGGTCGCCAACTCACGCACTACAGCGGCGACGATGGCATGCCGATTGCGAGTCTGCGGCTTACGTCCGACGGTCGCAGCGTTGTGTACGCACGCGGCAGCGAGACCAATGACAAGGGCGAGGTGGCCGATCCGACCAGCAACGTGAAAAAACCCGAGCAGCAAGTGTGGGCAGCGGATATTGCCGACGGCACACCTCGCCTGCTGGGCACGATGAACTGCGCGCCCGAAGGTTGTGAAGACATCGAGCTTGCACCCGACGGCAAACAAGTCGTGTGGAGCGGACAGCACCAACTGTGGCTGGCGCCCGTTTCCGGGGCGGAACCGGCACAGCCGCTCGCCTACATCCGCGGCGACAACGAGCAGCCGCGCTGGTCGCCTGACGGAAAAGAAATCGCGTTCGCCAGCAATCGCGGCACGCATGCGCTGATCGGCGTTTACCGGATTGGCGATAGCACGTTGCGCTACATCGATCCCGACGTCTACCACGACACCCTGCCGCGCTGGTCGACCGATGGTTCCAAACTGGCGTTCATCCGCAAATTGGGCCGTGGCGACTATTTCCTTTCCGGGAAACCGCAGCCTTGGTCGATCCACGTGTGGGACGCAGCCAGCGGCAAGACCAAGCAGATCTGGCATAGCGGCGACGATGCGAATGGATCGTATCCGGACGCCAACGATTGGCAAGACCAGGCGTTCCAGTTCGCGGCCGGCGATCGCATCGTGTTTGCCTCGCAGGCAGATGGCTGGGTGCATCTGTATTCGATCGGCGCCAACGGCGGCGAGCCTATACTGCTGACGCCGGGGAAATTTTCGTTCCAGGGTGGTGTGGCACTGAGTGCGGATCGCAAGGCAATTTTGTATTCGTCCAACGAAAACGACGTGGATCGCCGGCATTTGTGGCGCGTGAGCGTAGATCGTCCCGGCGCGACGGCGCTGACCCAGGGCGCATCGATCGAATGGTCGCCGGTGGTCACCGGCGTCGGCGACACCGTCGCGTTTTTCGGCTCGACCGCAACCCAACCGGCGATGCCGTATCGCCTGACGCCACACGGGCGCGCAATGATTGCATCCGCAGCACTGCCTGCGGATTATCCGTCGACTGAATTCGTCACGCCGCAACAAGTGGTATTCAAGAGCGGCGACGGACTGGAAATCCACGGCCAGTTGTTCGTACCGAAAAAGCATTCGCTGCACAGCCCGGCATTGATTTTCACGCACGGTGGGCCGCCGCGGCAGATGATGCTCGGCTTCCATCCGATGGACGCGTACAACTACATGTATGCCGCCAACCAGTTCCTGGCCAATCGCGGATTCGTGGTGCTGTCAGTGAATTACCGCATGGGTACCATGTACGGCCGCGCGTTCCGCGAGCCCGCGCACGCCGGTCCGCTGGGCGCGTCGGAATATCAGGATGTCGTGGCCGGTGCAAAATATCTTCAGGCGCTGCCCTACGTCGATGCACAGAAAATCGGGTTGTGGGGAGGCTCCTACGGCGGCTATCTGACGGCGATGGGTCTGGCGAGAAATTCGGATATCTTCAAGGCGGGCGTGGACTACGCTGGCGTGCATGACTGGACCGCGTTGCTGGCCGGAGCGAAAGGTGTGACGCCGGAAATGAAAAAAGTCGCCTTGCAGTCCTCGCCGGTTGGCTCGATCGATCAATGGAAATCGCCGGTGCTGTTGATTCAAGCCGACGACGACCGCAATGTGCCGTTTGCGCAGACCGTCGATCTCGTGCCTTTGCTGCGCGAGCATCACATTCCCTACGAACTGATCGTATTCCCTGACGAGACCCACGATTCGCTGTTGTGGCGCACGTGGGTGGAAAATTTCGCCGCCACCGACGACTTTCTCGAACGGGTCTTGATGCAGGGCAAGTCGATCAAGATGCCGACGCCATAAATCGCACCACCCGGCTTACTGATTGGAGAGACAATGGAAATTATTCGAGTCGCGGCATGCGTGGCCGCCAGCGTTTTCGCGGCGGCATCGGTGCAGGCAAAATCGCCGAAACCCAATGATTCAGCACTGCGCGCGCGCGTCGATCGCGTGCTGGCGAGCACGCCGCTGATCGACGGCCATAATGATTTGCCCTGGGAAATCCGCGCGCGCTTCGGCAATGTCGCCAACGTTGATCTGCTGTCGAACACGTCTCGTTTGCCGCTACCGGCAAATGATCCGGACGACCAAACGCCGTTGATGACCGATATCACGCGCCTGCGCGCGGGCCACGTCGGCGGACAATTCTGGTCGGTGTGGATTCCGCCGACGGTCACCGGTCCCGCCGCAGTGAAGATGACGCTCGAGCAGATCGACATCGTGCGCAATATGGTGGCGAAATATCCGCAGGACCTGGAGATGGCTTACAGTGCCGAAGATATCGAGCGCATCCACAAAGCCGGCCGCATCGCCTCGCTGATCGGTATCGAAGGCGGCCACCAGATCGACAATTCGCTGCCGGTACTGCGCCAGATGTATGTGCTCGGTGTGCGTTACATGACTTTGACGCACACGCTCAACACCGACTGGGCCGACTCGGCCACGGCCGATCCGCAGCATCATGGCTTGACCACGTTCGGCCGCGACGTGGTACGCGAAATGAACCGGTTGGGCATGCTGGTCGACTTGAGTCACGTCTCCGCCGAAACGATGAAGGCAGCGCTGGCGGTCAGCCAGGCACCGGTGATGTTTTCGCATTCCGGCGCGCGTGCGCTGGTCGATCATCCGCGCGACGTTCCGGATGACGTGCTGCGCCTGGTTGCGCGCAACCACGGCATCGTCATGGTCAACTTCTATCCCGGCTACGTCTCACAAGCGCGTGCGCGCTGGGACGCCGACTATGCCGCGGAGAAGACGCGCTACAACGCGCCGCCTTACTTCGGTTTGTATATCGGCCAGCCCGAGCGTGCCAAGGCCGCGTTGGAAAAATGGAAGCGCTTGCATCCGCCACCAACGGTCACCGTGGCGATGGTGGCCGATCACATCGAGCATATCCGCAAAACCGCCAGCGTCGACAGCGTCGGCTTGGGCTCAGATTTCGACGGCATTCCGGATACCCCGACCGGGCTCGACGGCGTCGACAAATTTCCGGCCGTGCTGGTCGAACTGGCGCGGCGCGGCTGGAGCGATGATGAGCTGGCCGATGTCGCCGGTCGCAACATCCTGCGCGTGCTGGGCGATGCGCAACGTGTCGCTGCGCGCTTGCAGTCGGAACAGCAGCCATCGAACGCGACAATCGCCGAGGACACGAGCGCAAAGCAGGGCGCAGGCACGCATTGAGCATCCACGGAATTCCCGGAGTTTCACGTCTTTCCCAAATTGAAACTTATTGCTAATATGCGAAACATGGTTTCTCTCCGCTACCATGGGTCGCAGTTTCGTTCGTCCTCGGTTTTGCGACCGTTTTGGGTTGGCATGGTCGCTGCGCACTTGCAGCCGTGTCACGAACCGACATCGATGTGTATGCCGTTGGCTGTGCATGCGTGCGTGCGCATCTGCGCATCCGCCAGGGCGCACGCGACGTGAGCGCAAATTTCGATGTGATTGTGATCGGCGGCGGTATGGCCGGCGCGTCGGTGGCCGCACGGTTGTCGCGCGAAGTGCGCGTGTTGGTACTGGAACGCGAAAGCCAGCCCGGCTATCACGCCACCGGCCGTTCGGCTGCCATATTCTCGGAGATTTACGGTAACGCGCCGATTCGCGCTCTCAGCCGGGCAAGTCGGGATTTCTTTTTGCGGCCGCCAGAAGATTTTGCCGACGCCCCGCTCGTCTCACCGCGCGGGTCGTTGTACGTCGCCAACGCCGATCAACTCGAACGGTTGCACGCCCATGCGCAAAGCCCCGGAGTCGCCGCGGCCGCGCGGCTTGTAACCGCTTCCGAGGTACGCGCACTATCGCCGCTCCTGCGCGAAGATTACGTTGCCGCAGGTTTGTACGAACCGGCCGCATCGGATTTGGATGTCCATGCCCTGCTCAACGGCTATCTGCGTCAATTGCGCCAACACGGCGGACGTTTGCAGGGCGATGCCGAGGTGCTGGAACTGCAGCGGGTCGGCGATCATTGGCGTCTGCATACTCCTGCCGGCGATTTTCAGGCGCCAATCGTGATCAACGCAGCAGGCGCGTGGGTGGACCGCATCGCTGCGTTGGCCGGCGCCGAAGCAATCGGCATCCAACCGCTGCGCCGTTCTGCAGCCCTCGTCGATGCGCCACCCAACATGAGCATCACGACGTGGCCATTAACCATCGATATCGAAGAGCGCCTGTATTTCAAACCCGATGCCGGCAAGATCTTGATTTCGCCGGCAGACGAAACGCCGTCGGAACCGTGCGACGCCATGCCGGAAAACTGGGATATCGCAGTGGCCGTGGAACGCATGGAAACCATCACGACGCTGCAGATATCGCGCGTCGGCCAGCAATGGGCGGGACTGCGCAGCTTCGTTGCCGGTCGAAGTCCGGTGGTCGGTTACGACAGCGTGCTGCCTAGCTTCTTCTGGCTTGCCGCGTTGGGCGGCTATGGCATCCAGACCGCGCCGGCGATGGGACGACTGGCGGCGGCACTGGTGCTGGGACGCGAGCTTCCGCAAGACATGCTTGCCATGGGTCTCGACCCGGCATCGATTGCGCCGGGGCGCCTGACGACGCGCCAAACCGCACCACCGGCCCGACGCGTAGTGGCGGAATAGCCGTTGGAAAACTCACCGCCAAACACAGTGTGCCGACATCCATGCAATCGACGATTACGAATCAAGAATCGCTGACAGCCACAGCCGCCGACACCCGGTCTGCTTCCGGCTACCGCCAGGAATTTGAGCGAACGCTGGGAACATGGCAGTTGGTGGTGTACGGCATGATCTTCATGGTGCCGATAGCGCCATGGGCTGTTTACGGATTCGTGTCACGCGAGAGTTTTGGCATGGTGCCACTCGTATATGGCGTCGGCATCGTTGCCATGCTGTTTACGGCACTGAGCTACAAGCAGTTGAGCGGCGAATTCCCCATCGCCGGCTCGGTGTATTCGTATGTGCAACGTGGCCTGAATCCGTATCTGGGTTTCATCGCCGGATGGATGATTCTGTCCGACTACTTGCTGATCCCGGCACTGATCTATGCCTTCTCGGCGAGTTGGCTGCAGGGACTGCTTCCCGGCGTGCCGACATTCGTATGGGTACTGGGTTTCGTGATCTTCAACACCACGATCAACATTCTCGGTATCCGCCTGCAATCACGCGCAAACTTCGTGCTGTTGCTTATCGAACTGGCCGCACTTGGCGTCTTCGTCGTCATGGCAATCGACTTCGTATTCGTGCGCGGATTGGGTGCAGGCGATTGGTCGTTGGCACCGTTCTACCAGCCGCAGCATCTGAGTTGGAACTTCCTCGCCACCGCAACCTCGATCGCTGCATTAAGCTTTCTCGGCTTCGACGCAATCAGCACTCTTGCAGAGGAAACCCGGGAACCGCGCAAGGCGATCGGCAATGCCACGGTGCTATCGCTGCTGCTGCTCGGAGCTATCTTCATTGGCCAGACGTACCTTGCCGCACTGGTGCACCCGGATTACACGACCCTCGACGACAAGCTCGGATTCTTCCAGATCGCACGCCAGGTCGGCGGCCCGGCGTTGTATCTCGCCCTGATTCTCATCAACATTGTCGCCGCAGGAATTGCCAACGCACTCGCCGCACAATCGGCGATTGCGCGAATCCTTTTCGCGATGGGACGGGACCGGGTACTGCCTGGGGCCGGATTTCTGGCGCATGTGCATCCGCGCTGGAAAACGCCCCTCAACGCCACCGTGCTCGTGGCGATACTGTCCGTGTTGCTGGCGCTGACGGTGCCCGAGGAGGCGCTGCTCAAACTGGTCAATTTCGGTGCACTCACTGCGTTCATGCTGCTCAACATTACCGTATTCGTGTATTTCTTCGTCAAGCAGCGCCGCCACCGACAGGTTTTCCGCTACCTGATTTTCCCGTTTCTGGGGCTGCTCATCGTCGCCTTCGTCTGGTCGGGTTTCGATTGGGCCACCTTTCTGTTCGGCGGCACATGGCTGGTAATCGGGTTGTGCCTGGGTGCCGCACGACGTAAACATCTCGCACCCCTGGAATTGCCTTGAAGTGACAAGGGCACACCTGAAGGGACTGGAGCGTTGCCGGATCTGCAATGGGAATGACAGCGTCACTCAGGATTCGAGTCGTCCGGCCTTTTCCTCTGCCTTGGCGCGATTCCAGTAGGCGTCCTGCTCGGTCAGGCTCAATCCGTCGAGTTTCGCGCCGTCGGCCGCGGCCAGGGATTCCATGCGGCGGAAACGCCGCTCGAACTTGGCATTGGCGCCGCGCAGCGCCGTGGACCAATCCACCTTGGCCAGACGTGCGAGATTGACACAGACGAACAACACATCGCCGATCTCGTCGGCGATGCGCGTCGCATCCGCGCCGTGATCCAGCTCGTGACGCACCTCGTTGATCTCTTCGGTGAGCTTGTCCAGCACCGGTCGTGGATCGTTCCAGTCGAAGCCGACGGTCGACGCGCGTTTTTGCAGTTTCAACGCGCGCTGCCATTCGGGCAGGCCGCGCGCGATGCCGGCCAGCACACTGACATCGTCGCCGTTGCGCTGCGTGCGCTCGCGGCGCTTGTGTTCTTCCCAATCGCGCAACTGCGCGTCGGCATTTTCCACGCTGGCGCC
>JBOHYL010000143.1:0-46663 GCA_050737915.1 Rudaea sp.
CGTACAACGGTTCGAGCTACATCAACACGACGGGTAACAACACCGGTGATCCGACGGATGATCCGACGGACTGGGCGCCTTTGGCATCGGCGGGAGCTACCGGTGCAACGGGAGCGACTGGCGCGACGGGTTCCGCCGGCACCGACGGTGCGGCAGGTGCTACGGGCGCTACAGGTCCGGCAGGCGCCACAGGTTTGGCCGGAGCAGCAGGCGCAACTGGTCCTGCGGGTGCAGCAGGCGCGACCGGTGGCACGGGTGCAGCAGGCACAACGGGAGCTGCTGGCGCAACTGGCGCAACGGGAACCAATGGTGCTACGGGCGCCACAGGTTCGGCCGGAGCAGCGGGTGCAACTGGCGCAACGGGTAACACGGGCGCAGTGGGTGCAACTGGCGCGACCGGCAACACCGGCGCTGCGGGCCCGACCGGTTCGCAGGGTATTCAAGGTGCGACCGGAGCAACCGGCAATACCGGCGCAGCGGGTGCAACTGGGTCTACGGGTGCGACTGGTAACACCGGCGCTGCTGGCCCGACGGGTTCGCAGGGTATTCAAGGTCCGACCGGAGCAACCGGCAACACCGGCTCAGCGGGCGCAACCGGAGCTACCGGCAACACCGGTCCGGCGGGTGCGACTGGTAACACTGGCGCAACCGGCAATACCGGCGCTGCTGGCCCGACGGGTTCACAAGGTATTCAAGGTCCGACCGGAGCAACCGGCAACACCGGCGCAGCAGGTGCAACCGGGCCTGCGGGTGCGACTGGCAACATTGGCGCAACCGGCAATACCGGTGCTGCTGGCCCGACGGGTTCGCAAGGTATTCAAGGTCCGACCGGAGCAACCGGCAACACCGGCGCAGCAGGTGCAACGGGTCCTACGGGCGCGACGGGTAACACCGGCGCAACGGGAACCAATGGAACGAACGGTGCAACAGGCGCTACAGGCCCCGCAGGTACCACGGGCGCTACCGGATCAGCGGGCGCGACGGGTGTTGCGGGACCAACTGGCCCGACCGGTGCCACGGGAACCAACGGAACCAATGGTGCAACAGGGGCTACAGGCTCCGTAGGTGTAACCGGTGCAACAGGCGCGACTGGCGCCGCATCCATGGTGCCCGGACCGACGGGCTCGACAGGCCCCACTGGCGCAACCGGTCCGACAGGTTCGATTGCCGGTTCCGTGTCCTATCAGACGAGCGCAGGTACCGCGACGTGTTCGAGAAATAACTATTGCACGATCACGACTACATGTGCGGCGGGGCTGTACGTGATTAGTGGAGGAGATTCCGTACAAGGTGGCCCAGCTGGTGGCGTGTACCTAGATATCACCGAGAGCTATCCGTCAAAAAACGGTAGTACCTTCAACAATGCGTGGACGGTTTCTGCTTACAACTACGGCGGCGGCAACATCGTAATCACAGGTTACGCCATCTGCGCGCAGTAACGATCGCAATTTGATGCAACCATTCTTCCCCGGCCCCGCGCCGGGGAATTTTTTTGCGCAATTGAAACGCGACATTCCGGATCGAATCGGCGAAAATAGGTGCGCGGCGCCGTCCGGTCCGCGATTCAGCCGGGAACCAGCATGCCCAGCCGCAGAGAACTCGCCAACGCCATTCGTGCGCTGTCCATGGATGCGGTCGAGGCCGCCAAATCCGGCCATCCGGGCATGCCGATGGGTATGGCCGATATCGTTGAAGTGCTGTGGAACGATTTTCTCAGCCATAACCCGGCGAACCCGAAATGGTGCAACCGCGATCGCTTCTTGCTCTCGAACGGTCATGGTTCGATGCTGTTGTATTCGTTGTTGCATCTGAGCGGTTACGACTTTCCGATCGAGGAGATCAAACGCTTCCGCCAGTTGCACTCGAAAACCGCCGGGCACCCTGAGCACAGCGAATTTCCCGGTATCGAGACGACTACCGGACCGCTCGGCCAGGGTTTGGCCAACTCGGTGGGCATGGCACTGGCTGAGAAGGTACTGGCGGCGCGCTTCAACCGGCCGGGCCTGAACATCGTCGATCATTACACCTACGTTTTCCTTGGCGATGGTTGCCTGATGGAAGGCATCTCGCACGAGGCCGCCTCGTTGGCCGGAACGCTCAAACTTGGCAAACTGGTCGCGATCTACGACGACAACGGGATCTCCATCGACGGCGAAGTGCACGGCTGGTTTACCGACGACACCGCCAAGCGTTTCGAGGCCTATGGCTGGGAAGTGCTGCGCGATGTGGACGGCCACGACGCCGAGACGATCAAGGCGGCGCTGGTCTGCGCCGCGATCGATCCGGACAAGCCGACGCTGATTTGTTGCAAGACCATCATCGGATTCGGCGCACCGAACAAGCAGGGCAAGGAAGCCGCGCACGGTGCCGCGTTGGGCAAGGACGAGGTCGCCGCCGCGCGCGTCGCGCTGGGTTGGAAGTATCCGGCGTTCGAGATTCCGGCCGAGATTTATTCCGGTTGGAATGCACGCGAAAAAGGTGCCCAACGCGAAGCGGCGTGGAACGCGTTGTTCGCAAAGTACACAACGCAGCATCCGGAGCTGGCCGCCGAATTTTCGCGCCGCCTTAATGGCGATTTGCCGACGGAATTTGCCGCCAAGGCAGGCGCGTACATTGCGAAGCTGCAAACCGACGGTCTGGTTGTCGCCTCACGTAAAGCCTCGCAGATGGCGCTCGACGCTTTCGGCCCGCTGTTGCCGGAATTGATCGGCGGTTCGGCGGACTTGGCCGGCTCCAACCTGACGATCTGGAAAGGCTCCAAAGACGTCAACTCCTCCGACGCGGGTGCGAACTATGTCTACTATGGCGTGCGCGAATTCGGCATGACCGCGATCAGCAATGGTCTGGCGCTGCATGGCGGCTTCATTCCCTACGATGCGACATTTCTCGTGTTTTCCGACTACGCGCGCAATGCGGTGCGCATGTCGGCGCTGATTCCGGCGCACGCGATCCATGTCTACACGCACGACTCCATCGGTTTGGGTGAAGATGGACCGACGCATCAACCGATCGAACATCTGGCCTCGTTGCGGTTGATTCCGAAGAACAGCGTCTGGCGTCCGTGCGATGCGGTCGAAAGCGCGGTCGCCTGGAAGGCGGCAATCGAACGGCGCGAAGGCCCGTCGTGCCTGGTGTTCTCGCGCCAGAATCTGCCGCATCAGCTGCGCACTCCGGCGCAAGTGAACTTGATTGAGTGCGGTGGCTATGTACTCGCCGATCCGGCCGATGGAAAATTCGACGTGATCCTGATTGCTACCGGGTCCGAAGTCGGATTGGCGATGGATGCCATGCGTGCACTGGAAAAGGACGGTATCGCCGCGCGTGTGGTCTCGATGCCCTGCACGAACCTGTTCGACCGCCAGCCGCAGGCGTATCGCGACGGCGTGCTGCCAGCTACGTGCCGCAAGCGCGTCGCCATCGAAGCCGGCGTCACCGATTTCTGGCGCAAGTATGTGGGCCTGGATGGCCGCGTCGTCGGCATCGACACCTTCGGTGCATCCGCGCCGGCCGACGAACTGTTCAAGTATTTCGGGTTCACGGTCGAAGCAGTCGTCGCGACAGTGAAATCAATTTACTGAGCGGGATCATTTCGATTTGGCGCAGGCTGCTTGATACAATACGTGTCCCGAACAAGCACAATATTCAGGAGCTATCCCATGTCGGTGAAAGTCGCGATCAACGGTTACGGCCGCATCGGCCGCAATATTCTGCGCGCGCTGTACGAAGCCAAGCGCACGCACGAGATCCAGGTCGTCGCGGTCAACGATCTGGGCGATGCGGAAACCAATGCGCACCTGACCCAGTACGACACCGCGCACGGCAAGTTTCCGTACGAAGTCGGCGTCGACGGTGGCGATCTGATCGTCAAGGGCGACCGGGTCAAGGTTTTCGCCGAGCGCGATCCGGCCAAATTGCCGTGGGGCTCGTTGGGCGTGGACATCGTCTACGAATGCACCGGACTGTTCACATCCAAGGCCAAGGCCGGCGCGCACATCGCCGGCGGCGCGAAGCGGGTGATCATCTCCGCGCCCGGCGACAAGGACGTGGACGGTACCTTCGTCATGGGCGTCAACCACGAGCAGCTCAAGGCTGCGCACACGGTTATCTCCAATGCCTCGTGCACGACGAATTGCCTGGCGCCGCTGGCCAAGGTGCTGCATGAGAAGATCGGCATCGTGCATGGATTGATGACCACGATCCATGCCTACACCAACGATCAGGTGCTCACCGACGTCTACCACAAGGACTTGCGCCGCGCGCGCAGCGCGACGATGAGCCAGATTCCGACCAAGACCGGCGCGGCCGCCGCGGTTGGGCTGGTGCTGCCGGAATTGAATGGCCGTCTGGACGGCTTTTCGATGCGCATCCCGACGATCAATGTGTCGTGTGTGGATCTGAGCTTTGTCGCCCAGCGCGCGACCTCGAAGGACGAAATCGATGCCGTCGTCAACGCCGCCGCGAACGGCAAATTGAAGGGCTTGATTGCAGTCAACACCAAGCCGCTCGTGTCGTGCGACTTCAACCACAATCCGGCGTCGTGCACCTATGACGCGACGCAGACGCGTGTTATGGGCGGCACCCTGGTCAAGGTGCTGGGTTGGTACGACAACGAGTGGGGTTTCTCGAATCGTATGCTGGACATGACGCTGGCGTGGATGGCGGCGAAGTGAGAAATCTCACCTAAGCGGTTTGCTCGCGACGGCTATGCAAGGCTCCTGGTCGCTTAGTCTGATTCTTTCTCGGACTGCAACGTCTCAATCAGCGCGATCTGCAGACGCGAGTGCAGTTTCACCAGCGTGCGCCGCAGCAGCACGAGGATCAGCGCGCCCATCGCCAACACGGCCACCAGCAGTTCGGCCGGCGGCAGGATGCTGGAGGACAGCGCGCTGACCAGCAGCATGATGGCTACGATCGACACCGCTGGCAGCACCTCGGCGACAACGCGGCGCGCCCGCTCGGTGTGGCGTCCGGCATGCACGCCCACTTCCGCGAGCAGCATGGCGAGCGCCTTGAGCTTGCGGTAGGCGGCGATCAGGAACGGCAACGACAAGGTCAGCGCAGCACCCCAGACCAGCGCGTTGGCGAACGCACGACTGGGCAGCACGGCGGCGATTTCCTGCGCACGCGCGCGGGCGAGGTATGCACCAGCGCCGAAAATCGCGGCGACCAGGCAGAAATTCACGAACGCCTGCAGCAGGATGCGCCGCACCATCGCCGCGATCGCGGCACGGTCGCCGACGAAGCGCAGGCTCTGCAGCCATTCCGTATACAAGCGCAGGATGCGTCGCAGCGAATACGGCAGCAATAGCCGCAAACGGCGCGACAGTGGATCGGCAGCGCGAATCAAATACGGCGTGAACAGGGTTGTGATCGCCGAAACCGCGACCACGATGGGATACAGGAAATCGCTGGTGACCTTCAGTGAAGCGCCGAGCACGGCGATGATGAACGAGAACTCGCCGATCTGGGCCAGACTCATGCCTACGCGCATCGCGCTGCGGCCACTCTGGCCTGCCACGAACGCGCCAGCCCAGCGCGACGCGATCTTGCCCACGACGACAACGGCAGTGATGGCCGCAATCGGTGCGGCGTAGTAGACCAGTGCATGCGGGTTCAATTGCAGGCCAACGGCGACGAAGAAGATCGCGCTGAACAGGTCGCGCAGCGGCGCGATGAGATGCTCGATCCGCACCACAGAGCGTGCCTCGGCCACGATCACACCGATCACGAACGCACCGAGCGCGACACTGTAGCCGAGCCAGGTTACCAGCAGGCAGAAGCCGAACAGCAGGCCGAGCACGCCGACCAGCAGCATTTCATCGCGACGAAACTTCGCCACAAAATCGAGCAGGCGCGGCACCGCGAGTATGCCGATCACCAGCGAGGCGACCAGGAAGACGGTCAGACCGCCGAGTGTACTCAATACGTCGCCGGCAACCACGGTGCCGGTCGCGGCGACGCCTGACAGCAGCGCGATCATGGCGATGGCGAGTACGTCTTCGACGATCAGCACGGCGAACACGATGTGCGCGAAGGGCTGCTTTTTCAGGCCCAATTCGTCGATCGCCTTGACCGTGATCGTGGTCGATGAGATCGACAGCATGGCGCCGAGGAACAGGCAGTCCATCGTGCGCCAGCCGAAGGCCAGGCCCAGCTCGTAGCCCAGCCACAACATCGTGACGATACCGAACAAGGCGGCGACCACGGCGGTGGCACCGACCCGGCGCAGATGGCGCAGCGAGAATTCCAGGCCCAGCGCAAACAACAGGAAAATCAGGCCGAGTTCAGCCACGGTCTGGATGCTTTGCTCGTCGCTGACCAGCGCGTAGGGCAGCGTATGCGGCCCGATCAGCACGCCGGCGGCAATGTAACCGAGCACCACGGGCTGGCGCAGCAGGTGGAACACCACCGTGACAATGCCCGCCGCCAGCATGATGACGGCCAGATCCTGGATGAAGGCGAGCGTGTGCATGGCGCTGCTTGCCGGGTCGGGTGTGCGCCCATGGTGGCGGAACTGTTGCTTTCACGCAAGACGCACCCTTGTTTTGGGGTTGACAGACTCAGTTTGTCGTGTTGTGATATAGACGCCTAAACGTATAGATATCCAATAAGGAAAACAGACGATGTCGCAACAAATCGAACCGGTAACGCATCTCGCCGTGATCGGTGCCAGCGGCCGAATCGGCCGCCGGCTATTGCGCTTGCTCGCCGCGCGCGGTCCGGCCCGCCGCATGCGCCTTCTCGCCGTGGCGAACTCGCGCGCCAGCCTGATCGGCCACGCTGGCCTGGATCCGCTGTACGCAGCGGAGCGGCTGGGAACGTCCGCGCGCGTTCCGGGCGAGGCGTTCGCGCAGGCTTTGCTTGCGTTGCCGCGGCCATTGACGGTCGTCGATTGCACGGCCAATGCGCAGATCGCTGCGCACTATCCGCGCTGGCTCGCGGCCGGCATCGATATCGTCACGCCGAACAAACACGGACCGTCGGCGGATCGCGCATTGTTTGCCGCAATGGCTGCCGCGCAATGTGCATCCGGCGCCTGTCTGCGCGATGCGGCCACGGTAGGTGCGCAGTTGCCCCTGCTCGACACTTTGCGCGCATTGCACCAGGCCGGCGATCGCGTCGAGCGCTTCGAGGCCGTGCTGTCGGGCACGCTTTCGTTCGTGCTCGGCCGCATCGCACAGGGCGAAGCCTTTTCTGCTGCTGTGCGCGAAGCCGTGGATCTGGGCTATGCAGAACCCGATCCCGGCGCCGATCTGTCCGGCGAGGATGCCGCGCGCAAGCTCGTCATCCTGCTGCGTGCACTCGGCCACGATATCGAATTGGCCGAAGTCGAAACCGTATCGCTGGCCGAATCCCTGGCGCCGCAAGAGCTGGCGCAAATCGACGAACAGTGGCGTGCACGCGCCGCAATCGCTGCAGCACGCAACGAACGCTGGATCTACCGCGCCAGTTTCGACGGTGCGCGTGCACGCGTCGCGCCCGAGCGTGTCGTTGCCACGCATCCGCTCGCGCTACTGGCTCCGTGCGAGAACGCACTGATCCTGCACAGTGCGTACTATCACGCTGCGCCACTGACCATTGCCGGCCCCGGCGCAGGCGTGGAACTCACCGCGGCGGCGGTATTCGCCGATCTGCTCGCGTCCGCGCGCGCGCAGTTGGCGCAATCGACGGTGGAAGCGGCTGCGTAGCGAGTGAAGCAACCCGCCAGTACAATGCGCGCATTCGAGCAAGCCCTGGGGGCCGCGCATGACCATAGTGCGCATGACCGATCTGGATCTTTCCGGCAAGCGCGTGTTGATCCGCGAGGATCTGAACGTGCCGCTGCACGACGGTCGCATCACCGCCACGCAGCGTCTGGATGCCGCGCTGCCCACGATCCGGTTGGCGCGCGCTGCCGGGGCCAAGGTGATGATCCTCTCGCATCTGGGCAGGCCGAAAGAAGGTGTGTTTGAAGTATCCGAATCGCTCAAGCCGGTGGCCGATTGGCTGAGTACCGCGCTCGGCCAGCCGGTACCGCTGGTGCGCGCCGATTTTAATAAAGATGTTCTGGATGGCATCGATGTCGCGCCGGGCGAAGTCGTGTTGCTGGAAAACTGTCGCATGAATGTCGGCGAAGGCAAGGATGATGCCGCATTGTCCGCGAAGTACGCCGCGCTTTGCGATGTGTTCGTGATGGACGCGTTCGGCACCGCGCACCGCGCGCAGGCGTCCACGCATGGCGTGATTCACGCCGCGAAAATCGCCTGCGGTGGACCGTTGCTGATGGCCGAACTGGATGCGCTCGGCAAGGCGTTGGAGCATCCGGCGCGGCCGCTGCTCGCCATCGTCGCCGGCTCGAAAGTCTCGACCAAACTTGCGTTGCTGGAAAACCTGATCGGCAAGGTCGATCAGCTTATTGTCGGCGGCGGCATCGCCAATACTTTCCTCGCCGCGGCCGGATTCAACATCGGCAAATCGTTGGCGGAAACGGATCTGATTCCGGTCGCAAACAAGATCATGGCCGCGGCAAAGGCGCGCGGTGCGCAGGTGCCGATTCCGGTCGATGTTGTCGTCGCGCCTGAGTTCAAGGCCAACGCGTCGGCGACAGTGAAAAAAGTGGAAGAGGTCGCTGCCGGGGACATGATCCTGGATATCGGCCCGGCCACGGCGGCGCACTATGCGGAGCTGATCGCCCAGTCCGGCACTGTGGTCTGGAACGGCCCGGTCGGCGTGTTCGAATTCGATGCGTTCGGCAAGGGTACCCAGGTCGTAGCGGACGCGATTGCCGCATCCAAGGCGTTTTCCATTGCCGGAGGCGGCGATACGCTGGCAGCCGTGGAGAAATACGGCGTGCAGAAGGCCATCTCGTATATTTCTACCGGCGGCGGCGCGTTTCTGGAATTTCTCGAAGGCCGCGAGTTGCCCGCGGTGGCCGCGCTCAAGGCGCGTGCCGGCTAGCGTGTGCGGCGTTGCGCCATCGACATCGGACTTGCGTGCGTCGCAGAAGATCGTGCTGTGATAGTTTAACGTAACTGATTTCACGGATTGCCGCATGGACCCACAACTGCGCCGCACCAAGATCATCGCTACACTCGGCCCGGCCACCGACGCGCCAGGCATGTTGGAAAAGATTCTGGCCGAGGGTGTTGATGTGGTGCGGCTGAATCTTTCGCATGGAGCAGCCGACGATCAGCGCCGGCGTGCGCGCGAAGCGCGCGCGGCGGCAGCGGCGCTCGGGCGCGAAGTTGCCGTGCTGGCTGACCTGCAGGGCCCGAAGATCCGCATCGCCAAGTTCGCGGCCGCGCCGGTGCTGCTCGAACCCGGCGCCGCATTTGCGCTGGAATGCGAAGCAAACGCCGCGCCAGGAGATGTCACACGCGTTGGCGTGAGTTATCTGAACTTGTACAAGGACGTCAAAGTCGGCGACACCCTGCTGCTCGATGACGGCCTGATCGCGCTCGACGTGCAGGCCATCGGTGGCACCACGATTCGCACCCGCGTGCAGATCGGCGGTGCGTTGTCCGACCGCAAGGGCATCAATCGCCTCGGCGGCGGCCTGTCGCTGACGGCGCTAGCCGACAAGGATCGCCAGGACATTCGACTTGCCGCGGAACTGGGTGCGGATTTTCTTGCCGTGTCATTCGCCAAATCTGCGGCAGACATGGACGAAAGCCGCAATCTGCTGCGAGCGGCCGGCAGCAACGCGGCGCTGATCGCCAAGATCGAACGCGCCGAGGCGATCGCGGCACTGGCCGAGATCATCGATGCGTCCGATGCGGTGATGGTGGCGCGCGGCGATCTGGGCGTGGAGATCGGCGACGCCGAGCTGCCCGGCATCCAGAAAAAAATCATCCGCGAGGCGCTGGCGCGCAACAAGGCGGTGATCACGGCCACGCAGATGATGCAGTCGATGGTCGAATCGCCGATTCCGACGCGTGCTGAAGTACTCGATGTCGCCAATGCCGTACTCGACGGCACCGACGCCGTGATGCTGTCGCAGGAAACCGCCGCCGGCAAGCACCCGGACAAGGCCGTCGCCGCGATGCGCCGCGTGTGCCTCGGTGCCGAGCGTCAGTTCGACGCAACCGAGCGCTACCAGACCGGCACGCGCAAGTTCGACCGCACCGATCAGGCCGTGGCGATGGCGGCGATGTTTCTGTCGGCGCAGGTCGATCCGCGCGCAATTGTCGCTCTGACCGAATCCGGCGCCACTGCGCAGTGGCTTTCGCGCTATCGATCCGTCGTGCCGATTTACGCGCTTTCGCGGCGCGATACCGCGCGCCGGCGCATGCTGCTGTACCGCGACGTGACACCCGTCGAATTCGATCCGCACGGCGTCGATGCCGCGCACGCGATCAAGGCCGCGATCCAGCATTTGTATAATCTTTCGCGCTTGGCCGAGGGCGACCGCGTCATTCTCACCCACGGCGATCACACCGGTCAGCACGGCGGTACCAATACGCTCAAGCTGTTGCGCGTTGGTCCCGGTGGCGTAGCGGAAGGCTTGGGGGATTTGTAGGAGACCGCAATGAAAACGACAACGCTCGCTGCACTCACGATCGTGGCATTTGCCGTCAACACTTTTGCCGCCGAACGCGTGCACATGATTGCGCCAGATCAACTTGCGCAGTACTGGCTGTTGCAATCGGCGTCGGCGACTCAGGCCAATGTGCCCTTCCGCGGCAAGAACCTGAATGCACCGAGCTGCGCGGCGGTGGCCTACACCGTTGGTAACGATGGCCGCACGCGCGACATTCAACTCGAAAAAATCGTTCCGGACGGCGACCTCGCCAAAGTGGCGGTAGACGTGGTCGCGCGGATGCGCTTTGCCGCCACGCCGCAGAATGCTGCGCGCTTGCCGGTGCGCACGTATGTGGTAATGCCGTTCAATCTGCCGGATGCGAATTCGGCGAACGCGGCCGAGCGCGCCAAACGTACGCAGGCGTTGGCTGCGTGCACGCTTTCGGGCTATGGTGAAAAGACCAAGGATGTGGTGATTCCGATCAAGTAGCCGAGGCAGGAAAACCTCGCACCACCCGCCCAGTCGCACTATAATCCGCGGCCCACGACGGCAATCCGGGTTGCCGCGTATCTTGCGGAGTCAGCCATGAGCATCGAACAACTCGAATCCATTGCCCAGGCGATGGTCGCGCCCGGCAAGGGCATCATCGCGATCGATGAGTCCACGAATACGATCAAGAAGCGCTTCGACGCGGTTGGCGTCGAATGCAGCGAAGAAAATCGGCGTGCCTACCGTGAAATGTTGCTGACCACGCCGGGACTGGGTCAGCATATTTCCGGCGCGATCCTGTACGACGAAACCTTGCGCCAGAAAACCCGCGCGGGCGTGCCGTTCACCAAGGTGATGCTGGATGCCGGCATCCTGCCAGGCATCAAGGTGGACAAGGGCCCGCAGCCGCTGGCTGGATTCCCCGGTGAAGTCGTCACCGAAGGTCTGGATGGCCTGCGCGAACGTCTGCACGAATACGCCAAACTCGGCGCGAAATTCGCCAAATGGCGCGCCGTCATCACGATCGGCGAAGATGCGCCGAGCGGTACCTGCATCGAAGCCAATTGCCATGCGCTGGGGCGTTACGCCGCGCTCTGCCAGGAAGCGGGCATCGTGCCGATGGTGGAGCCCGAAGTGCTGATGGACGGCGATCACGATCTGGACGTGTGCTACGACGTCACCGAAGTGACGCTGCGCTCGCTGTTCGGCTCGCTGTACGAAAACAACGTGCTGCTGGAAGGCACGATCCTGAAGGCCAGCATGGTCGTGTCCGGCAAGAATTGCCCGGATCAGGCCAGCGTGGATGAAGTCGCCGAAGCGACCGTGCGTTGTTTGAAAGCGTCTGTACCCGCGTCGATTCCCGGCATCGTGTTCCTGTCCGGCGGACAAAGCGACGAACAGGCCACCGCTCATCTGAATGCGATCAACCAGATCGGCCCGCATCCGTGGCCACTGTCGTTCAGCTATGGCCGCGCGATGCAGCAGGCGGCGCTCAAGCTGTGGGCGAAGGACATGGCCAAGAATTTCGCCGAGGCGCAGAAAACCGTGGCGCTACGTGCGAAGGAAAACGGTCTGGCTGCGCTGGGGCAGTGGCAGAAAGCCGCGTAAGAAACCACTGATTAGCCTGCTGCGCTCGACATGTTGCGCGACGGGCGCTGCGGCGCCCGTTGGCGTTTATGCGGCCGATCGAGCTGCTCAAAGGATCGCGAACACGCCCCATGGATCGTGCGTGATCGCGACGCTGACGATGAACAGAAATACCGCGAGTGCGGCGAGATAGAATCCGGCACGGGTCGCGCGGCTGCGGCCACGGCGCAAGGCGAACACGCCAAGCACGATGTATACCGCCAGCAGTACCACTTTGACCGTCAACCACGCGTGCACGAACGGGTACTGGTGCAGCATCCACGCGAGCGTCACGCCGGCGGCAAGCAGGGTGGTGTCGATCAGGTACGACGTGCGCCGCAACAGTGGGTGATAGACCTGCTCGGATCCGGCCAGCATCATCAGGCCGCGCAGCGTGAACACGCTGCCGGACAGGATCACGCACAGGATGTGAACGAATTTGATCTGCGCGAAGTACGCGAGCATCCGTGCAGTCTACCCCGGTCGCCCGTCGATGCGTGGGGTGAGGTAGATCCACAGCGAACGCAACACCCAAGGCGCGAACGCGAGCACCCAACCGAACGCGGCGATCACCAGCCAGCGTGCCGTGTTCGGCGCGACTTCCGCCCAGATACGGACCAAAGCGACCAGTTGCAGCAGTGCGAACGTCAGCCACGGCACCGCGCCCATCTGCAAGGGTCGCCCGGAGTGGCCCTGGGTCACGCGCGTGACCATCGCCACCAGCATCGACCCGAAAAAACCGACGGTGAGTGCGTGCACCGGCGCCCGACCGAGCACGAAATCACCGCTCCAACGCAGGATCAGGCTTTGCGCCGCGAACAATGCGAACGCGACCGGCAGCCACGCGAATGCGAGATACAAGGCGGCGAGCAATCCCGGTCGCAGGCATTTCCACGGCTGCCAGCTGACCCAGTGATAGGCGAAAAATACAGCCAGCGGGGCGTCGGCTAGCCAAAGCAGATCGAAGCGGTGCGCGAGTTCCAGGCTCAGGTGCGCGATCAGCAACACCCACAGTACCGGCAGGCTCCAGCGTGGTTTGAACATGCGGTAGCTGGGTCCGACGATATTGCCGCTGAAAAACGGAATCATGCGGTGGCAGACGGTGAAGAACACCGGCAGCAGCAAGGCGAAAGTGCCGAGCTTGATTGCGACGAAGGCGAACGTCCATGGTGCACCGAACACGAATGCGGTAAACGCGGCCAGTCCGCAGGCGCCGGCCGACAGTGCCGCGAAGCACGACAGCGCATGACGATCGCGTCCGCGAGCGCGCCACAGTACTCCGCCAAGCGCGCGCAAGCCGGCAAGCCAGCCGGCAAGCATCAGGCCGAGTCCGCCGAGAAGTAACGGTCGGTAGCCGAGCAGGCCGGCGTGGGCCAGCAGATAACCGCCGAACACGCCGGCGAACACCGGCACATAGGCGCGCCGCGTCAGCGCGGGCTGACCCATCCAGCGCGGGAATACCGTCAGCAAGAAGCCGAAAATGAACATCGCCAGCATGCCGTACTGGGTAAACACCGCATGCGCCCAGCCCGCCGGAACCGGCGGCGCGGGAAAGGTATGGCCGAAGTAACCGGCGCCAAGCAAGCACGCCCACCACAGCATGGTCACCAGCACGGCGCTGGCGCCGCCGAGGAACATCATCCGGTGCGGGGCCGCGGCGAACAGGCGCGGCAGTTCGGCCAGGTTCGGAAAGCCGACAGGGGTGGTGGCTGACGGATTCTGCGCGGGCACTGCTTGTGCGGACCGCTGTTGAGCGGATTCGTGTCTGATGTGTGTATCCATGATCCACCCTGGCTGATCGACACTACAGTTGCTGGAGCGCGGCAGTATCCCGCGTCGACGGCGGGCTGGCCTTGATCTGGGTCATGGCAGGGGCAGCGCTTGCCGTAGATCGCTCGCAGTGGCCGCTCAGCCGCGGAGGATATGCTGCGCGAGTTCGCTCAGCCCAGTTTTGTCAAGCAATTCCACTTCACGACCATTGACGTGGATCAGTTTGCGGTCCTGGAAACGGCGCAGCACGCGGCTCACGGTTTCCGCTGCCAGGCGCAGATAATTGGCGATGTCCGCACGCGGCATCACCAAACGGAACGCGTTCGGCGCAAAGCCGCGTGCAGCATAGCGGCCGGCGAGGTCGAGCACGAACGCGGCAACCCGCTCATCAGCGCTGTGGTCGCCGAGCAGTTGGCTGGCTTTGCCGATGTCGGCGCTGAGCAGGTCGAACAGGCGGCGTTGCACATCCGGTATTTTCGTCGCCAGCGTGGCCAGCGCGGGAAACGAAAAACGGCACACGTAGACCGTATCCAGCGCGATTGCATCGCAGGGATATTGCGCCGGATGGATGGCATCCAGACCGATCATCTCGCCCGGCAGGTGGAAGCCGAGCACCTGTTCGCGTCCGGCAGAGTCAATCAGGCGCGTTTTCACCATGCCGGCGCGCACCGCAAACAGGGCACCGAAGCGTTCGCGCGTGCGGAAGACATGATCGCCCGTGTGGTAGGGTCCGACATGCTCGACCAGCATATGCAATTCGTGCAGAGATGCTTTGTCCAGCCCCGCCGGCAAACACACCGAGCCGAACGCGCAGGTGGAACAAAAATGCCGCTCGTCGCCGTCGTCGGCAATCGGATTGGGCGCGGGCAGGCGGCCGGCGTGTAGCGCTTCGTTCATGCGTGCGTTCCGCCCGGCGCGGACGCCGGGATTACAAGGCTCGGGAATAACGTATGGCCGGCGCCTGCGCGCTCGCCAGATACGTGTCGAAACACATCGCAATGATACGCAACAGGAAGCGCCCGCGCGAGCTTACTGTCAATCGCCCGGGCTGCACCGCAATCAATCCGTCGTGCTCGAGTGCACGCAGGCGAGTCAGTTCGATGCCGAAATACACGGCGAAATCCAGCCCGTGCCGCGCTTCGAATGCGGCGATGTCGAGTGTGCCATGGCACATCAGCTGCGAAATGATCTCGGCGCGCAGTTCGTCGTCCTCGCTCAATGCCAGCCCGCGCGTCACCGGCAGGCGGCCGCTGTCCAGCGCCGCGTAGTAGTCGGGCAGGTCGCGCGGGTTCTGGCTGAAGCTGGCGCCGATGTGCGAGATCGCGCTCATGCCCAGGCCGATCAGATCGCAGCCAGCGTGCGTGGAATACCCCTGGAAGTTGCGCTGCAAGGTGCCGGCCTCTTGCGCGCGCGCCAGGTCGTCGTCTGCGCGCGCGAAATGATCCATGCCGATGTAGCGATAGCCAGCGGCGGTGAGCTTGTCCACGGTCAGGCCGAGCAGGCGCAGGCGTGTGGTCGCATCGGGCAGGTCGGTGGCCTCGATCTGGCGTTGCGCCTTGAAGCGCTCAGGCAGATGCGCGTAGGCGTAGACGGCGATGCGATCAGGTGCCAGCGCGATCACCTCGTCGAGGGTGCGCGCAAAGCCCGTCAGGGTTTGCTTTGGCAGGCCGTAAATCAGATCTACGCTCGCCGAACGGAAGCCGGCGGTGCGTGCGGCGTCGAGTACGGCCCGCGTTTGCGCCACACTCTGGATGCGGTTGACCGCGGCCTGCACGTCGGGGTCGAAATCCTGGATGCCGACGGATACGCGATTGAAGCCCAACGGCGCCAGACCGCGGACATAATCGGCATCGCAAAAACGCGGGTCGAGCTCGATTCCGAATTCGCGCTCGCGGGCGCGACTGAAGGAAAAGTGCTGGGCCAGCGTGTCGAGCAGCTCGGCCATCTGCGCCGGCTCGAGAAAGTTCGGCGTGCCGCCGCCAAAATGCAGTTGCAGCACGCTGCGGTCGCGGTCGATCAGCGGTGCAACCAGTTCGATTTCCCGGTGCAGGCGTTGCAGATAGATCGGTGAACGTGATTTGTCGCGGGTGATGATGCGCGTGCAGCCGCAATAAAAGCACGGGCTCAGGCAGAACGGCATGTGCACATACAGCGACAGCGGGCGCGGGATCGGATCCTCGTTCGAGGACAGCGCCACTGCCCGCAGCTCGGCCTCGCCGAAGCCGGAGTGGAATTGTGGCGCGGCCGGGTACGAGGTATAGCGCGGCCCGGCGATATCGTAACGCGCGATCAGGTCGGCATCGAAAAGCGCAGCGGCGGTCATGCGCCGATGGTGCGTGTGCTGCGCGCCCAGCGCCTTGATCCGGGTCAAGCGTCCGCGTCAAAGACAGGTCGATACGCGGCCGCTGACCCCGCACCAAAACAGCAGAAAATCACGCGCTCTGGAGCGCCGTGCGCGGCGAGCCAGGCACGCACTTCACGCACCGCGATGCGGGCGGCTTGATCCTGCGGATAACCGAACACGCCGCAACTGATCGCCGGGAACGCGATGCTGTGCAGACCATTTTCGTGCGCCAGGCGCAGCGCTTCTCGATAGCAGCTTGCTAGCAGCTCTGGTTCACCGTCGTCGCCGCCCTGCCACACCGGCCCCACCGTGTGGATCACGTATTTCGACGGCAAGTCGAAGCCCGGGGTGATCCGCGCCTGACCGGCCGGACAGCGCACATTTGGCCTTGCCTGCGGCAGTGCACGGCAGGCCGCCAGCAGGCATGGGCCGGCGGCGCGATGGATGGCACCATCGACGCCACCTCCGCCCAGTAATGTCTCATTGGCGGCATTGACGATGGCATCGCCCCGCAACTGGGTGATGTCGCCTTCGTAAATTTGAATGGCAGGTTGTGGCATGGGGGAGTCCGGATTTTGCACTACTTGAAAAGTACCTGTCTAGGACATAATATACGTAGCTATCATGGCGACATCAGACAAGACCACCTTTGGCTTTCTCGTCACCGATGTTACCCGGCTGATGCGCAAGCATTTCGACCGGCGCGCGGTGCGTTTCAATCTTACCCGCGCGCAATGGCGCGCGCTCAAGCGCCTGTCGCATGGCGAGGGCATGTGCCAGAACGAGTTGGCCGAGCAATTGGAGATGGAGCCCATTGCCATTGGCCGGGTAATCGATCGGCTGCAAAAAGCGGGTTTCGTGGAACGCCGGGCTGATCCGGCGGACCGGCGTGCGTGGCGCTTGTTCCTGACCGCGCGCGCACACGATGTGATCGACGACATGGAGCTGATTTCCAGCGAATTGTTCCGTCAGGCGCAACGCGGCATAACCACTGCGCAGATGAAAAGCATGATTGACGTGCTCGGCCGCATGAAAGACAACCTCAACGCGCTCGACAGCGCGAACCCATAACGGAGAATCGGTCATGACCGACAAGCAATACGGGGCCCCCGAGGTCGCCGAGCCCGAAGCCAAACCGGTACGCAAAAAACGCAAGTTGGTGTTGTGGATTCTCGGGCCGGCGATCGTGTTGATGATCGGCGGCTGGCTCTATGTGACCTCGGGACGCTATGTGTCCACCGACAACGCCTACATCGACGCGGATCAGGTCACCATTGCGCCGCAGGTCGGCGGTCGCATAGTCGAGGTCGACGTGCGCGAAAATCAGGCTGTGCACAAGGGCGATGTGCTGTTCCGCATCGACCCGGAACCGATGCAGTTGACGATCGATCAGCTCAATGCGCAGATGGATGCGATTGGCGATCTGCTGACGTCTTCCAAGGATAGCGTTCATGCGGCACTGGCGGATCTGAAATCCTCCGATGCGACGCTGCACTACGATCAGGCCCAACTGGAGCGCATGCGCGAGTTGCGCACCAAAGGTCTCATCGCACAGAAGCTGCTCGACGATGCCGCCAACGATGTCGCCACCGCGCGTGGCAAACGCGACAGCGACGCGGCCACCGTGGCCAAGAACAAGAACCTGCTTGGTGGCGATGAAAAAACACCGGTGCAAGATCTGGCCGGGTACAAGATGATCAAGGCACAATTGGACAAGGCCCAACTCGATCTGGATCACGCCACCGTGCGTGCGCCGGCGGATGGTGTAATCGGCAAAACCGATCTGCGCCCCGGCGACTTTTTGCAAGTGGGCCAAGCGGCGATGCCGCTGGTCGCGACCCAGGTCTGGGTGGATGCGAACTTCAAGGAAACCGAACTGACCCACGTTGGCGTCGGCCAGCCGGTCCGGGTGTATGTCGACACCTATCCCGATCACACCTGGACAGGCCATGTCGCGTCGATCAGTCCGGCATCCGGCGCGCGGTTTTCGGTATTGCCGGCGCAAAACGCCACTGGCAATTGGGTCAAGATCGTGCAGCGCATTCCGGTGCGCATCGCCATCGACGATCAGAACCGGGGCCCGACCTTGCGCGCCGGCATGAGCGCGAACGTGGAAATCGATACCGGCAAGCAGAACTCGCTGCTTGGCCGCATCGAAGGTGCGCGAGCCGCGCCGCGCACACGCGTGGCGTTGACGCAGCGCTGATTCGCGCATGACTCACGCCGCCGCCAGCCATCGTGAGGTGGAAAACCTGCCGCTGCTGGTCTTTTCGATCATGCTGGCGACCTTGATGCAGGTGATCGACACCACGATCGCCAATGTGGCCTTGCCGCACATGCAGGGTTCGTTGTCCGCGACCCAGGATCAGATCGCCTGGGTATTGACCTCGTATATCGTGGCGGCGGCGATCGCCACGCCGGCAACCGGTTGGCTGGCGGCGCGACTGGGACGCAAACGTCTGCTGGTGATCGCTATTGCCGGATTTACCGGCGCCTCGATTCTTTGCGCCATGGCCACCGGCATCGGCGAGATGGTGGCGTTTCGCGTGTTGCAGGGATTGTTCGGTGCGGCACTGGTGCCGATCTCGCAATCTTCGCTGCTGGATTCGTTTCCGCGCGAAAAACACGGATCGGCGATGGCGTTGTGGGGCATGGGCATCATGGTCGGGCCGATTCTCGGGCCACCGCTGGGCGGCTGGCTGACCGAAAATTATTCCTGGCATTGGGTGTTTCTGATCAATGTGCCGGTCGGTGCGCTCGCGCTGTTCGGCGTGCTCGCCAGCGTGCCGCCGGACGAACCGCACGAGAGCCGGTTCGACTGGCGCGGCTTCGCATTTCTCTCGCTTGGCATAGCGGCGCTGCAATTGATGCTCGATCGCGGCAACGAAAAGGATTGGTTCGGATCGGTGGAAATCCAGATCGAGTTGGCGCTGGCATTTCTTGGTTTTTATTTGTACTGGGTGCACTGGTACACGCGTGAACGCGCATTCGTGAATCTTGGGCTGCTACGCGATCGCAATTTCGGCGTGGCGACGCTTTTCATTTTCGTCGTCGGTGTGGTGCTGTATGCGACCATGGCCTTGCTGCCGCCGTATCTGCAAACCCTGATGAATTATCCGGTCATCACCACCGGAATTTTACTCGCCCCGCGCGGCGTTGGCACACTGGTGGCGATGATGGTGGTGGGGCGCTTGATGACATGGCGCGTTGATCCGCGCTTGCTGGTCGCCATTGGCATTTGCGCGACGACCTATTCGTTGTGGATGATGACCGGCTTTTCCGCCGATGTGCCGATATGGCCGATCATCAATGCAGGCATCGTGCAAGGCATCGGCCTGGGGCTGGTATTCGTGCCCGTCTCCACCGTCGCCTACACGACCTTGCCGATGGCCGCACGCACCGAAGCAGCGGGCATCTATTCGCTGGTACGCAATATTGGTTCGAGCGTGGGTATTTCGATCGTGTTTGCCCTGGTCGCGCGCTATACCCAGATCAATCACGCCGAGCTGGCTTCGCGTTTGACGCCATTTGGTGCCCAAGCCTTGCCAGCCAGTGCGCATACCGCCCTCGGCATGGCCGCGCTCAATGCCGAAGTTACCCGCCAAGCGGCAGCCATCGCCTACATCAACGACTTCTGGCTGATGACCTGGATGACCCTGGCGACGCTGCCGCTGCTATTGTTGTTCCGCGTGCCACGGTACGCGCCCGTACCTGCAGGTGCCCAAGCGTTGGCTTCCGAACACTGATGCACGACCACTCTACGCCAGTTCCGCCAGCACCGGATACGCCAGGTTTGCGTGCGCCGCGTCGCAATCCAGACGAAATGCGCGTGTACGGACTCAACGCCTGCCTGGCCTTGTTCGCTCGCCGTCCGCATGATTTGCGCAAAGTATACTTGTTGCAATCGCGCATTCCGGATCTGCAAGCCGTACTGGCGTGGTGCGTGCAGCACCGGCTTGGCTATCGCGTGGTCGAAGTGGCCGATCTGGACAAACTCACCGCCAGCTCGCACCACGAAGGCGTTTGCTTCGAGGCACGGCGCCCACCGCCGCAGTCGCTGTCCGCATTGCTGCAACGGCTGCCGAAGCCGCCGCAACCGGCGCTGCTCGTGTGGCTGGATGGCGTGGGCAATCCGCACAATTTCGGCGCGGTGCTGCGCAGTGCGGCCAACTTTGGTGTGCACGGTCTGATCCTGCCGGAGGACTCCGCGCTGGCCTTGTCCGGCGCCGCGTACCGCGTCGCTGAAGGCGGCGCGGAGGCTGTGCCGGTAGCGCAAATCCGCAGCGGCGAGGATGTGCTCGGGGCGCTACGCAATGCGGAATTCATCGTCGCGGCGAGCGTGCCGCGCGAAGGCGAATCGCCGTACTCGGCGCAGCTGCCGCAACGGTTGGTTTTCGTGCTCGGCGCCGAAAGTGGCGGCATGCGCCAGGCACTCATTGACCGCGCCGCATTGCATCTGACGATCCCCGGCACTGGCGCGGTGGAAAGTCTCAACGTGGCCGCGAGCGCCGCCGTGCTGTTCGGCGAATACTGGCGCCAGCGCCAAACCGCGCGGCCGCAACGTCGACCACGCAGCTGAAACCGGGGCAGCGCCGCGCCCAGGGTTCCAGCCAGTGGATACGGTTATTTCTGTGTCTTGAGCAGATCGCGAATTTCGGTCAGCAGCACGACATCGGCTGCCGGCGCGGCGGGCGCTGCTTCCTGTTTCTTCATCATCCGGTTCATTACCTTGATCACCAAAAAGATCGCGAAGGCGACGATGATAAAACTGATGACGGTATTGAAGAAACCGCCCCATAGGATCGCCACTTCACCCTTGCCATTGGCGCCGGCAGCCTTGATCACGGTTTTGATTTCGGAAAAATCGATACCGCCGATCAGCAAACCGATGGGTGGCATGATGATGCCTGCCACCAGCGATGAGACGATCTTGCCGAATGCCGCGCCGATCACAATACCGGTGGCCATGTCGACCACATTGCCCTTCATTGCAAAGGTTTTGAATTCGCTGAAAAAACTCATGCGCTGGTCTCCTTGGAAAGAGGAATGAAGCGCACCGTCGTTCCCCGGTGCGACTCACCGACTGTAGCGCAAAAACACGTGATCAGGCGATGTGTCCGTGCAGTTCGGCAACTCCTTCCAGCCGTGCGCGGAAATGGTCGCCGCGCGCAAGCGCACCGACACCCGCCGGCGTGCCGGTGAAGATCAAATCGCCGGGTGCGAGCGTCCACAGCCGCGACAGTCGCGCCAGAATTTCCGGAACGGCAAAGACCATCTGCGCTATATCGGCCTGCTGGCGTAGCGCGCTGTTGACTTCGAGCGTGAGTGCCGCCGTTCGCGGATGGCCGATTTGCGCGGCCGGCCGGATCGCCGACAACGGTGCGGAATGGTCGAACGCCTTCGCCGCGTCCCACGGCATACCCTTGGTCTTGGCCGCTGCCTGCAAGTCACGGCGGGTCAGATCCAGTCCGACGGCATAGCCGAACACATGCGTGAGCGCATCGGCTTCGGCGATATCCGCACCGCCCGAATGCAGCGCCACAACCATCTCCACCTCGTGATGCAGTTCGTGGGTTGCGGGTGGATAGGGAATGGTTGCGCCGTCGGCGACCACGGCGTCGGCCGGCTTGCAGAAGAACACCGGGTTGCCGCGATCCACCGCCGCACCCATCTCCACCGCGTGTTCGGCGTAGTTGCGGCCGATGCAATAGATGCGATGCACGGCAAACCGCGCGTCGCTGTCGGCGATCGCTGCGCTGGCCGCGGCGGGTGCGGGAAAGACGTAACGCATGCCGCTCAACCGGATTTGGGCAGAAAGGAAATGTCCACTTCGTAGCGCTTCGGATTATCCATGTTCACGAGCACGTCGAGCATATCGCGCTTGACGAATTGGGTCGGATCGAACCAGATACGGGCACTGTGAAAAATGTATACATTTTGTGTGACCGGGTGTTGCCACTGGCACTTGAGCCGGTACGAATCGCGTCCGTTCACTTGCAGGTTGCCTGATTCCACGCCTTCGTATTTGGCCTGCACACGCAGCCCGTTCGTTGCCAGCCAACGATCGGTGTGGCGCGTGCGCAATGCGCCGACGATGGTGCCGACGCTGATCGCGGCGAAGAGCAGACCCATGCCGCCCAACAACAGCGGACCGAACCAGTCTTCCATGAAACTGTCGATACGACCGGCTTCGGAGTTGCCCGGCGGATACAGGATCGCGACATGCTCCCCGCGGCTGTAGGCAGCCGGGTTGGAACCGGTTGCGCCGGTGATGTGCACGACACGTCCGTCGGCATCGAACTGCACCGCCGGGACGTAGGTTCCGCCCTTGGAACCGCTGCGGTAGATCAGATCCGTGACCGTGCCATCCGCGTGCGCCGCGTGCGCGGCGAAGTTAGCATGGTTGCGCCAGAGCGCGCCGCCACCGGCCAGCAGGGCCAGGCCAATGACGAGAAAAAGTATACTAAACCAGCGCATCGTTGTTTTTCCCGGCGAATCGGGCGACAGCATGCGGTTTTTCCGCCGGTTGCGCAAACATCGGCCTGCCTGACACTTGTCACCCGCGAATCGTGACCACCGGCCCTGTTGCGGTGTGCCGCCGGCTGCGAGTCTATGGCACACTTGCACGCTCGCTCGTTATGACCCAAGCCCAATGGACCAATCCGATTTGTTGAAGGAACTGCGTATCGACAAGCACCATCGCGAGGACAGCGGCGGGGCATTGCGCTGGCCGTGGATCGTCGGCGCGGTTGTGCTTGCCATTATGCTCATCGGTGGGGCGGCGTGGGTTTCCTTTGGCGGCCAGCGCTTCGAGGTGCAGGCAGCGAGCGCAGTCGCGCCGAGCGCAGGCGGCGGCGATACCGCGGTCTTGCAGGCGACCGGCTATGTCACCGCGCGGCGCGAGGCGACGGTGTCGGCGCAGATTACCGGCACGCTGACCGAGGTGCTGATCGAGGAAGGCGAACACGTCGACAAAGGTCAGGTACTGGCACATCTGGAAAGTACTGCGCAGAAAGCCGGGCTGGAACAGGCGCAGGCGCAACTGCATGCTGCGCAGGCCACGTTGGCGCAATTTGAGGCGCAACTGGCACAGGCGCGACGCGATGAATCGCGCCAGCAGGATTTGATCGGGCGGCACCTGACCTCCAGGCAGGCACTGGAAACCGCGCAGACCCAGGTGCAGACGCTGGCTGCGCAAACCAACGCGCAGCGCAAGCAGATTGAGGTGGCGCGTGCGGGTGTAGCCTATGCGCAGGTGCAACTGGATTACACCACCGTGCGCGCGCCGTTTGCCGGCGTCATCATTGCCAAGGCTGCGCAGGTGGGCGAAATTGTGTCGCCATTGTCGGCCGGTGGCGGCTTTACCCGCACCGGGGTGGGTACGATCGTCGACATGGATTCGCTCGAGATCGAGGTCGATGTCAACGAGGCCTATATCAACCGGGTGCAACCCAAACAAGCGGCGCAGGCGGTGCTTGATGCGTATCCCAACTGGACGATCCCAGCGCATGTCATCGCGATCATCCCCACCGCCGACCGCAGCAAGGCCACGGTGAAAGTACGCATCGCGATCGATCAAAAGGATGCGCGCATCCTGCCGGACATGGGCGTGCGCGTGTCGTTTCTGGAGGAAGCGAAAAAAACTGGAGCCGTCGTTCCGCAAGGCGTACTGGTGCCGGCAAGCGCGATCGTGCAGCGCGACGGCAAAAGCGGCGTGTTCGTCATCGACGGCGACCGCGCGCAACTGCACGTCGTGACACCGGGACAAACGTATTCCGATTTGCGCCTGGTCGAAGGCATAGCCGCAGGCACGCGCGTGGTCAAGCAGCCGCCGGCAGACATGAATGACGGTGCAAAAGTGGCGGTCGCAACCGCCGCCAAATGAATTGAATTCGATGAGGATTGAACGATGAGCACATTGGTAGAAATCCGCAATGTCAGCAAAGTATACGAACGCGGCAAACAAAAGGTCGAAGTGCTGCATCACATCGATCTGGATATCGCCCGAGGCGATTTTCTTTGCCTGATGGGCCCGTCGGGTTCGGGCAAGACCACCCTGCTCAATCTTATCGGCGGCCTGGATTCACCCAGCGACGGCAGCATTGCCGTGGGCGGCGCGCGCATCGACCAGCTCGGTCAGGGCGCGCTGGCGAAATGGCGCGCGGCTCACGTCGGCTTCGTGTTCCAGTTCTACAATCTGCTGCCGATGCTCAGCGCGCAGAAAAACGTGGAACTGCCGCTGTTGCTGACCAAACTCTCGGCCGCGCAGCGCAAGAAAAACGCGGCCGTGGCGTTGCAGCTGGTCGGGCTGTCCGATCGAGCTACGCACAAGCCCGGCGAGCTTTCCGGTGGTCAGCAGCAGCGCGTGGCGATCGCGCGTGCGATCGTGTCCGATCCCACGTTACTGGTTTGTGACGAGCCGACTGGCGACCTGGATCGACAATCAGCGGAGGAAGTGCTGAATCTGCTGCAGAGGCTTAACCGCGAGCATGGCAAGACCATCATCATGGTGACCCACGATCCGAAGGCAGCCGAACACGCCACGCATACGCTGCATCTGGACAAGGGCACACTCGTAGAACAAGCGCAACACGCCTGACGGAGCGCAGCCATGAAATATCTGCATTTGATCTGGGCCGCGCTGTTTCGACGTAAGACGCGCACGTTCCTGACGCTGGTGTCGATTCTGGCAGCGTTCCTGTTGTTCGGCATGCTCGACGGCGTGCGCCACAGCTTCGCCGATGCCGGCAAAAGCGCGGCTGGAGCGGAACGCCTGCAGACCGGCTCACGCCTTTCGTTTATCGAAACCTTGCCGCTGGCTCTGGATTCGCAAATTGCGACCGTGCCCGGGGTGAAGGATGTGGCGTACGCCAATTGGTTCGGCGGCGCGTATCAGGACCCGCACAACCAGATTTTCAGTTTTGCGGTGAGTCCGAATTACATCGATCTGTATCCGGAGATCGACATCAGTCCGGACGTGCGCAAGCAGTTCGACATGACCCGAACCGGCGTGCTGGTAGGCGATTCGCTTGCGGCGCGTTTTCACTGGAAGGTGGGCGACAAGCTTCCGCTGATATCCAACATTTTCCCGAACGCCGATGGCAGCAAGAACTGGAATTTCGATATCGTCGGCATCATGAAGCCGAAGTCTGGTGCCGGCCGCAATTTTTTCGATGGCGCTATTTTCCTGCACTGGAAATACTTCGACGACTCTACGCCATACAACCACGGTCGCGTGGGCTGGTATGTCACCCGTGTTACTGACGTGAACAAGGCCGATGACGTGGCCAAGGCGATCGATGCGTTGTCGGCCAACTCCGACCACGAGACCAAGACCCAGAGCGAACAGGCGGCCACGGCATCGTGGATCAAGCAGTTGGCCGACATCGGCCTGATCGTAGGTTCGATCATGGGCGCGGTATTTTTCACGTTGTTGTTGTTGACCGGCAACACCATGGCGCAGGCAGTGCGGGAACGCACCTCGGAATTGGCAGTATTGAAGACGATCGGCTTTTCGAGCGCCAGCGTGTTGATGCTGGTGCTGGCCGAATCGGTACTGCTGGTCTTGATTGGCGGCGTGCTTGGATTGGGACTCGCGGCGGTGCTCGGTCCGGGCATCAGCGCGGGTAGTGGCGGTGTGATCAATATGCCGCCGGTTGGGTTGAGCAGTTGGCTGCTCGGCCTGTCCCTGATGTTCGCGATTGGTTTGCTGGTGGGCGCATTGCCGGCGATTCGGGCGATGCGTTTGAACATCGTCGACGCACTGGCCGGACGGTGAGGAGATCACGAACATGCGTAAACTGAAATCGTTCCTGCTCGGCCTTGGCATGACCCTCATCGTCGTGATCGGAATCGCTGCGTGGACGCTACTTCCATGGCAGGCGTTGCTGGTGCTCGCCGTCGTGTTTGCCCTATGGATGTTGCTGACGCGACGCGGACGTCAAGCCAGTTCGGTTACCGGCGTGGGCGTGAGCACGTTGTCGCAGCGTATCGGTGCCTCGTCGGTGGTTGTCATCGGCATAGCTGGGGTTGTCGCCGTTCTGGTCGCGATGCTGGCGATGGCCGAAGGCTATCAGGACACTTTGCGTCGCAGCGGCAGCGACGACACGGCAATCGTCATGCGCGGCGGTTCGGCTGCCGAAGTTTCCTCGGTGCTTGCGCATGACAACGTGACTGTGATCGAGCAGGCGCCCGGCATAGCACGCGATGCGGATGGCAAGCCGATCGCATCGCCGGAATTGGTGGTGGCGGCCAATCTTCCGATCAAGGGCGGCGATCCGGACGAAACTGGTAGCGTGCAACTGCGCGGCGTCGGCGACGAAGCGTGGACGCTGCGGACGGAAGTGAAATTAATCAAGGGTCGCAAGTTCAAAAGCGGTTTGCGCGAACTGGTCGTCGGCACTGGCGCACAATCCAAATTTGCAGGGCTCGAACCGGGGCACGACATCAAACTGGGTAGCCAGACCTGGACAGTCGTCGGTGTATTCCACGCAGGCGATTCGATGGATTCGGAAGTGTGGGGCGATGCGGGGGTCGTCGCGTCGGCCTATCGGCGTGGCAGTTCGCGCACATCGGTTAGCGTGCGCCTGACCAGTCCGTCTGCGTTCGATACGCTCAAGGCAGCCTTGAGCAGCGACCCGCGCGTGCAGGTCGATATCAGCACGACTGCCGACTATTTCAGCAAGCAGTCTGAAGGCATGACCAAGGTGATCCGCATCATCGGAATGGTCGTGGGCGTGATCATGGCGATCGGTGCGGGCTTCGGCGCCTTGAATACCATGTTCGCAACGGTTGCGATGCGTGCGCGCGAAATCGCGACGCTTCGCGCCATCGGTTTTCGCGGACTTCCCGTGGTGGTCGCAGTGATGCTTGAAACCATGTTGCTGGCATTGATCGGTGGCCTGATCGGCGGTGCCATCGCCTGGCTGATTTTCAACGGCTATACCGCGTCCACGCTTGCCGGCGGCGTTGGCCAACTGACGTTCCAGTTCAAGGTCTCACCAAGCTTGCTATGGACCGGCATCAAATGGGCGCTGGCCATCGGGTTCGTCGGCGGGTTGTTTCCGGCGATGCGTGCCGCGCGCGTGCCGGTTACGGTGGCGTTGCGCGAGCAGTAACGTCTCAGCGTTTGGTCTTGGCCAGCGTGATCGCACCTACGCCGGCGAGGATGACGGCCATGCCCGCCAGATCCAGCGGATGCACCGACTCGCCGCCCCAAGCCACGCCGATCAACACGGCCACGGGTGGATTGATGTAGGCATAACTGGTCGCCAGCGCCGGGCGCACGTTGTGCAGCAGATAGATGTAGGCGCTGAAGCCAAGGATCGATCCGGCCACGACCAGATAGGCCAGCGCGAAGCTCGCATGCAGGGACGGCAGCGCATGCATGCGCTCGCCGCCGAGCAGGCTGAAGATGCCAAGCGCAACGCAGCCGCACAGCATCTGCGCGGCGGTACTCATCGCCGGATGCGGCATGTCGCGGCGCCGGCTCCAAACCGATCCAAACGCCCACGACGCGGCGGCGCTGACCAGCGCCAGCGCACCCAGCGGCGAGCCGCGCAAACCTCCGCCAAGATTGAGCACGATCACGCCGACGAAGCCTACCGCCAAGCCGATCCATTCCATGCGGCTGGGCCATTGTCGATACAGGCCGGCAAACAGCGCGGCAAACAGCGGCATGCTGGCGACGGCAACGGCGGCAATGCCCGACGGCACGCTTTGCTCGGCGTAGCACACCAGACCATTGCCGAGACCCAGCAGCAAGGTTCCGGCGACCGCGCAATTGAGCCATTGCCGCGGCGTCGGCAGCGCGAACCCCCGCCAGCGCAGAAACACAAACATCAAGCCACCGGCGACAAGGAATCGGATCGCGGCCAATAGAAAGGGTGGATAGCCGCCAAGACCGATGCGGATGGCCAGATAGGTCGAACCCCATATGAGGTACACGCCTAGCAGGGCCAGGGGTACGAGCAGACGCGTGCTGGCCGGAGTGGTGGTGACGGTAGAATCGTTCATGGTGCGGGTGCGGATTGGCGAACGCGCACGATAGCGGTTGCCAGGGCACCGCGACAGCGCCACTGGTCATGCAAATGGTGGAACCGCTATCAGTGCTTGAGCGCGGGATCGTTGCGCACGACGACGTATTCGCCTTCGATCACTTGCGGATCGCGCGTGCGCGCAGCGGGCGCGCGCGGGCGCCCGAGCGCGCGCAACAATGCAACGATGCCGCCGATGACGGCGAACGCCACCACGGCGAAGAACCCGAGCACGAGAATGCCGACCACGAAAACAATGCCGAGCACCGCCAGCAGCAGTCGCAGTGCAGGGTTTTGCGGACGTTGGATCCAGCGCCAAGTGAACATGGCCGTATCGCTTCCTGTGGCAGAATGGTGCGGTGATTCGGGCCGGTCGACCTGTGCTCGCGCAGGCCGAGGCAAACGTTGATACGCCAATGGACGTTAGAAAATCGTTATGCCGGCTCGATGCCATCGCCGATGGAGGTGCCATCGCCGTGCATGTGGATTCGAGTACGGGTGGATTCGATCTGATCCTGGTGCGTGCCGGCGCGCGCGTTGCCGCTTACCACGACGAATGCCCGCATGCCGGTCGGCGCCTGGAGTACGCACCGGGCAAATTCCTGATTGACAACGGACTTCTCATCTGCGCCGCGCACGGCGCTACGTTCGGGCTCGGCGACGGCCATTGCCGGGGTGGCCCGTGCCGCGGCGCGAGCCTGCGCTCAGTGCCGGTCGAGGTGATCGACGACGAGGTTTGTCTGGCTTGACTGCGTCAATCAACGGCCGCGCGGACATCCGCACGAGCGCGTTGTCCATCGCTGCAGGCGAACGCGGGCGACATGCCGATGATCGAACGCGTCGGCAGATGCGTGCCAGTGACCGCGATCGGTGCGCCGAGCAAATCCAGCCGGTACTGCACACCCGGCGTGAGATCGGCGAACACGTAGCCGGCGTGCGCATTGGCGGCGGCGAAAGCAGCCTGCCGCGTCTGCATGTCAAGCAGGCGCACCACAGCTGCGCGTTGCGGGCGACCTCCAAAATCAAACGCAGTGCCAGACACGCTGCAGCTATCTGCTGCGGCGAATGCGGCCAGGGCGGGGACGGACAGAACCAGAGCCAGAAGATAACGGATCATGGCGAACCTCCGATGATGCGATGCGCATCCGTGCGGAGCGGATTCCAGTGGACATTCTACTGCAACGCGGCGCTACCAGCGCAAGCAAATCCGGTCAATGGAACACGAGATTCACCGCCACCAGCAGCACCACGAGCATCAGCACGGTGAGCGGCAGGCCCACGCGCAGGAAATCGCGGCTCGAGTAGTTGCCGGGGCCGGCCACGACCAGCAGCACCGGGCTGGCCGCGGGAATCAGAAACGTGTTGGATGTCGAGACCGCCACGATCAGCGCGTACGCGGCCGGATTTCCGCCGGACGCGAGCGCGAAGTTGATCGCCATCGGTACCATCATCACCGCAGCGCCGACGTTGGACATGATCTGCGAAAACAGCAGGGCGAGGATGGCAACACAGGCTTGCAGCGCCCACTGCGGCAAGCTGCCCAGATAACGCAGTGCTTCCTGCGCGATCCAGGCCGCGGTGCCGGTGGAATCCATCGCCCAACCAAGCGGGATCAGGCAGGCGAGGATGAAGATCGTTTTCCAGTTGACCGCGCGATAGGCCTCGTCCATATTCAACACGCCAGCCAGCAGCATGCCCACCGCACCGGTCATCATCGCCACGGACAACTTGACATCGGTGAACAGGCCAAGGCTCATCGCGAGTGCGAAGAACACGATCGCGTGCCAAATTTTGCTCGGGCGGTGATCTTCTTTCGGGTAATCGGTGACGACCACGAAATCGCGGTCTTCGGCGGCCATGGTCAGGTCGCGCCATAATCCGTGCAGCACCAGGGTATCGCCGGCGCGCAAAGTGATCTTGCGCAGGTCTTCGCGGAACACTTCCTCGCCGCGGTAGACCGCCAGCACGCTGATGCCGAAGCGCTTGCGCAGGCGGATATCGCTCACCGCCTGCTTGATGAAGCGTGAGTTCGGCGGCACCACAGCTTCAGCGATGCCGGCGCGGTTGGGATTGAACATGTCGCGGAACACGGCCAGTCGCGACTGCGCTCGCAGCAGGTTCAGATTCGCGAATTCGTTGACCTGTTCGCGCTTGCCCAGGGCACCGAGTACGGTGCCGACCCAGATCATGGTGTCGGCCGGCGGTGCGAGTCGCGTTTCATCGCCGTTCTTGATCGCCAGGATCAACGGCGCGCCGTGGAGTGCCTCGGCCTCGACAATGCTCATACCCACCAGCGGGCTTTCCGCGGTGACGGTCAGCTCAAACACGTCGCCAGCGATGCCATAGGTCTCGGCGAAGTAGGTTTCTGTGCGGCCGGGCGTGACGTTCTGGCTTTCCTCATCGGCCGGCAGCAGGCGCCGTGTGAACAGGGCGAAGTAGGTCAGCCCGGCAAGCAGCAGCGCCAAACCGATCGGCGCGATGGCGAACAGCGAAAATGGTTCGATGGTCTGCGCGCCGGGCGGCAGGTTGCGGTTGGCGCTGGCAATCAGGTCGTTGAGCAGGATCAACGGCGAGTTCGAGATCATCGTCATGTTGGTGCCGGCGAGGATGCAGAATGCCATTGGCAGCAGCAGGCGCGACAGCGGCACGCCGGTGCGCGCGCTGACACGGCTGGTCACCGGCAGGAACAGAGCGGCCAGTGCTTGACTCTGGATCACCGACGACAGCGCGCCGGCCATGGTGTTGATGAGCAGGCCCAGGCGCGATTCGACGCCGCCGGCCAGGCGCAGAATGAAGCTGGCCGCCTTGTTCAACACACCGGTGCGATCCAGGCCCGCACCCATGATCATCACCGCAATCAGCGAGATCACCGCGTTGCCCGCAAAACCTTCGAAAAGTTGTTCGACCGGAATCAGCCGGGTGATGCCGATGACCACGACCACCAGCAACGCGACAAGATCGCCGCGAATCCACTCCAGCACCAGCATCAGCACCGTGAACGCCAGCAGCCCGAGTACGAGCATCATGTCGTTGGTGAGGACGAGTCCGGGGTTCATGCGGGCCTGTGCATCGGGGTTTATTGTTGTTGGTCGGTGTCAGTAGTGGCGGTCAACAGCGTTCATAGAGCAGATCCCACACGCCGTGGCCCAGGCGCGATCCGCGCCGTTCGAAATGCGTTTGCGTACGCCACGGTGGTCGCGCGATGAAGCCGCCGGTGCCACCCGCATTGCGCCAGAAGGCGGATTGGTCGAGTACCCCGCGCATGTGCATGGCATAGTCCGCCCAGTCGGTCGCCAGATGCAAGCGACCGCCTGCAGCCACGCGGGTGGCGAGATGCGCGACGAATTCCGGCTGGATCAAACGGCGTTTGTTCTGACGTTTCTTCGGCCACGGATCGGGAAAATACACCCGTGCCTCGGCGAGCGCTGCCGAAGCGATGGCTGTGCCCAGCACCTCGACCGCATCGTGATTGTACAAACGCACATTTTCCACCTGTTGCGCCGCCAATGCGTTGAGCAGGCGGCCGACGCCGGGACGATGCACTTCCACCCCGAGGAAATTCTTGTCCGGCTCGTGCTGCGCCGACCACAGCAGCTGCTCGCCATTGCCGAAACCGATTTCCAGCACCAGCGGTGCCGTGCGTCCGAACACCTGCGTCCAGTCCGGAATACCCGTGCCGACTTCCAGACCATAGTGTGGCCAATGCTGGGCGAACGCGCGTTGCTGCGCGGGGGTGAATCGTCCCTGGCGCAAGACGAAACTGCGGATGTGGCGCTTGTGATCCATTGGCAAAGGATTCGTGATGTGCGACACCGGATTCTCCACGAACCATCCCTGGTGCGTTTGCCAGCCTCGACATCCGTGTCGAGTCGTTCGCCGGCGCGAGCAGTGCTTCAACGCAGCTCGCGAATGCTCCGGCTCACCCAATGGTGCCATCGATCGGGCTCGACGCGGAGGCGTAACGCTTGCGCGGAACGCGTCCGGCACGGAACGCTTCGCGTCCGGCCGCGACCGCCAGTTTCATCGCGCCGGCCATGCGCACCGGATCCGTCGCGCCGGCAATGGCGGTATTCATCAGCACGCCGTCGCAGCCCAGCTCCATCGCAATCGCCGCATCCGATGCGGTACCGACACCGGCGTCGACCAGCACGGGCACCTTGGCGTTCTCGACGATTTCCAGAATGTTCCAGCGATTCTGGATACCCAGACCCGATCCGATCGGTGCGGCCAGCGGCATGATCGCGACGCAGCCGATTTCCTGCAGGCGGCGCGCCAGGATCGGATCGTCACTGGTGTACACCATCACCTCGAATTTCTCCGCGACCAGGATTTCCGCGGCCTTGAGGGTTTGCACCACGTCCGGAAACAAGGTCTTCTGATCGCCCAGCACTTCGAGCTTGACCAGGTTCTGGCCGTCGAGCAGTTCGCGCGCCAGCCGGCAGGTGCGTACCGCATCGTCGGCCGTGTAGCAGCCGGCGGTATTCGGCAAAATCGTATACTTTTGCGGTGGCAGCACGTCGAGCAGGTTTGGTGCGTTCTTGTCCTGGCCGATATTGCTGCGGCGGATGGCCACAGTAACGATCTGCGCGCCAGCGGCCTCGGTGGCCCGGCGGGTTTCGTCCAGATCCTTGAACTTCCCGGTCCCGGTAAGCAGACGCGAGCGGTAGGCACGGCCGGCGATGACGAGCGGGTCGGCGGTGGGTTCGGCAACAGGTTGCCGTTGTGCGTTCATGGCTCATCCACCTCCCAAAGCGTGCACGATTTCGATGCGGTCGCCATCGCGGATCTGGCGGTGCGCATGCAGACTACGGGGCACAATCTCGCGATTGATTTCGACTGCGATGCGGCGGCCGGCATATCCGGCTTTATCGAGCAGTTCGAGCAGATTGCATCCGGGTGTCAATTGGCGTGGCTGTCCGTTCAGCACGATCGTGAGCATGAGCGTAGTTTAGTCGCATCCGTGCGCATAGCGAAATTTCAGCGCCAGAAAACGCAGCGCCCGGACATGCCGGGCGCTGGAAGGACGAACTTGCGTGCGATCACCGACCGCCGCCGTTTTGTTTTTTGTCTTCTTTCTTGTCTTCTTTCTTGCGCTCCGGCGGCGGCTGATGCTGCACCGGCGGTGCGCGATATTCCTGTCGCGGTTGCGCCGCCGGCGCGTGGTATTCCTGCCGCGGCTGTGCAGGCGCGTGGTATTCCTGACGGGGTTGCACAACTGGCGCGTGATATTCCTGTCGCGTCTGCACCGGTGTGTGTTGTACCGACTGTGGCGGATGGTAGGTCTGCACGCTGCGTTGTGGCACTGGAGCATGGGATTCAGGTCGGCCGCTATACGCGGACGCGCCGCCTGGGTTGCCTCCCTTATCGCTCTTTTCCTCCACGCGCGGTGGCTGGCGCACCGGGGCGGCGTGTTCGATGGTGCGGCTGGGTGCGATGCGCGCTGGGGTGTTGAGCGGTCGTGTCGGTTGCGCCTCGCGCACGCTATTGCCTGGATGGGCGAAGCGCGACGAGTCCAGATGTCGAGGCGCTTCGCTCGCGGCAGCCGGGGCCGCGCCTTGCACTGTTGTCGCCGGGCGTGCACTTTCACGCGTCGCCGGATTGGCGCGACGGATCGCGGACGGAGCCGCAGGGCGTGCGTTTATCGCGGCGCGCGCGGGTAGGGCAGGTGCGGACTCGCGCAGCGGCGCACCATGTTGGGTGACCACCCGTACGTTCGGACGCGCAGCCATGGCGTGCGCTGCGGCCGCGCCACCGGCTACTGCACCGGCGGCGATCGCAGGGCCGCGCAACTCATGCTCGTTCAACGGCCGGCCGGGGTTTTTCTCCAGGACCGCCCTGCGCTGCGCGAACGATGCGACCGGCGCGGGCGGGCGTGTGGCGGCAACGATCGGGCGCTTGAGCACCGCCGCAGCAGGAACCCCACGCGCGGCAACTGCGGGTGCAAGGCTGGCACGAGTTGGCGCGAGCGCTGCGAAGCCCGAGACGCGCGCATTGGCGAATGCGGTGCGATTGATCGCGACCGCGGCGCCGGCAACCGGGCGCGCGCCGACGAAGGCCGCCGCCGGTACTGCCGTCACCGCACCAGCGATATTGCGGTTGGCGTAGCGGATTTGCGTGTAATTGACGTTGCCGCGTGAGTAGTTGCCGTAGTAGTTGTTGATCACGGTGTTGTTGATGACCGTGTTGCTCACGTTGATGCGGTTGAAATAACCGCGGCTGACGCGGTAGGGCGGAAAATAGGGGTCGCGGTAGCCCAGCGGGAACCAGCCGATCGGGCCACCGACCGAGATGCCGACGCCGCCGAAACCGCCGACGAAGGCGACCAGCGCGGGCGCGTACACAGGACGCACCGCAATCGGGCCGGGGCACCATCCCCAACGGCCGCCAACGTTGGCCCAACGCCCATAGTGAAACGGTGCGAACCCCCAAGGCGCATCGTCGATCCAGGTCCAGCCGTACGCACCGACCCAGCCCCAGTGGCCGTAATGATACGGCGACCAGCCCACGGCCACGGACGTCGGATACCACACGTTGCCATATTCGGGTACGTCGCTCCACTGGCCGTAGTCGTCCAGATCCTGGTAACCGATCACGTCTTCGGACACATAGCGACGCGAGGACGAATTGTCCCAGCGCGTGTCGCGCGCATGGCAGAAATCGTCGAACGCATCCGGGCGCGGCAGATCACTGACCTGGTAGTCGCGCAATTGCGGATCGTGGAATGCCACCGACTGGCCTTCGTCCACGGCAAAGCGTGCCCCGCCCTCGCCGTACACGTCGCCGCCGCCGCTGAGCACGGTGACGAGCGTCGATTGCCCGTTCGGCTCCACGTCGATGCGAAATTCGCCGACGCGATTGACGACGAACGCCAGCGTCGGCGTGTCGATCTCGTAACTCTGGCCGTCGTACAGGCGGCGCACGCGCAAATTCAGCGTGCCCTGGGTCAGCTCCATCTGTGCGGCGTTGTCGGTCAAATTGAGAAAGTCGAAACTCGTGCTCTGATCCATGCGCACGGCGGCGTCGCCCATTTCCAGGCTGGCGCGTGAGTCGCGGTCGGTCCACAGTTTGTCGCCGGTAATCAGCGGGCGGTTCAATGGTGCCTGTACCCAGTCGTTCTCGCCCGCGGGCACGAAGCTGACATCGCCATGAATGTAGGACAAGCGCGCGACACGGCTGGGCGGATCGACCGCCGCGCTGTTGTCCGGCGCCGGCTGTGCCAGGGCGGAAAAGGTCAGCGCCGAGCCGGCCGCCAACACAGCGAATCGAAGATGTCGCAACATGACAATGCTCCTTGATGCGTTCTGCGGTGGGTGAAACAATCTGCCGGCTGGCGTGGGCTTCCGGCGGTCTTACTTTACGCTCAAAATCTTGGCGCAGTGAAACTGAACCGCCGCCTTCCCACGCCGTTTGCCGCGCGCTGTCTGCCAGTGCGTTCAGGTGCCGGCAAGCTGGCGGTGCGGGGTGTGCCATTGCCCGGATCGCACCGACCCCGTAGAGTTACGGCCGGCCGCGGGTGTAGCTCAATGGCAGAGCTGTAGCTTCCCAAGCTACTGACGAGGGTTCGATTCCCTTCACCCGCTCCACCTTCATCCACGCGCACGGCGGCAGCATGCACGATCTTCCGGTAATCGGCTGGCGCGAATGGCTGTCGCTGCCCGACCTCGGGCTTGCGGCGATCAAGGCCAAGATCGACACCGGCGCACGTTCGTCGGCCCTGCATGTGGAAACGATTGAGGAATTCCGCCGCGACGACAGCACCTGGCTGCGCTTCACCGTTGCGCCCCGGCGGCGCAGTGAGCGTCGCGTGATTTGCGAAGCGCCCGCTGTGGATCGCCGTCGAGTCACCGATTCCGGTGGTCGCATCGGCGAGCGCTGGTTCATCCGCACGCGCATCGGTCTCGCTGGCGCGAGCTGGGAAGCCGAAATCAATCTGAGTGACCGCCGCAACATGCTGTTTCCGATGTTGCTCGGACGCTCGGCCTTGCGCGGACGCTTCCGCGTCGATCCGGACCTGGCCTATGTTTGCGGGCGACTGCGTGCGCGCCAAGGGGCGGGCGTGCCATGAAAATCGCGATTCTGTCGCGCAATACCAAACTCTATTCGACTCGACGGCTGGTCGAGGCCGCGCGTGCACGCAACCATCGCGTGCGCGTGCTTGATCCCTTGCGCTGTTACATGCGCATAGCGCCAGGCGATTTTTCCGTGCATTACCAAGGTCGTGCGCTGGCCGATTACGATGCGGTGATCCCGCGGGTCGGCGCATCGATCACGTTCTACGGCACCGCGGTCCTGCGCCAGCTCGAGATGATGGGCGTGTATTCGCCCAATTCCTCGGACGCGATCCTGCGCGCGCGTGACAAATTGCGTTGTCTGCAACTGCTGGCGCGCGAAGGCATCGGTCTGCCGACGACCGTGTTCGGAGACAATCCCGACGACACCGCCGACCTGTTGGCCATGCTTGGCGAGCCGCCGCACGTGATCAAGCTCAACGAAGGCTCGCAAGGGCAAGGCGTGCTGCTGGCGGAGAAACAGTCGGCATCGCAAAGCGTGATCGAGGCATTCCGCGGCCTGTACGCGAATTTCCTCGTGCAGGAATTCATTCGCGAGGCGCGTGGCGCCGATATCCGCTGTTTCGTGGTCGGCGGAAAGGTGGTGGCTGCGATGCGGCGTCAGGGCCGCGCGGGGGAATTCCGCTCTAATCTGCATCGCGGCGGGTCGGCTACGCCGGTGCAATTGAGCGAACGCGAAACCGATGCCGCACTGCATGCTGCGCGCACGATGGGGTTGAATGTGGCGGGCGTGGATCTGCTGCGCTCGCGACGCGGCCCGCTGGTGCTGGAGGTCAATTCCTCGCCGGGCCTGGAAGGCATTGAGGCGGCGACCGGCGTGGACGTGGCCGGCGAGATCGTCGAATACATCGTCCGGCGCGTGCGCAAGCGGCGCTCGCAGCTGGGCTGAGCGGCTCTTTCCAATCTACGAAATCCATCGTTGACATCGTCATGTCGGTTATGTACGATGAAAGACGTACTTTCCCGATCACAGACCAAACAGGAGACCGCAATGCAACGCTTCTTGATCATCGCCGCGACGCTGGCCTTGGCGTCGTTTGCCCTCACCAGTGCTGTCGCCCGCGATGTGCAGGTGGTACAAAAGCCGCTGGTGGCGCAAACCCTGGACAATTTCATGCAGGATTCGGCGCGCATCCGCAAGCAAATGGAGCCGGGTGGCCTGTATGGGCATATTGCGGCGACCGACAAATCCCGCGTGGTGATGCGTCTGGCGGACATGCAGAAATTGCTCCAGGCACACGCCAATGCATCCGATTTGGCTACCAACGACAAGATCGCTCTGGCCAATGCACAGGAAGAGATCAACGGCATCCTTAGCCACAACGACAACAATCGTCTGATCTGCCAGCACGTGAACCCGGTCGGCTCGCACATTCCAGTGACCACCTGTCGCACGTACGCCGAGATCATGGCCGAGCGTGAACGCGCACAGCACGACATGGAAAAAAACCTGAGCTCGCCGCAACTTAAAGCGGGTGGTTGATCGGATGGAACATGAGCCTGCCTTGCGCCAACGCGCAAGGCAGGCTGACGAAAATCTGCCGGAGCACACAGTCGATGAGCCCACGTCGTAGTAGCGACCCGCATTGGCCCACCGCCGCAGAACTCGAGATTCTGCGCGTGTTGTGGGACCGCGGTGATTGCACGGTGCGTGAAGTGCATGAAGCCTTGTACGCGGACGATGGCGGCGGCTATACCACGGCGCTCAAGCTCATGCAGATCATGCACGCCAAAGGCCTGGTCGAGCGTGACGATTCGGCCCGCGCACATGTCTATCGCGCCGCGATCAACAAACAACGCACTCAGCGTCGCTATCTCACGGACATGACCCAGCGGCTGTTCAACGGTTCGACGTCACAGCTGGTGCTGCATGCGCTGGGTGGTCATTCCACTACGTCGCGGGCGGAATTGGCCGAGATCCGCGCCTTGCTCAACAAGATCGAAGCCGAAAGGAGCAAATCATGATGCTGCCGCCGCAGTGGTTCGCCATCATCGATGCCATCGGCGCTGCATTGCTGCATTTTCTGTGGCAGGGCGCGGCGCTGGGTTTGCTGTATTTCCTGTTGCGTCCTTTGTGCGTCCATGTTACCGCGCGCTATCGCCTTGGCATCGCCGTATTGCTCGCGCTTGCAGTATGTCCGGTTGTCACCCTTGCGGCGCTGTGGCCTGCAGCGGGTGCAGCCGCCGGTGTGCATGCTGATTCGGCCGTGGTTGTCGCAGTCGCCGGACAGGCATCTGCGCACTGGCAGCTGCGGCCGCTACTGCCTTGGCTGGTGGCGTTCTGGCTGGGTGGCGTGTTCGTGATCGCCGCGCGGTCGTTGTGGCAGTGGCGCGGCTTGCAGGGTTTGCTGCACACGGCGCAGCGGCCGGATGCGGCATGGGAGAACCGCCTGGCGCGTTTGCGCGACCGCTTCGGCATTCGCCGTCCGGTGCGGCTTCTGGTCTCGGTGCGGGTGCTCACGCCGATGCTGATTGGCTGGCTCAAGCCCGCCATCCTGCTGCCCGCAGGTCTGCTTAGTGGCTTCACGCCACAGCAGGTCGAATTGATCATCGCACACGAACTGGGGCATATCCGGCGCTGGGATTACCTGGTGAATCTGGCCCAGGTGGTCCTCGAAACCGTGCTTTTCTACCATCCCGTGGTGCACTGGATTTGTCGCGAAGTGCGCAACGCGCGCGAGGAATGCTGCGATGATCTTGTACTCAGTCTAGCTACCGGCAATGCGCTGGCGTATGCGCGCACTCTTGCGGATCTCGAAGAAATGCGCCTCGACCCATTCGCCGCGGCTCCTGCGCTCGGTGCCGGCGGTGGTGTCCTGGTGACGCGCATTCGCCGCATTGTTGGAGTCGCTGCGTTGCCGCAAACGTCGCCACGTAGTTACGTCTTGCCGATGTTGCTTGCCGCTGCGGCATTGACGAGCCTGGTGTGGCGCGCGCAACAACGCAGCGCCGAGGTGGAGGCTGCGCTTGGCCATCTGTCCGCGCAGGCGCTGGCCTTGGTCAGCGGCAATGCGCGATTGATCGCTCCGCAGAGTCTGAGCCTGGCGTTACCGGCTCCCGAAATCGCGCCACTGTCGGCCTCGGTAATCGTATCCGCTGCCATAGTACCTGCGGATGTCGGCTCCCTCGATGTGCGGGTACAGCGCCCGGCCGCGGTCGTTTTCGCACGCAACGCGCTAGCGAATGTGCGCGATCTTGCGCCGTCGCGCCTGGTGCCGCTGGCACAGGACTTTGTCCCCACCGCAACGGCGCCGGATGATGCTGTATTACCATCACGAATCGTGTCGCCGATCTACCCGCAGCGGGCGATGAGTGACGGCATTGAAGGCCGCGTTGCGCTTTCCTATCGCATCCGCGCCGATGGCAGCGTAGGTGCGGTGCGCATTGTCCATGCGCAGCCAACGGGTGTGTTCGAGGATGCCGCGCGTATCGCGTTGAACGGATGGCATTTCCCGGCTTCCGCAGCCGGGCAGGAGCGCATCCAGAATTTCGCGTTTACCCTGCACGGCAAGAGCGCCATCGACGACAGGTGCCAGTCGCCAACCGGCACCATGATATGTCGCCGGCCCGGCGATTAACGAAAGTCCACGCCTGCTTTAACGCCAATTTAATTGCCCGGAACCTAGTATCGACCGCACTGTAAGGCTGCTCGACACTCCTAAGGTCAGGTCAGGTGACAGGCAGATTACGGTAATCGGGGCAGTAGCTTTAGGCCCAAGGCAGGTGTGTTCCCCCAATGACACCTCCTTGGGCCTTTTTATTTCCCCGCCCGGCCGCTACCCTTCGCGGGAACGAAAGCGGCTTCGGCGCGATCAATACACGCTCCGGCTTCGTGCCCCCCACGCGAGTATCCTTGCCTCCATGCGCATTCTGGTCATTGAAGACAACAGCGACATCGCCGCCAACATCGGCGACTACCTCGAAGAAAAAGGCCATGTCGTGGATTTCGCCGGCGATGGCGTCACCGGACTGCATCTGGCCGTAGTCCACGAATTTGATGCGATCGTGCTGGATTTGACTTTGCCCGGCATGGATGGTCTGGAACTGTGCCGCAAGCTGCGCCAGGAAGCGCGCCGGCAAACGCCGGTGCTGATGCTGACCGCGCGCGATGCCCTCGAGCAAAAGCTCACCGGCTTCGATTCCGGTGCCGACGATTACATGGTGAAACCCTTTGCGCTGCAGGAACTCGAAGCGCGGCTGGCCGTACTCGCGCGTCGAGGCAAGGGTGTACAAAGCCGCATTTTGCAACTGGCTGATCTCACCTACAATCTGGATACGCTCGTGGTCACGCGCGGCGGCAAGTCGATCCAGCTCAACCCGATCGGCTTGAAGCTGTTGCAGCACCTGATGGAATCCAGTCCCTCGGTGGTCACGCGCCAGGATCTGGAAACCCGCGTGTGGGGTGAGGAATTGCCGGACAGCGATTCCCTGCGTGTGCACATCCATGGCCTGCGCGCCGCCATCGACAAGCCGTTCGACAAGCCGCTGATCCAGACCCGCCACGGTATCGGCTATCGCATGGTCGATCCCGAAGCGGCAGCAGCCTGACGCAGCCGCCGCGTAGAACCCTCCCAAAACTACTGCGCTCGACATATCGCATGCCGGCGGTGCTCGGACTGCGAAGGCAGGATGCCGAAGCGAACATTCGCGAAGAGAATGACCCGGAGGGCGAGCCGTGGAAGCGGCGAGTAATCTCACGTACTCACATGTATGCTCCGGTTCCTGCGCTCCGGCGTCAAGCGATCTGCCATCGCTCGCTACGTTTTGAGAGGGTTCTACTTTGCCAGTGAATCGTATTCAATACCGCCGCCGACTTCGCAGCCGTATCGTCATCTCGTTCGTGTTGTTCGGGTTCGCGCTGACGGCGCTGTTCGCGCTCAGCGCGATCTACCTGCGCGGTTACCTCGAAGACAAGCTGATCGGCGAAGCCCTGGTCAAGAATGTCGACGACTATGCAACGAAATTTCACGAGGATCCCAACAACGAATTTCTGACCTTTCAGAAAATCGTCGGCTACGTTTTCGCGGAGCGCAAATTCGCCAATGTGCCATTTGCCTGGCGCAATCTTGCCAATGGCGTGCATGATCTGACCGAGCCGGACGGTCACGGCGGACGCCTGGTCTACAAGCTGGCTGTGCTCAAACAGTCCGGCTACTGGTTTTTTCTCAAGTACGACACCACCCAGGAGCGTCACAGCCAGCGCCTGCTTGAGGGCGCACTCGTGCTCGCGGTGCTGGCATTCTGCGTGCTCTCGCTGGCGCTGGGATTCTGGCTGTCGCGACGCGTGATGAGTCCGGTTACCGATCTGGCCGCGCGCGTGCAGACGATGGGTCGCACCGGCAAGGCTGTGCCGCTGGCACCGCATTTCGCCAACGACGAGGTTGGTGCACTCGCCGCCGCACTCGACGACTACGCACGCAAACTCACCGCACTGGTCGAACGCGACCGCGAATTCAACGCCGATGTGAGCCACGAGTTGCGCACGCCGCTGGCGGTAATCGCCACCACTACCGAGCTGTTGCTGAACGCGGAAAACCTTACCGACAAGGTAAGCGAACGCCTCAAACGCATCGAACGTGCCTCACGCCAGTCCACGGAGCTGACCAATGCGCTGCTGCTGCTCTCGCGCAGCGAACGTTCGGCGCCGGTCGACGGCGAGACCACGGAGGTAGCGCAAGTCGTTGAGCAGGTAATCGACGTATACCGAGCCCACTTGGGCAAGAAACCGGTCGAGGTCAGGGTCCAAGTCGAGCGCAAGGTCGAGGTCGTCGCGCCGTCGTCGGTCGTCGCGGTCGCGCTCGGCAACTTGATCGGCAATGCGTTCAAGTACACGCAAGTCGGCGAGGTCGTCGTCACTGTCGGCGCAGGCGGTGGCAAGGTTACGGTTGAGGACACCGGCCCCGGGATCAAGCCGGAGGACGCAGAAAAACTCTTCGATCGCGGAGTGCGTGGCGAAGGCGCGATCGGCAAGGGCGCGGGTCTGGGTCTGGCGATCGTGCGCCGCCTGTGCGAACTATACGATTGGCGCGTGACGCTGGCGCCGCGCCCGCAAGGCGGGGCGGTGGCAACGCTGGATTTCCGATTGCGCGCCTGATCAGCCGACTGGTTCCAGCCAGCCGTACTGGTCCGGCGTCGAGCCGTCGAACAGGCCGAAAAACAGCTTCTGCATTTTCGCCGTCATCGGGCCGGGCTTGCCCTTGCCGACCGGCTTGCCGTCGACGGAGCGGATCGGCGTGATCTCCGCGGCGGTGCCGCACATGAACAATTCGTCGCACAGGTACAGGTATTCGCGCGGGACATCGCGCTCAACGACTTCGATTCCGGCGCCGCGCGCCAGCGTCATCAGCGTGTTGCGCGTGATGCCGTTGAGCAGCGCCGCGCTCACCGGCGTGGTGTGCAACGCACCGTCGAACACGAGGAACAGGTTTTCGCCGGCGCCTTCGCTGAGCAATCCGGTCGAGGCCAGTGCGATGCCTTCGCCGAAACCCAGACGGCGCGCTTCACGCGCGATCAATTGCCCGGAAAGGTAATTGCCGCCAGCCTTGGCGCCGGCGGGAATCGTGTTTGGCGCAAAGCGTTGCCAGCTTGATACGCAGGCGTCGATGCCGGTTTCGAGCGCGGCGGCGCCCAGATACGGGCCCATGGTCCACGCCGCAACGGCGACATCGGTCGGGCATTCGGCTGACAACCCAAAGCCGCCGAGACCGCGAAACGCAACGGGCCGGATGTAAGCACGATCAAGCTTGTTGGCCACAATCGCCTCGCGCGTCGCCTGAGCGAGCTGGTCGAGCGAATATGGGATCTGCATGTCGTAGATTTTTGCAGAGTGAAACAGACGCGTAAGATGATCGGTCAGGCGGAAAATCGCCTGCCCATTTGGCGTCGGATAGCTGCGGATCCCCTCGAACACCGATGAACCGTAATGCACGGCATGCGCCATCACGTGTGTGGTCGCCTCGGCCCAGGGCTTGATCTTGCCGTTGTGCCAGATGAATGGCGGATAGGTCTGGGCCATGTTGTTCTCCGGGCGGAAGAGTCGCCAATTATGGCATGCTCGGCATTCCTGTCGAATTCCGGAGCGTGCCGCGCATGAGCGAACACGACCTCATCCTTGCGATCTTGTTCGCGCTGATCGCGCTGCTGTATTCCAGTGTCGGTCATGCTGGCGCATCGGGTTATCTTGCCGTGATGGCGCTCGCCGAGGTCGCGCCGGCGCAGATGAAACCGGTCGCGCTGGTGATGAATACGGCAGTGGCCGCAATCGGCACATACAATTTCTGGCGTGGGGGCTGGTTCCGCTGGCGCCTGTTCTGGCCATTCGCGCTGACCTCGATTCCGCTCGCGCTGCTCGGCGGCGCAATCACCTTGCCCGATCTTTACTACAAACCGCTGGTCGGTGCGGTGCTGATCTATTCTGCCGCGCGGCTGTTGTTTCCACCGCGTGGACGCGAAACGGCGCTGCATCCGCCCGCAGTTCCGGTCGCCGTCGGCGCAGGCGCGGGGCTCGGATTCCTGTCCGGGCTGACCGGTGTCGGCGGCGGGATTTTTTTGAGTCCCCTCGTCGTGCTGGCAGGCTGGGGCAATGTGCGCGAAGCCTCGGGTGTGGCCGCGCCGTTCATTCTGGTCAACTCCATCGCGGGGCTGATCGGGCGCGGGCTGGTGACCTCGGGCATTCCCGGTCCGACCTGGCCGTGGCTCGCCGCGGTACTTGCCGGCGGAGTACTCGGTTCGTGGCTGGGCAGCCGGCGTCTGCCTATGCCGTCGATCCGGCGGCTGCTCGCGATCGTGTTGTTTCTCGCGGGCGCCAAGATGTTGCTCGCCCTGGGTTAGCCGCCAAGCCGCTCGCACAGCGCCAACGTCGCTCGCGCCCGGTTCAAGGTATAAAAATGGATTCCCGGCGCGCCGCCGGCAATCAGCTTGCGGCACAGGCCGGCCACAACATCTGCACCGAATTCGCGGATCGATTCGGCATCGTCGCGATAGGCTTCAAGGCGCTTGCCGATCCAGCGCGGGATTTCCGCGCCGCACATTTCCGAAAAGCGGCGCAATTGTGCGTACTGCGAAATCGGCATGATGCCGGCGACGATGGGAATGGTCACGCCGGCCTTGCGCGCTTCGTCGACAAAGCGGAAGTAGGCATCCGGATTGAAAAAATACTGCGTGATCGCCCCATTCGCACCGGCTTTGACCTTGGCGATGAAGTTTCGCAGATCCGCATGCGCATCGCCGGCCTGCGGATGCATTTCCGGATAGCAGGCAACCTCGATGTGAAAGCAGCCGTCGCATTCGCGGCGGATGAATTCGACCAGTTCGCTGGCGTAACGGAAATCGCCGTAACTGGCCATGCCCGAGGGCAGGTCGCCGCGCAGCGCGACGATGCGTTTGCAACCCATGACCTTGTATTCATCGAGCAGCTTGCGGATTTCTGCGCGCGTCCCGCCCATGCACGAAACATGCGGTGCGGTGTCGAGTCCGTGCACATCGCGCAGATGGCGCACGATCTGCGGCGTGTACGACAACGTCGAGCCGCCCGCACCGAACGTCACGCTGACGTACTCGGGGTCGAGCGCCTTGAGCTTGGGTAGCGCGGCTTCCAGCGTTGCGCGTTGCTCATCGGTTTTGGGCGGGAAGAATTCCAGGGAGATCGGCAGTTTGACCATGTTTTTCTCGTTGCCGTACCATTGCGATTGATCTATCGCTCATTACGGATGGAAAGATGGACAAAGTGTAGCGTATTGCCGGATCCATTTCTGCGGGTGGGAAGCACGGTATCGGTCGCGTGAGGGCTCCTGCTAGACTCCGCACGGAGGCCGTCATGTCGAAAATGAATTCGACGCCGTCGCAAGCCGCAACTTCGGACCAGCGCACCAATGCGCTGTTTGCTGCCGTGTACGAGCGCTTGAAGGCAATGGCGAGCAGACAGCGCGCGCGTGCCGGCAACGCCACATTGAACACCACTGCCCTGGTGCACGAGCTTTACCTCAAGCTCAATTCCAGTCGCGAACTCAGCTTCGAAAATCCTGCGCAGTTTTTCGACTATGCATCGCAGGCGATGCGTCACATTCTTGTCGATCGTGCGCGTGAACGCATGAGCATGAAACGTGGTGGCGACGCGATCGTTGAATCCGGCGACACAGCCATGCAGATTGCCGACGGTACCGCCGAACGCACGTTGGAACTCGACGATGCACTGCGCCGACTTGAGCGTGACGACGCGCGTGCTGCGCAGCTGGTCGCACTGCACTATTTCGCTGGTCTGTCGTTACCGGAGATTGCGGCGTTAACCGGTGTTGCCACCCGCACACTCAATCGCGATTGGCGCTTTGCACGGGCGTTTCTCTACGGCCAGCTTGGCTAAGCCGTGTCGCTGCGTGCCGCCAATTGCCGTTTCTCGCAATGAAGTCCATGCAGACCGACGATACCAATAACGTTCGCGATACCGATCTGCCCATACGATCGAGCGATTCGTATGCGCGGCTGCGTGAACTGTTTGCCGCCGTCGCCGAACTCGACGAGCACGAGCGTGCGCCATGGATGGATGCGAATGTGCCGGACGCGGACGAGCGCGCAGCGCTCGAATGCCTGGTCAGAGCTGACGGCTCCGAGGGTGGTTATCTGGATATTTCGGCAGACGAGCACGCTGCGCGCATGGCAGCCGACGAGCCGCTTCGGCCCGAAGGCCTGATCGGCCAGACTTTCGGTGCGTTCCGCCTGACCAGGCTGCTCGGCAAGGGCGGCATGGCGGCGGTGTTTCTCGGCGAGCGGGAGGGCGGCGATTTTCGGCAGCGCGCAGCCGTCAAACTGCTCCGGCGGGGGCTCTACTCGGAGATCGAACAGCGCCTGTTCCGACGCGAGCGCCAGCTGCTCGCCGGGCTCGATCATCCGCACATTGCCCGTCTCATCGACGGTGGCGTCACCACAGCCGGGATTCCCTATCTCATCATCGAGTACGTCGACGGCGAAGCGATAACCATCTATGCAACCCGCAATTGTCTCGACGTGCGCCAGCGGCTGGAGCTGTTTCTGGTCGTATGTCGTGCTGTGGAAGCGGCACATCGTTCCCTGATCGTCCATCGCGACATCAAACCATCGAACATCCTGGTTTCGCCGCAAGGCGAGGTAAAGCTGCTGGACTTCGGAATCGCGAAGCTGCTCGATGACGAAACCGAAAATGCGACCGTCGGCGTGTTCACGCCGGAATACGCAGCGCCGGAACAGAAAGCGAACGCCACAGTCACCACCGCGACCGACGTCTACGCGCTTGGTGTTCTGCTGCACGAATTGCTGCTGGGGCGACGGCCACAGGGCACTCCCGCGCGCCGTCCATCGT
>JBOHYL010000144.1:0-4366 GCA_050737915.1 Rudaea sp.
CTCCCGAGGGATGCTCTGCTCTGAACGTGTTTCTTGGTGACTTCTTTGCACGAGCAAAGAAGTCACCCGGGCGGCGAAGCCGCACGGAAGCACTGCTTTGTCACTTCGCGGGCGAAGCACCGCCGACAGTCCGAACCGTCAGCGGCACACTGCACACATCAATGTAACCCGCCGGCCGTTTGTACCACTCATCCCGACGATTGCGCCGCGATTCGATCAGCGCGGCGAACGTCGGCGTATCGGTACGCAGAATTTCCAGGCGTGCGCGTTCGCGCGCGGGAACATCGGCAGCGAGTCGGATGGACTTGATCGGCACCGGATGCTCGGACTTGGTATAGAACCCCAGCTCGCCATGCCCGCGCGGCAAACTCGATAACCACTCCATGCCCTGCACCACGCGACCAACCACCGTGATGTTGCGATCCAGCCAGCGAGACGAGGATGCGATCACCGCATACAATTCGGTACCGTTGCCGGAATCGGCGGCGTTGTCGCGACCCATGCCGACCGTGCCGTAGCAATGCGTCAGCCACGCCGTGTGCGATTGCAGATCCACCGCGGCGGGAAAATCGCCGACGAACCCGCTCTGCGGCGCCCAGCCGTCGTGGTCGGATAACGGCGTAAACGTGAAATCCGCGCCGAGCGGAACCGTGAACTCGGCGGGGACATGGCTTTGTGCCTTGCCCAGCGGCCTGCGCAACTTCGCATCCTCCGCGTGCGGATCACCCCACTGCGCGACGTAGTTGTCCTGCACCCGCAGGATATCCAGACCATCGAAATATTTTTCCCGCACCAGGGTCTTGATGTTGGCCACGGCTTTCGGCGCGAACTGCGGCGCCAGTTCGATGACCACGCGACCGTGTGGCAATTGCAGGTACAGCGTGTTTTGCGGATCCAGCGCGTGCCAGTCCGACGGTTTCGACGCCGCCAGCACCTGATCCATGGTCGGTGGTTTGGGTTTGTCTGCGGCGAACGAACCTGCCGCGACCAGCCATAGCATTGCACCGATTCCAACTACCGACCCAATCTTCATCGTGGTTTCCCGTTAGTGCTCGATCGGCGCAGGCAAGGTGCCGAGCACGACCAGACGCTTCATGGTTACACCATCGCGGCGTATGGTCAGCGTCACCCGACGGCCAAGATGACTCTGCAACATCGACTGGAAGTCCGCCTTGCCATGCACCGGCGTCTTGTTGAATTTCAGCACGTAATCGCCGTCACGCAGATTGGCTTCAGCCGCGGGGGTACCACCGACAACCTCGCCGATCTCCACGCCGTCAACGCCGAGCGTCTGCTGCTCCTGTTCGTTCAGGTCGCGGAAATTCGCGCCGAACGGCAAATGCAGACGCACGAAGAAGTTAGCCAGTGCCGGCGCATCGGCAGACTGAGGCGAATACAAGTGCACCTCGTCGGCGCCGACCTTGCGGGCTTGCGCCAGAACCTCGGCGTGCAATGGTGCGGCGTCGCGTGGCGGGTAATGGGCGACGCCGATTTTCACCAGGCCGCGAGCGCGCAACAGATCTTCGTCGGCGTCCGGCGCAGTACCATCAACGACATCGGGCTGTGCCGGTGGCGGCGCGGCGCGCAGGCGCGCGACCACATCAGGGCCGCGGCCTTGTACGGATTCGTATCCCGTCGCGGGAGCTGGCGCCGGTGTTGGCGTGGGTACCGGGGGCCGCGTCACCTGTGCGCAGCCGCCGAGCAGCGCGCCGGCAAAAACAACCCAACGCGCGGCGCCAGAGGCGCGCATGTTCACGGCCTCGGCGTCGGCGCAACCAGGGGCGGTGCGGGGCGCTTGGGAACCATATCTGTATTGAGCAGGCCTTCAATGCGCGCGAATACTTCCGCACGCGAGAAAGGCTTCTTCATGAAATCGTCCGCACCGATGCGCTGTGCGTAGAACTGCTCGGTGGCTTGCTCGTTGCCGCTGATCATCACGATCGGAATCTCGCGCGTGACCGGGTCGCGGCGCAACGCGCGCAGCGCCGCGAAACCGTTCATGGCAGGCAGGACGATATCGAGAAAGATCAGGTGTGGGCGCTCGCTGCGCGCGATTTCGATGCCCTTTTCCGCATCGCCCGCCTCCAGCGTCAGATAGCCACTCTGCTGCAGGAATTTGCGCAGCATGGCGACGATGGTTGGCGAGTCGTCGACGATCAACACGACCGTACCCTGACGCGCATTCAGACGCGGTTTTTCGCGCCGTTCCTGCGAACCGAAAAAGCGTTTGAACAGCTCGAACGTTGCCACGATATGCGATCCCTCGAAAACGCCGCGCACAGTGTGTGCGCTGGCGGGCCGTCTGACAAGCCCCGGGACACCAGGGAATTGTCGGGCTTGCAGCGTATCATTGCGCCAAATTGCCGGAGATGCCGCCATGACCAGCGCAGCCAAACCCACTGTCGCGACCATCATCCCCAGTCTGCGCTACCGCGATGCACTCGCGGCGATCGAGTGGCTGTGCAAGGCGTTCGGATTCCACAAGCATGCAATATATGCAGACGGCAACGTAGTCCAGCATGCGCAGCTCACGTTCGGTAATGGCATGATCATGTTGGGCTCGGTCGACAACGCCAGCGTCTGGGGCAAGCGCATCGTCCAGCCGGACGAGGTCGGTGGGCGCGAAACACAGGCGTCGTACCTCATCGTTGCCGATTGCGCTGCGCACTACGCGCAGGCCAAGGCGGCCGGCGCGGTCATCGTCGACGAACTGGAAACCAAGGACTACGGCGGCACCGGCTACAGTTGCCGGGATCCGGAAGGCCACTTGTGGAGTTTCGGTAACTACGATCCGTGGCAGGACGGATGAAACGCTACAGAACCTCTGAAGAAGCGTCGCGAGCGAAGGCGGGTCGCGCGAACACGGAGCGCAGGAACCGGAGCATACATTTGAGTATGTGAGGATTCCGAGTACCGGATTCGCGCGAGATGCCGAGCGCAGCAGCTTATTCAGAGGTTCCCTAATCCGCCGCAAACGTCACTGAATACACCGGCGGCAGGCGCGCATCGAGCATGCTCCAGCGATCGCCTTGATCCTCGCTGATCCACACACCGCCCGTTGAAGAACCGAACGCGAGCCGATCGCCGCTGGCGTCGATCGCGAGCGCATGGCGCAACACCAGATCGTAGGCGTTGTGCTGTGGCAGGCCGTTGCGCAGCACGTCGAAGCTCTTGCCGCCGTCGCGGGTGCGCGCGACCACGACTTCGCCGTTCACTGGAATTCGGCGCTCGTCCTTGATTGCGGGCACGAACCAGGCGGTATCCGCATCACGCGGATGCACGGCCACGGCAAACCCGAACACTGACGGCTGCACGTTTTCGATTTCAACCCAATCGCCGCCGCGGTTGCGAAACACGCCGTTGTGGTGCTGCGCCCAGAAGGCGTCAGGCTGCTCGCGGCACTGCACCAGTCGATGCACGTCTTGCGCGTTCGGATCGTGCGCGCGCTCGGCCGGCATATACGCGGCGCGCATGCCCTGCGCGCTTTGTGTCCAGGTCGCGCCGTCATCGTCGCTGCGCCACACGCCGCCGGTGGAAATGCCGACGCGCACGCGCCGCGCGTCGCGCGGATCCACGCAAATCGAATGGATGCCGGGTTGATCGAAGCCGCCGCCAAACCACTGTTTGCGCTCAGGCATGTCCCACAGCGAACGCATCATCGTCCAGCTTGCGCCGTGATCATCGGATCGGAAAAGACCGCCAGGAATCGTTCCGGCCCACAGTCGCCCGGGTTGATTGGCACCACCGGCTTCCAGCGACCAGATCAGGCGCAACGCGGCTGGCACCGGCGGTTTGCCGTCGCCGGTAATCACCTCGTCGCTTTCGGCATAGGCCGGCACCGCGCATTCGGTCCACGTTGCGCCGCGATCGTTTGAACGTTGCAACTTGTTGCCGAAATGGCCGTGATCGAGCACCGCATACCACGCACCGTCGCGCGGATCGACGCAGGTCAACGCGACGTTGTCTCCAAGAAAGGCCTTGTGCGCGATTTTCCACGTGTCACTATCGCGTTGGAGGACGAATAAACCCTTGCGCGTGGATACCAGCACCGTGTCGGACATTTCAGCCTCCGGAAAGAGCCTGCATCACGTACACTTCGGAACGCTCCGCCAGCACCTGCGTCGGCCGGCGCTTGTCGGCAATCGCAGTGCCATCGACGAAAACAGCAACGTGATGGCGCACCGCGCCGTGTTCATCGAGCACATAACCGCGCAGATTCGGAAAACGCTCGAATACGCCGGCGAGCACTTCGTCCAGCTGTGTACCGGGAACATCCAGCGTGATGTCCTGCGACAACTTGCCCGCCGTCGCAGGCAGCCAACGCGACAATGCCGACGCCAGAACGACGCGCGCCATCCGGGGCGGG
>JBOHYL010000145.1:0-21341 GCA_050737915.1 Rudaea sp.
CAATTTCGAATTGCGCGTAGTGCGGGCTGTTTGGTTGCGGTGCGCCGGAAATCTTCTTCGCCAACGCGCGCCAGTCACCACGTGCAGCAAGCGCACGGGCGGCGTTGAGCATCCCTTGGCGGTATTCGAGCGCTTGTGCGGCGGTGTACAGCTCCAGTGCAAGTACGTGTGAAAGGTCATCCGTCATGTCGAGCACATGGCGCGCTTCGTTGGCGCCCATCGACACGTGATCTTCGGCGTTTGCGCTAGTGGGTATCGAGTACACAGATGCCGGATGCGCGCGCGTGGCCAGGTCGTTGACCAAGGCCGCGGCGGTATACTGCACGATCATGAAGCCGGAATCGGTGGCGTCTTCGTTGCCAATCAGGAACGCCGGCAGGCCATCGTTGTTGGCCGGATCGACGAGTTTGTTCAAACGCCGCTCGGAGATAGACGCCAGCACCGGAATCGCCGCCTTGACGTAGCTCATTGCCAGCGCCAGCGGCATGCCGTGAAAGTGTCCGGCCGAGATCACCTGATCCTCGATGACCTTGGCGTTTTCTGCATCCGGAAAAATCAGCGGGTTGTCGGTGACCGCGTTGAGTTCGATATCGATGACGCGTTGCGCCTGCATCAACGCATCGCGCACCGCACCGTGGACCTGCGGAATGCAACGCAAGCAATACGCATCCTGCGGCTGATGTTTCTTACCGCCCTTGAACGGCAGAAAGCGCGCATAGAACGCCTCCTTGCCGTGGCGTTGCGCTGCCGGCACGTAATCCCAACCGATATCGAACCGGTACGCCTGATCTTCCGGCGCATCCCAGGATTCGGCCAGCCAGGTCTTGAACCTCGGCACAAGGTGATACGGAATATCCGCCAGCGTCGAGCCTTCGAGCAGACGCCGCAGGTTGGCCGCGGTCTCCACCTGCCCCGGATGCGGGCGCAGAGCGTGCACGTCCGCCTTGAACGCGGACGTTCGGCCGGCGAACGCATCCAGCGTCATCGCCGCGGCAAGATCGGCCGTGGCAAGCAATTTCTCCAGGCGATCCAGCGCCAGCACGGCAGTGGCCAGCATCTGCGTGGTACCGTTGTTGAGCGCGAGGCCTTCCTTGAACGACAGTTTCACCGGTTTCAGACCAGCGCGCTTCAGCGCTTCGCCACCCGGGATGCGCTCGCCCTTGTAAAACGCCTCGCCTTCGCCAAGTAGCACGAGAGCAAGATGCGATAGCGGCGCCAAGTCGCCACTTGCACCGACCGAACCCTTTTCCGGAATCACCGGAACGATGCCGTGATTGAGCAATTCGGCCAGCGCCTGCAACGTCGATGCGCGAATGCCGGAATATCCGCGCATCAGCGTATTGACGCGAATTGCCAGCATCGCGCGCACCACTTCGGCGGCAAGCGGTTTGCCCACGCACACCGCATGCGTGAGGATCAGGTTGTGTTGCAATTCCTCCATCAGCGTTTGCTCGTGCGCTGAAGTTTTGGCGCCGGGCAGTTCATCGCGCGCACGATGCGCACCGAGCAGTTTGTCGGCATTGCTGCCGAAACCCGTGGTCACGCCATAGATCGGCTCACCGCGCTTGACCTGCTCGGCGAGAAAATCCGCAGTGCGCTGCACGCGATCGAGCTGCTTCGCATCCAGCCCGATCAAGGATTTTCCAGTCGCGATCGCAGCTACTTGATCGCGGGTGAGCTTGCTGCCATCGAGCAGAATAACGTGGCGGGTTTCGGCGCTCATACCGGCCTCGCCTGTACCTGCTCCAGTTCCACGCGCAGAGTTTTCACCAGGTCCGTACGCGGCACCTCGAATTGATCCTGCTTGCGCATGTCCTTCACAGTGACCGTGCCCTTCGCGATTTCATCGGGTCCGAGCACGAGTACGAACCGGATACCGGCGCGGTCGGCGTACTTGAATTGTTTGGCTAGCTTGCCGGCTTCGAGCACAACTTCGGTGGCAAGTCCGGCCTTGCGCAGATGCCCCGCCAGTTGCAGATACAGCGGAAGCTGTGCTTCGTCCATCTGCGTGACCAGCACCTTGACAGTGCTTTGCGCCGCGCCGAGCAGATTCGCCTCGCGCAACTGGTAAAACAGCCGTGTGACTCCGATGGAAATGCCGACACCGGGCAATTGCGATTTGGTGTAATTGGATGCGAGATTCTCGTAGCGCCCACCGGAACAAATCGAGCCAATCTGCGGATGCTCGTTAAGTATGGTCTCGTAAACGCTACCGGTGTAGTAATCCAGACCGCGCGCGATCGACAGATTGATCGCGTAATGGGTTTCCGGCACGCCGAACGCCTTGATCAATTCAAACGATTCGCGCAACTCAGCCACACCCTGATTGAACGTGTCGCTGCCTTGACCCAGCGCATCGAGTTTGGCTAGGGCATCGGCATGTCCGTGCGAACGAATTTGCACGAAATCGAGAATTTTCTGAGCGGATTCTGCGGACAAGCCAAAACCCTCTCCCGTCAATGTCTCGCGCACATACTCGACGCCGCGCCGGTCAAGTTTGTCCACCTCGCGCAGCGCCAGCATCTGCTTTTCGCCATTGACGATACCGTGGCCTTCAAAAAATCCACGCATGATCTTGCGGTTGTTCATCCAGATTGTGAACGGTCCAATCTGCAGGTCGCGGAACACGCTGTAGATGACCGCCGGTATCTCGGCGTCGTAGCGCAGCGAAAGCGAATCCTTGCCGACGACGTCGATATCGGCTTGATAGAACTCGCGGAAGCGGCCGCGTTGCGCGCGCTCGCCGCGATAGACGCGCTGGATCTGGTAACGCCGGAACGGAAAGTTGAGCTGGTTCTCATGCTCGGCCACATAGCGCGCCAGGGGTACCGTCAGATCGAAACGCAGCGCGAGTTCGGGCAGCCCTGCGCCGGATTTCTCCAGCGCACCAGTCGACTGCACGAAATACACCTGACGCTCGGTCTCGCCGCCCTGCTTGGTCAACAGTACGTCGGAAAATTCCATCACCGGGGTTTCGATCTGCAAAAAGCCGAAGCACTCGAAATTGCGCCGGATCGCATCAAGCATGTCCTGAAACGCGATTTGATCGAGCGGCAACAGCTCCATCGCGCCGGGCATAGTACGGGCTTTGGTCAACGCCATGAGATCCTCGAAAATCGCGCAGCGCTCAGCGCCGCAGGGGGCGGCATAGACTAGCAGATCGACGTTCGCGGTTGCGCCGGCGCGCTTACGCCATTACCATACGCGGCCCGTCGGGGTGTAGCTCAGCCTGGTAGAGCGCTACGTTCGGGACGTAGAAGTCGCAGGTTCAAATCCTGTCTCCCCGACCAGTTGTTTGCATACTCGCAATCCGCCATGATCGCGAGCATCCGTACCGGCCATTCGCGCTGCAAAAAAACGCCCGGCAATGCCGGGCGTTTTCATTTCCGGCCACCACGATCCCGGCTTATTGACCGCATTCCTTGCCGCCTGCGGCGTGATTGCCCGCGGACTTGGCAGCGGCTTCGCTCATATACGAACCTTCCTTGGTCTTGCCGTACCACTGGTCGCCCTGGCAGTGATAGACCTTGGAGCCAGAATTGACCCAGACCAAGCCCGGACCGCCACCGGGTTTCTGCGCGATCTGCGAAGCCGGCGTCGGCGCTGCGCGCCTGGATGTAGAAGCCGGCTTCGTCGCGGGAGCCGCGGCAGGTGCCGTTGCGGCGGGAGCCGTGGTCCCTGCAGTCGCGCTGGTTACCGCTGTAGCACCGCCGTTGAGCCATTCCTTCACGCCCTTGTGACCGCGGCATGCGCCTTTGTGCGTAGTGCCGGAGTAGTACGTACCGTCCTTGCACATCGCCGTGGCGCCGGTGGGCGCTGCGCCGGCTGCGGCTGCAGCCGGTGCGGCTGCTTTGGATTTTGTCGCCTTCGTTGATGTCTTTGCGGTCGAGACCGTTTCGGTTGCAGACGCCGGACTCGACGCGGCGGACGCTTCGCTGTTGAGCCATTCCTTTACGCCTTTGTGGCCGCGGCAAGCACCCTTGTGGGTGGTGCCGGAGTAATACGTACCATCCTTGCATTGTGCAGTCGCGCCTGCCGGCGCCTGCGCCCACGCACCGACGGACAACAACAAGCCAAGTCCCAATGCGCTCGAAACAAGCAATGCTTTCATCGCAGTCTCCATTTGAAAGGGGGAACGCTCAAGCGCACCAAAATGCGCGTGTTGCCGAGCATCGTCGCGCGGTCGCCGCATGTCAATCACTCGCGACACCGACGCCGTTTGTCGTTCAGCGAATTTCGCAGCGCTGTTCAGGCTCGCATGACCGCTTGCCAACCAAACTGGTCGAACAGCCACAGCCCCGGCTGCGGACGCGCCAGCTTGACGAATCCTTCGTCCCAACCAAGGCAGCAGGTATCCAGCACGAACGCAACCCGGTCGCGACCCGGCTCGACTCGCACGATTCCGGCTGCGATTCCTGTGGTCGTGTCTTGTACGATCGGCTCGTCCACGCCTGCCGGTATCCGCAAGCGCGCTGGCGCGGCGCCATCCATTGCGATGAACAGATCATGTCCGCGCAGCCGCGATCGCCAACGGGGCAAGTCGATTTCCACGCGCAGGCGGCCCGCCATGTCGGCAACCGCATGCACTGGATGCTGTGGCAGTGCGGCTGGCCGTGGCGCGCATTGGTGGAATGTTTCGTCCGCTTCGGCATGGCGCAGAAAGCGCCGACGACCGAGCCGCATCTGGGTCGCGTGCGCCAGAATTGCCGAGCGCTTACGCTCGCGCTGCGGGGTACTCAATGCACACACCGCTGTTGCACCCTCCGGCGTGCCGCCGTGCACCGCGAACGACCACAACCGCGGGAAAGCACTACCAGACGCGCGCAACGCCATCCGCATCAGAACATGGGCCGCGCTATGGTCGGGATGGCGATCGGCCAGTGACGGCAATACCACATGGCTGGGGATGAATTCGCCGATCACGCGGCGCAAGTGGTTGGCTGTGTCGACGTCGCTTCGCATGAGCAAATCCGTCAGTCCCAGGTCCGGCAAGCCGAGGAAAACCGCGTCCTGTTCACTCAAACCGAGAATTGCCATCGCCGCGATCGCCTCCGCACGCCGGCGTGCACCCCAGCGTGCGCGCGCGGAGGCATCGATGCGCCAGCGTTTTTCAATCCAGCGCTGCGGCCAGATATTGGCGTCGCCATCGGTCAACACCAGTACCCGCAGCCTCGCCCCGACAGCGCATACGGCCTGAATCAGGCCACCGGTCGCGATCGATTCGTCGTCCGGGTGCGGTGCCACGATCAAGACCCGGTCGGCGGGAGTTAATGTCAATGTCTCGCGCAAGTGCAGTCCGCCAGGTCGACAGGAAGATCCCTGCGGCCACGATATGATGCGCCCGTGCGGCGCGCAACCGCGACGAACCCCATCAGTCGACTAAAGCAGTTCCGAACGCACTTTTTCAGCAACCTGTTAAGCGGCGCTTAACCCAAACACGGTCGTTGTCCGGTATCGTGACGGTGCCGAAAGTCCTGCCAGCGCCTGCACCGCCGTCCGCGAACGGCCGTAACCTCGAGCCATTTCAATGCACACGCAGACCCTGCCCGTACCCCAGGCAGTTCACGACTATCACCTGCAACCTGGCGATGCGTTCTACCGCCTCGCAATTCTTGCCGGCTTCATCGTCGTCATCACGGCGACTTGGCAATTGCGCGCGTTCCACGGCCTGCTGCATTCGGCGCACCAGTACGGCTGGCTGGGCTACATCGCGCGGCCGAGTCTGTTGTGGGCCGGCATGGGTCTGCTCATGCTGCTGTACCGCACATTGCTGTGGTTTCGTTATCGCACTCCGGCGGTCGCGACGCTGGAGGATGCGCCGCCGTTGACCGTGATCATTCCCGCATTCAACGAAGGCGAGATGGTCGCGCGCACGATCGAATCGGTCGCCACTGCACGCTATCCGCAGGGCAAACTCGAAATCTTCGTGATCGACGACGGCAGCCGCGACGATACCTGGACGCACATCGAGCGCGCCGCGGCACGTTTCCCGGGTCTGGTGACGACGCTGCGCTTTCCGAAAAACCGCGGCAAGCGCGCCGCACTCGAAGCCGGTTTCCGCCGCGGACGCGGCGAAGTGATGGTGACGATCGACTCGGACAGTGTGATCGAGCCGAATACACTACTGGCCATGGCCGGGCCGTTTCGCGACCCGCAAGTCGGCGCGGTCGCCGGCAAGGTCAGCGTATACAACCGCGGCGCCGGCCTGATTCCACGCATGCTCAACGTGCGTTTCGTGCTCTCGTTCGATTTTCTGCGCGCAGCACAGAGCACCTACGGCACCGTGTATTGCTGCCCGGGCGCGCTGGCCGGCTACCGTACCGCGGCCGTGCGTCACGTGCTCGAACGCTGGGTCGGACAACATTTCCTCGGCAAGCAGTGCACGTTCGGCGAAGACCGCGCATTGACCAACGACATTCTCAACGCGGGCTACGACAGCATCTATCAGCGCGCTGCCATCGTGCACACCATCGTGCCGGTGCGGTACGACAAGTTGTGCAAGATGTTCCTGCGCTGGGATCGCAGCTACGTGCGCGAGCAATTGCGCTTTCTCGCCTACATCGTGTGGAAGCGTCCGCGCCGCGCGCGCGCGATCGCGCTGGTCGACACCTTGGTCACGACCACGCGCCACCCGGTCGGTCTGGCCGCGATGGCCTTGTTGGTGGCGACGATGTTCGATCACCCGGATATGCTGTTGCGCTTCGGTTGCGCCATGTTGCTGATCGCCGCGTTCAACATGCTCTATTACCTGCGCGCGGAACGTTCCTGGGATTTCATCTACGGTATCGGCTACTCGTTCTACTCGATTTTTGCGCTGTCGTGGATCTTTCCCTATGCCGTGTGCACTGCGCGCAAGCAGGGTTGGCTTACGCGCTGAGGGAATTCAGGCGTACGCGCAGCGCGTCCAGCTGCAAATCCGCGTGGGCACCAGGCGATACGCGCGCGGCAAGACTCGCATCTGACGTACGACCCTGCACTGCCGCAGCCACCGTGTCCGCCGCTGTCCGGTACGCTTCGCGGAACGGTACGCCTGCCGCAGTTTGCTCAATGGCGACGTCTGTGGCGTACATTGCCGGTTCGATCGCGGCACGCATCGCCACTTCGTTCCACTGCATGCGCGCGAGCAAGTCGGGTACCAGTTCCAGCGCCATCAGGCCACGACGCACGCCGTGAAAGATCGAGCCCTTGGAGAATTGCAAGTCGCGCTGGTAGCCAGATGGCAGCGACAGCAGGTGTTCGATCTCGGTACGCGCAGCCGACACACTGGCGTAACTGGCGCGCAGCAGTTCGATCACGTCGGGGTTGCGTTTGTTTGGCATGATCGAACTACCGGTGGTGTACTCGGCCGGCAACTGCACAAAGTTGAACTCGGCAGTGGTGAACAGCGACAGATCCCACGCCAACCGACGCACGTCAAGCAGCGCAGCGGCGATCGCATCCAGCACGGCAATCTCGAACTTGCCGCGCGACAACTGTGCCGCGATCGGCGAGATCTGCATGCGCGCGAAGCCGAGTGCCTTGGTGCTGTGTTCGCGATCCAGTTTCAGGTTCACACCGTAGCCAGCTGCCGTGCCCAAGGGGTTGGCATCGATCAACGTCAGCGTCTGGCGTGCGCGCAGCGTGTTGTCAATGAAGCCTTCGGCGAATCCGGCGAACCACATCGCGGTGGACGACACCACCGCACGCTGCAGGTGGCTGTAGCCGGGTAGCGGTAACGACTCGTGCGCGGCGCGGTCGATGCAAACTTGCGCGATGGCGCGACAGTGGGTTTCCAGCGCGGCCAGCTTTTCCTTCAACCACAACCGCGTAGCGACCAGGATCTGGTCGTTGCGGCTGCGCCCGGTGTGCACGCGGCGACCGGCATCGCCGAGCCGCTCGATCAGCCGCGACTCGATCGCCGTATGGCCGTCTTCGTAACGTTCATCCAGCACGAACGCACCGCTGCGAAAATCCTCGGCGAGCGCATCCAGCTCGCGTCGCAGTCCTGCAGCATCCTCGACACTGACCACGCCGATCCTGACCAGCCCCTCCACGTGGACCTTGCTCGCGGCAATATCGTGCAGAAAAAATTCGCGATCCAGCACGACATCGTCGCTGGCGAGAAAGTGCATGATCTTCGCATCGATGCGAATGCCGGATTTTTGCCAAAGCGGATCAGTCATGGGAAATTCCTGTGCATTCGTCCACACCGATGGCCCGGTTGATGTTCTGCAGCGCCTGGGTGGCGGCGCCCTTGAGCAGATTGTCCAGTGTTGCTACCACCACCACTCGCTTGCCATCCGCCGACATGACAAAGCCGCCGATCTCCACGTGGTGCTTGTGGGCAATGCCGCTGACCCAGGGTGCCTCGTCCAGTACGCGAACCAGTTTCTCTCCGGAATACGCGGCGTGGAAGTGCTGCAAGACTTCGTCGCGCTTGAGCGCTCGTGTCAGGTACAGGTTGCTGGTGATGGTGAGCCCGCGGAAATACGGCGCCACGTGCGGCATGAACTCCACCGGCACGCCAAGGTGGAAGCTGGCCTCTTTTTCGTGCAGGTGACCGGTGAGCGCATACGGAATCAGGTTGTCGCGCAGCTTGTCCGGATCGTTCTTGTCCGACGGTGTTGTGCCGGCGCCGGAGTAGCCAGACACGCCAAAACACACCGGTGGCGCCGCAAGCAGATCCTTCAGCGGCGCGATCGAAAGTTGCACCGCCGTGGCGTAACAGCCGGGGTTGCTGATGCGCCGCTCACCGTGCCACCGCTTGCGGGTCAGCTCCGGCAGGCCGTAATACCAGCGCTTGTCGAAGCGGTAGTCGGCAGATAGATCCACGATCACGGGATCGGCCCCGGCCTTGTCGAACGCCTCCACACTTGCCGACGCTGTGCCATTGGGCAGCGCCAGCACCACCACATCGGCGCCGAGCCCGGGAAGATCTTCGTGTGCCGGTGTGCAATAGCGCAGGTCACCGCGGTACTCGGAAACCTGTGAGTCCACACGCTGGCCGTTCAGCTCGCGCGAAGAGACAAAGGCCAATTCCAGCGTCGGGTGCGCCGCGATCAGGCGGATCAGTTCCGCGCCGGTATGGCCTCGGGCACCGACAATACCAATGCGTTGGGTCGCCGCAGTCATGCAATGACTTCCTCAGTCAAGGTCACCTCGCGCTGGGCGCAGTGCGCGCCGCAGCGGGCAATGATTTCGAAGTCGTGGATGCCGTACCAGAACATCTTCCAGCACGGCTGCTTGATGCAGCCGTCGGACTCCGCGTAGTAAAACGGATTGACCGGGTTGCCATCGCGCGAGCGCCAGAACAGGCGCGGATGATCGGCGCGCATGACTTGCCACACCGCGCGGCCCAGTCCCTCGCCTTGCGCATCGTCGAGCACCGCGAATTTGTCCAGGTATGGCAGGCCGTCTTCCATGGTGAGGATCATCGCCGCCCGGTAATTTTCGCTGACATAGATCCGATAGGGACGCGTGCGCTCGAAGTAGTCCGGCACGAGTATGCGGCCGAAGCTGGATTCAATCAGAGCACGCATGCGCTCGCGATCCACGCCATTCCAGGTGTCGAAACGCAACACCTTCTCGCCACGCCGCACCAGCGTGCCGGAGCCTTTGTGCGTGAACAACTCCTTGGCCAGTTCGGCCGGACGCGTGATCGATACCGACGAGGTCGGCGGCAATCCATCCAGCAGCTCGGCGATCTGCTCAATCTTCAGGCGCATGCCGCCGCTCAACCACGGCTGCGCCATCAGACGTTCGTACTCGCTGCGCAGATTGATTGAGTCGATCAACTTGCCCTTGTCGTCGAGCAAGCCGCCGGTGCCGGTCAAAAACACGATCTTGTACGGTTGCAGCACGCGTACCAGTTCGCTCGCGGCGACATCGGCATTGACGTTGAGCAGCTGCCCCTGCGCAGTTTCACCGATGCTGGCGATGACCGGGATGGAGCCGGCGTTCAGGCTGGCCTCGACCGGCGCCAGTTCGATGCCGGTCACTTTGCCGACCATGCCGAGTACGTCGCGATCCATCCATTCCGCCATGAACACGCCGGCTGTGAGCGAGGTGGCGCGTGTATCCATCGACTGCAGTGCTTCAACCAGTTTCAGGTTCTGCTGTTGGAACACGCGGCGCACGATACCCATCGCCGCCGGCTCGGTCACGCGCAATCCGCCAACCGTTTGTTTGACGATTCCTGCGGCGGCCAATTCTTCATCCAGTTGCGGACCCGCGCCGTGCAGCACGATGGGCGTCAAACCCACCTGTTGCAGGAACGTCAGCGACGAGGCCAGCTCCGGCAACTCATCGCGCAGCACGGCACCACCGACCTTGACCACGGCGAAGCGCTTGGCGTCGAGCTGGGAGAAGCGCCGCAGATATTGCTGAATCTCCTTGGCGCTGCCCATTGCCGATAGCAGCCGGACGATCGCTTGGCGGGTCTGTTTATGCTTTTCCACTGGTGATGATCCGGTCAAGAGTTTCGGCGTAGCATTGCAATTGTTCCCGTGCCACCCATTCGTCCGCGCTGTGCGCCTGGGCAATATCACCGGGTCCGTAGACGAACGTGGTGAAACCCGCGGCGGAGAACAGCGCCGCCTCGGTCCAGAAGTCCACGGCGTTGCCCACGGGTATGCCCAGATCGTCAGCGAGATTGCGCGCGGCCAGCCGGCGTGCCTCGGAATCGACGCTATCCCCCGCCGGCAACGACGGGCCACGAAACGTCTCGACAAATTCTGCCGGCTCGGGTTCGGCCAGAGTACGCAAGCGCGCCAGCAGACCGTCGGGGTCCATCGTCGGCAACCTACGCATACCGAAGCGCACTTCGGCCGAAGGGGCGATCATGTTCGCCTTGATGCCACCTTCGACGCGGCCAATGTTGAAGCGCAGGCCAGTGAGCCCGCCGAAACGCTCATGTGCTTGTGCGTCCACGAAATCCAGCGCCGCACTGCCCCAACGCATGGCTTGATGCAGAGCGCTATCAGTGGATTTTTGCTCGCCCGCAGCATGGGCTGCGCGACCGGCGAAGCGCATCCGCACCGATTGGATGCCACGATGCGCGAGCACGGCTTCACCCATGGTCGGCTCAGCCACAATGACCGCCGTGTAGTCCTGTGACTCGCGCAGGAAACCGGCGATGCAACGCGCGTCGTTGGCTTCCTCGTCGGTGGAGAACAACAACGCCAGGTCGCCGTCGCTCGCATTCGCCACCGCCAGCAGCGCAGCCGCCGCACCCTTGATGTCACAGGCACCGAGGCCGATTGCCCGCTCAGCCGTGAGCCGCAGCAAATGCGGGTCCGCCGTCCATGCGGGCGAACCCGGCACGGTATCCAGATGCACATTGAACAAATAATTCGGCCGGCCGCGCACCGCGTGCAGGGTTACCGCGCCGGCGCCGTGGTCGGTCAGCGTCACATCGAAACCGGGCAGGTGCGCACGCAGGTAGTCGAAAATGCCGTCCGTGCCGATTGCACGCGGCGGATTGCGCGTATCGAAGCCGATCAGTGCGCGCAGATGTTCCGTGGTGGCATCGAGCAATGCAGTCATGGGCGGTTGATCCGCGCCCACGACATACTGCTCATGCCATAGAGTTTGATGAAGCCTTCGGCTTCTTCCACACCCCAGTCGGCCGACTGCGCGTACGTCGCGTCCTTGGCGGCGAGCAGGTGCGGCGATTCCACGAGGATGGCAGTGACGGTTCCGCCGTGCGTTTCCAACGTCACCTCTCCGTTCACACAACGCTGCGACGAGGCCAGGAAGGCTTCCAGGTCGGTTTTGAGCGGATCGTGAAAGAATCCCTCGTAGACGAGTTCGACCCACTTGTGCGCCACCTCGGATTTGAAGCGGTTCTGCTGCTTGGTCAGCACCGATTCTTCCAGTGCGCGATGTGCGGCAAGCAGTGCGATGAGTCCGGGCGCCTCGTATACGATGCGGCCCTTCAAGCCGATGGTGGTGTCGCCGGTGTAGATGCCGCGGCCAACACCGTAGGCGGCGAATCGGTGATTCAATTGCACCAGTAGCGTATGCCCGGCAATCGCCTCGCCGTCCAGCGTCACCGCTTCACCCTCGACGAAACCGATTTTCACCTGCATCGGTTCGGACGGCCATTCGGCCCGCGGCTTGCACCAGCCGCGCGCACCTTCGCCGGGCGCTTGCCACTGGTCGATCTCACCACCGGACATCGTCAGACCCAGCAGGTTTTCGTTGATGGTGTAGGCCTGCTGTTTCGCGCGTACGCCGAAGCCGCGTTCCTCAAGATATTTCTGCTCGTACGCGCGTGTCTGCGTGTGCTCGCGCTGGATTTCGCGGATCGGTGCCACGATCTTGTAGTCGCCCTGCGACTTCACTGCCAGATCAAAGCGCACCTGATCGTTGCCCATGCCGGTGCAGCCATGCGCGATGACGCGGGTGCCCAGCTCGCGCGCACGCGCGATGGCCGCGTCCACGATCAGGTAACGATCGGAAACCAGCAGCGGATACTGCCCCTGATAACCCTCGCCCGCCCAAACGAACGGCTTAACGAAATTTCTCCAGAGCGCCGGACCGCCGTCGACGGTTACGTGCGAGGTGGCGCCGAGTTCCTTGGCGCGGGTTTCGATGAACGCGCGTTCCTGCGCGTCGACACCGCCGGTATCGGCAAACACGGTGTGTACGGCGTAGCCGCGTTCCTTGAGATAAGGAACACAGAAGCTGGTGTCCAGACCACCGGAGAACGCAAGCACGATATCGTCGCCGCTCATGTCCGGCTCCCGGGGTTCGCTGCTAATTCCGCCATCACCGCTTTTTGCACATGCAGACGGTTTTCTGCTTCGTCGATGGCGATGCAGTACGGCGCGTCCATCACCGCGTCGGTTGCCTTCACATTGCGTCGCAGCGGCAGGCAGTGGCTGAACACGGCGCTGTCGGTTAGCGCCATCTTCGACTCGTCCACAATGAAATTCTTGTACTGGTCGCGCAGTGGTTTTTCTTCCTGCCAGCGACCGAAGTACGGCAACGCTCCCCAGCTTTTCGCGTAAACGACCTGGGCGCCACGATAGGATTTCTCGATGTCGTGGCTGATCCGCACGGAACCGCCGTTCGCGCGCGCATTGTGCTCCGCAAGCTGCATGTAACGCGGATCGAGCACGTACTCGGGCGTGGGACACAGCAAGGTGACGTCCATGCCCATGCGGGTTGCGATCTGCAAGGCCGAGTTCGCCACCGCGGTGTTGAGCGGCTTCGGGTGATAGGTCCAGGTCAGCACGTATTTCCGGCCACGCAGATCGGGGGTGCCAAAATGCTGCTGCAGCGCCTGGATGTGGGCCAGTTCCTGCATTGGGTGGATGATCGTTTCCATGTTGATCACCGGCACGCTCGCATAACGTGCAAACCCCTTTATGACCCGGTCTTCGCGATCAGCGGACCAGTCCTGAAACTTCGGAAACGCGCGCACCCCGATCAAATCGACGTAACGCGACAACACGCGCGCGACCTCCGCGATATGCTCCTCGGCATCGCCGTCCATCACCGTGCCAACATCGAATTCGATCGGCCACGCGTCCTTGCCCGGCGCCAGCACGATGGCGTGACCACCAAGCTGGTGCGCGCCCAACTCGAAACTGGTGCGTGTGCGCAGCGACGGATTGAAAAACAGCAGCGCGATGGACTTGCCCACGAGCGTCGTGTTCGATTCCCCGCGCTTGAACGCAGCGGCTTGTGCAAGCAAGGCATCCAGCTCGGCGCGACTGAAGTCCTGAGTAGTAATGAAGTGGCGAATCGCCATTGTGAAAACTCCGAAAAACAAAAACCCGGCGCGGGGCCGGGTCTGGTCGATGCAGAAAACAATGCGCGACAGCTATCCGGCAACAATCCTGAGTAGCGGTCGGCGCGCGCGCGAGGTCATGCCAGCGGCCATGCGCGCGCTGGTCAACACATTGCAATTGGTGGGCTTGCGGATCATGCGCCGTACGGTAGCACGATCTTCACGCGCGGTGCAACCGATATTTTTACAGACGTCTGGACGTCTATTCCGCTGGCGTCACCGTAACCCGAACGCGCAGGCGGTCGCCGGGGTCATAGGCAAGGCGCGAGGTGTAGACATCGCCGCGATAACGGTATTCGACATCGTAACCGACCACCTTTTGCGCGGCCGCCACGCTCGGCGGACAATGCCGCTGTGTGGTGTATTGCGGACGCTCGGGAGCATCGTCGCTGGCAGCCAGACGATTACCCGCCACCCCGCCGACGACCGCGCCGGCCACGGTCGCCGCTGTGCGGCCACTACCCTTGCCGATCCGGTTGCCGAGGATGCCGCCGATGAACGCGCCGATGACCGTGGCAATGCCACGTCGCTCCTGCGCCGTGGATTCGGCGGACCCATCCACCGGCACCTGTTCCTCGTAACACGGCGGCGCCGGTGCGGCGGCTGCACTATCGCCGTATACCGGATCGACGCGCAGCACATCGGCCCAGCCATAATGCGAATTTTCGTCGACCGCCATCGACGGCGCCGCGGCGGGTGCCTGCGCAAAGGCGGGAGCCACGCACAACAGCGATGCGATCAAGGCAAAACGGACGAAGCTCATGTCACACTCGGAATCGGGGTTCGGGCATCCAGCCACAGGGTAAGTAAAGTCCGGCAGCATCGCTCGCAGGCTACCGGTCAGCATGAATTAAAGCATCGTCAGGCTGAATGCAGGCTAAGGATTTGCCCGGCGCAGCGCGGTTTTCACGGCGTCGGCGACAGGCCGTGGCAACGCGTCTGTTATACAATGGCGCGTTGCCAGAGAGCTCCCATGCACTTGCGTCTGCACAATTCCCTGACTCGCCGTGTCGAGGATTTCGCGCCCGCCGATCCGCGCCGGGTGACGCTGTATTTGTGTGGACCGACCGTCTACAGCTACGTGCACATTGGCAACGCACGCGGGCCGGTGGTGTTTGGCCTGCTCGTGCGTTTGTTACGGCGCATCTACGGCCCGGACCATGTGGTTTACGCCCGCAACATCACCGATGTGGACGACAAGATCAACGCCGCCGCGAGCGAAGCCGGTGTGCCAATCGCCTCGATCACCCAGCGCTACGCCGCCGCCTACGCCGACGACATGCACAAGCTCGGCGTCGACCCTCCCGACATCACCCCCTGCGCGACCGCACATATTCCGCAAATCATCGCGATGTGCGAAACCCTGATCGCGCGCGGTCACGCGTACGCTGCCGAAGGTCATGTACTGTTCGATGTCGCCGCGTTCGCCGATTACGGCAAATTGTCCGGCCGCTCCACCGACGAGATGATCGCTGGCGCACGCGTGGACGTGGCTCCCTACAAGAAAAATCCGGCCGATTTCGTGCTCTGGAAACCGTCCACACCCGATCTGCCTGGCTGGGAAAGTCCGTGGGGCCGCGGTCGCCCGGGCTGGCACATCGAATGCTCGGCGATGAGCGCCGCGCATCTGGGCGAGACCATCGACATCCACGCCGGCGGCAACGACCTGCTGTTTCCACATCACGAAAATGAAGTCGCGCAATCCACCTGCGCGCACGGCGGCAAATTGTTTGCGCGCTTCTGGCTGCACAACGGCATGCTCACTTTTGGCGGCAAGAAGATGTCCAAGTCGCTGGGCAATACGCTGCAACTGCACGAGCTGCTGCAACAACATCCGCCGGAACTGTTGCGCTACATGCTGATGAAGGCCCATTACCGGCAACCGCTGGACTGGTCGGATGCGTCGTTGACGCAGGCGCGCGCGACACTGGACGGATTGTACGGAACGCTGCGCGATCTGGCCGATGTCGCCGTCGACGATAACCGCAACTTGCCGCCGGAAATCGAAGCCGCACTGATGGATGACCTGAACACGCCCGAGGCACTGGCCGCACTGTCGCGACTGGCCGATACCGCGCGTAAGGCCGCCGACCCACAAGGCCGGAAAGTGGCGAAACAGACACTGCTAGGTGCCGGAGAATTTCTGGGCCTGTTGCAACTCGATCCGGAACATTGGTTCAAGGGCGCCGCGGGCGACAGCGTGGATGCGGACTGGGTCGAACGCCTGCTCGAGGAACGCCGGGCCGCACGAGCGGCCAGGGATTTCACCCGCGCCGACGCCATCCGTGACGAGCTCGCGGCAAAGGGCATCGTCATCGAGGACGGCGCGCAAGGGGCACGCTGGAAAATGGTCAAGCCCAATGAATGCACCGCCTGAAATCGCCAGCAACGAATCCGCGCAACAGGCGCAGGATGCGATCGCCGAGGAATTCTCCCTGTTCGACGACTGGACCGAACGCTACCAGTACCTGATCGACCTCGGCCACAAGTTGCCGGCGTTGCCCGACGTGCTCAAGATCGAAGAATACAAAGTACAAGGCTGCCAGTCGCAAGTGTGGCTCGTGCCCAGCGGCGACGCCCAACGTCTGGAATTCCGCGCGATCAGCGATTCGGCCATCGTCTCCGGACTGATCGCCTTGTTACTGCGCGTGTACTCGGGGCGCTCGGCGCGCGAAATCCTCGACACGCAACCGCGTTTCATCGAGACGATCGGATTGGCCAAACACCTTTCCCCCACGCGCAGCAACGGGCTGGCGGCGATGTTCGAGCGCATCCAAAAACATGCACGTAAGATAATTCGCTGAGTTCTTTTGCTCGTCATTCCGGCAGGGAATGCCGGGATCCAGGCTGCACGGACGCAAATGTTTCAATTCGTCAGTTTATTGCTCCATCCTTGGTTTCTGGATTCCGGCATTCCCTGCCGGAATGACGGCTGATCTGACTCGCCGCACTGAGATGCTCAATCGCCCATCTGCTTCTGGCGATGCTCCCAGCGCTCCTGCGCATCCAGACACAGGGTCGCGATCGGGCGCGCTTCGAGGCGTTCCAGACCGATTTCCTCTTCGGTCTCCTCGCAATAGCCGTAGCGACCTTCCTCGATGCGCTTGAGCGCCTTGTCGATCTTTGCGATCAGCTTGCGATAGCGGTCGCGGGTACGCAGCTCAAGCGAATTCTCGGTCTCGCGCGTGGCGCGCTCGGCCTCGTCGCCGACATCGCGCACTTCGTCACGCAGGTTATCGATGGTTTGCTTGGATTCTTCCACCAGATCCTCGCGCCACTTTTGCAGCTTGGCGCGGAAATAGGCCAGATGGCGCGGCCCCATGTATTCTTCGCGCACACCCGGATGGTAATTGGCCGCCAGATGGATGACGGTCGTGCTGGGCAACGCGTAGCGCCCGTCCTCGCGCGTGACGGTATCTTTTTCGGTGCCCGTCGACATTCTGCCTTTCTTCGGGCTGACGGCGGCCTTGTGCGGCGTTTGCGCCCTGACTGGCTTAGACCCCGACCTGCGCGGCGCGGGTTTCGACGCAGCCTTGACGGGCTTTTTCGGCACCGGCTTGTGAGCTGATTTGGCAGGCTTGTGCGCAAGTCCCTTCGCCACCGGCTTCGCACGTGCAGCGGTCTTTGGCGCCGGTTTGTGCGCGGCGGGTTTCTTCGCGACCCGGGTGACAGCGGATTTCTTGGCCACGGGTTGCTTCGCCGCGGATTTCTTGCCGACCGGTTTGCGTTTGGAATTTGCCATGTTTCTCACCACATTGTCCCTCAGCGGTCGCGTGTTATAGCCTAACCGGTCCCCAGCGGCAACCTTTCCGTGACCCGACTCCTCCTGTTTCTGCTCGCCGCCTACAAGCGCCTGCTTAGTCCGCTGCTCGGCACGCGCTGCCGATTCCATCCGAGTTGCGCCGATTATGCGCGCATTGCGATCGCGCGATTCGGCGCCTGGCGCGGCGGCGTGCTGGCGATCTGGCGGATCGCACGCTGCCAGCCCTTGTGCCGCGGAGGGTTCGATCCGGTGCCTGAAAGGTTTACGATGCGCCGTTGCCCCGACCAGGAACCACCTGCATGACCGATTGGCTGATCGTCAACGCCGACATCGTCAACGAAGGCCACCGTTACAGCGGGGATTTGCGCATTCACGGCGGTCGCATCGAGGCAATCGCACCGTCACTGCCGGCGCGAGCGAATGATCGCGTGTTCGATGCGCGCGGACGCCTGCTCGTGCCAGGCATGATCGACGACCACGTGCATTTTCGCGAACCCGGCTACACCGCCAAGGCCGACATCGCCTCGGAATCGCGCACGGCAATCGCGGGCGGCGTCACCAGCTTCATCGACATGCCCAACACGGACCCGCCAACGCTGACGCACGCCTTGCTGGACGACAAGTACGCCATTGCCGCACGCAGTTCGGCCGCCAATTTCGCTTTCTATTTCGGCGCCAGCAACGACAATCTGGACGCGATTTGTACACTGGATCCGCGCACGGTACCCGGCGTGAAAGTATTCCTGTGCGAATCGACCGGCAACCTGTGCGTTAGCGACCCCGCCGCGCTCGACGGCGTATTCCGCGATGCCCCGGTCAACGTGCTGGTGCATTGCGAGGACGACCGCATCATCCACGCCAATCTGGATCGCGCCAAGGCGCAATACGGCGACGCGATTCCGATGCGGATGCATCCCGACATCCGCTCGCGGGAAGCCTGTTTCGAATCCACCCGCTGGGCGGTCGAAACGGCGCGCCGTCACGGCACCCGTCTGCACGTGTTGCACGTGTCCACGGCCGACGAACTGGCGCTGTTCGAGCCCGGTCCGATTGCAGGCAAGAAGATCACCGCCGAGACCTGTGTGCATTTCCTGCGTTTTTGCGATGCGGATTACGCCAAGCACGGCGGTCGCATCAAGTGCAATCCGGCAATCAAGGCAGCAAGCGATCGCGATGCCCTGATCCGCGCCTTGGCCGACACGCGCGTTGATGTGCTCGCTACCGATCACGCGCCGCATCTGGCCGAGGAGAAGGCGCACCCATACGCGCAGTGCCCATCCGGCATTCCGCTGATCCAGTTCGCCTTGCAGTCCGCGCTGGAACAGGTGTTCGATGGCAAATTGCGGCTGGAGCGTCTGGTCGAGACCACGTCGCACGCACCGGCGACGCTGTTCGCGATCAAGGATCGCGGCTTCCTGCGCGAAGGCTATTTTGCGGACATGACCCTGATCGACTTGAACGCTCCACACACCGTGCAGCGCAGCGACATCATTTCCAAATGCGGCTGGTCGCCGTTCGAGGGCGACACGTTTCGCTCGTCCGTTGCCGCCACCTGGGTCAACGGACACCTGGCCTGGAATGATGGCCGGCTCGATGACAGCCAACTCGGCCGCCGCCTGGAGTTCGATCGATGACGATAAATCTTTCCCTCCCTCCGCGCAGCGGGGGGAGGTGGCCGAAGGCCGGAGGAGGGCAATTCGTAGCGACTGCATTTCTATCCCTTCCCCCGCGCGCGGGGGAAGGTGCCGAAGGCGGATGGGGGCGGTTACTAGCGATAGCGCTCATCGCTCTTGCCCTAGTGAGCGGCCCACTCTTCGCCGCCATCCCTTCCCTGCAACTCCCCCAACACCTCGAACAAGGCCAACTCGTCATCGGCCATGCACCGCCGGGCACACAACTGCAATTCGACGGGCGCGAACTGCGCATCGGCGCTGACGGCACCTTTGTTTTTGGCCTGGCGCGTGATGCCGCACCACAGGTCGCATTACACCTGCGCGACGCCGAGGGCCACTCAAGTACGATTACGCTGGACGTCGCACAACGCAGCTATCCGATCGAACGCGTCAACGGATTGCCGCAGCAAACGGTGACGCCAAGCCCGGAGATTCTCGCGCGTATCGAACGCGAACAGGCCAGCGTGCAGCTCGCGCGCAAACGCGACGACACGCGCGAGGATTTTCTGCACGGCTTCGCCCTGCCTGTGCAAGGCGCGCGCATCAGCGGCGTCTACGGCAGTCAGCGCATCGACAACGGTGTGCCCAAGGCGCCGCACATGGGACTGGACATGGCCGTACCGACCGGCACGCCCGTGCACGCTCCCGCCGCCGGCATCGTCACGTTTGCAGCAATGGATTTGTTTCTCACCGGTGGTACTGTGCTGATCGACCACGGCTATGGGCTCAATTCCTCCTTCCTGCACATGAGCCGTATCGACGTGAAAGTCGGCGAGCAAGTCAAACGCGGACGAGTGATCGGCGCCGCCGGCATGACCGGCCGAGCCACCGGTCCGCATGTGCATTGGGGGTTCAATTGGTTCGACGTGCGGCTTGACCCGGCTTTGTTGACCGGAGTAACGCCAAATCGCGACAGCAGGTAGGTTGGGGTGAGCGAATGCGAACCCCAACATTGTCTAGGACGGATACGTTGTATTTTTTTCGGGTTCGTTCCTCACCCCTACCCACGCGCTTCGTAGTTGAATTCACTCGTGTTGTGTCTGGCTTGCCCCGAAAGATTGCATTCGATCTGATCCAACTACCTGCAAATAAATCCGCCGAATGACCGCGATGCCCCTCACGCCCTATGTGGCAGATCAGATTTGGCTTTGCCCATATCCCATTCGATTGGCGGGTACGAGATTCGAGGCACGAATGACAGTGATCCGCCTTGCCTCTGGCGAACTGATGCTGCACTCGCCCTGCAACATCACGGCGGCGATGGCCAAAGAGATATCGGTGCTCGGTCCGGTAGCCCATATCGTCGCCCCGGGAAATTTCCACCACATGTATGCAGCCACTGCCCAAGCCGCGTTTCCAAGGGCAAAGACATGGATTTGCCCCGGCATCGAGCACAGGCGTCCCGGCCTTAAATACGACGGTCTCCTCGGCGACGTGGCTCCTGTGGATTGGGCTGGGGAGATTGACCAGGTGCTCGTACAAGGCACTCGCATCATGCGCGAGGTTGCGATGTTTCACCGTGCGAGCCGAACATTGATCCTCGTCGACCTCCTCGAGAATTTCACCGACGCTACCCCACATACCGGAGGGGCATTGAAATTCTTGTTCAAGTACGTGTTGCGCATGTGGAACAATCCCCGTCCAGCGCCGGAATACCGGATGGGCTGGAGCGACAGGCAGGCCGCGGCAAAATCGCTACGGCGCATTCTGGCGTGGGACTTTCAGCGAATCGTGCTGTCGCACGGCGATCTAATCCAGAGCGGCGCCCGCGAGGTCGCAATCAAGGCTTGGTCGGAGATACTCGAAGGGTGACGACCGGCGGCCGCAGCGTGATGGCCGCGCTGGCTTCGCGGGCAACGATACGCTGCTAACGAATGAGGACGACTGGAGGAAGCTTGTTCGGTCCCCGAAGTTCAACGCATTCAATGTCATCCCGGCGGTTGCCTCCGGAACCTCATCAACACCCGCCGCGGTGCTACCCGGATGGCTACAACGGTCAGGATTCTTCGATGCTCGCGAACTGCCGTGCGTAGCCTGCGGTAAGCCTGGCGTTGAAAGATCCGGCCGCTTGCTCAAGCTTCGGAAACAGGTCGCCCTCCTCTTCGACCTTGGCGTGATGAAGCACCGC
>JBOHYL010000146.1:0-16833 GCA_050737915.1 Rudaea sp.
GTTCGAGTACATCGAGGTCGACTACAATCGCAACCGGCTCCACTCGACCTTGGGCTATCTCAGCCCGGAAGAGTTCGAGCTGTCCCTTGTCGCTTAGACGGGTGTCCGAGATTCAGGGGCAAGATCATACCCCTCAAATGATGTGCCATCGCGTGCTGTGTCGCAACTGCCGCTTATGAGGCACGTAGTTAGTTTTTTTGTACGAAGCACCGCGATTGAACGCCATGCAATGTGACGTTAACCCAAAAAAGGGGGGGGGGCTTGTCAATGCACAGCCTCAATCTTGAGTACCCGCTGATATTCCGCGCCAGCCAATCGGTGGGCTGGCTGGAAGTATGGGCCTTGTTACCCGGACTTACTGTAGGTTGGGGTGACGAACGAATCCCAGCGCCGTCAGATGGCGATACGTTGCAAGTTGGGGTTCGTTCCTCACCCCAATCATCCATGAACCGGCGCTTGTCAAGCAGTTTCGTTGGCTGCGTTTCTCTTCGTTGTAGGAGTTTGTTGCCACTTGTCGTTTTCTAGCCTCACCCAATGCGTAGCATGAGTCGCGACGGAATTTGAAGCTCGGTTTATGCGCATGGGCAATGGATCACCTCGCCACAAGTCAACGCGGCCTTGATCTTTTCAACGCCGGATTGAGCCGATCCAGATCCGCCTGCACCTGCTCCGGAGTGCGTTCGTAGACGATTTCGCGGCCAAGCGCCTTGCCGGAGAATGCGGTCTTGTTCGGTGTCGGTGCCAGCTCGCACTTGACGCTGTGCACGCCTTCGCCGAGTACGACCGTGATGCGGTGCGCGTGTTTGCTCAGCACCACCACGTCCATGGTCTTGCCGCTTTCGGTGATGCGTACCGTGATTTTTTCGATGTTCATGAGTGATGGCGGCGATGCAGGGTTGACGCAGTCTAGTGGAGAGTGCTTCAGAAATGTTGCAGCTTGCGGGCCAGAGCGGCCCCCTTCCGGCTGCCGCCACCTTGTACTCGCCACTACTCTGTGGTTCGCCCTTCGGGCAGCGTTCGCTGCAAACATCCCTCATATCGCTGTCGCGATATTCGACCTGCCGATGTTTCCCCGCGGGCGGGGGAAGAGTTCCATTGTGCGTGTGTTAAGGAATCTGTCCCGTGTCCGGCCTGTCAGCCGAGACAAATCTACGTATATCCCATGCTGCGCCGACTTTCGCGATCACCACGAGATACATGAATGGCAACCTACTCGCCCCATCCGCGCGGGTAGGCAGAGGGCATCGAGGACGTATACTCGGATCTCCCAAACAAGTCAGGGAAGGAGGAGCATCATGAAACACAAAATTCTTTGCGCTTCAGTTTTGGGTTTGTCGCTGTTTGCCGCCGCGTCGGCGTCCGCGGCCGACGGTTACGTCACCGGCAACGTGAACCTGCGCGCCGGGCCGGACGTGAGCTATCCGAGCGTCGACATGCTGCCCGCCGGCACGTCGGTTGTCATTTACGGCTGTGTCGACGGCTGGTCGTGGTGCGATGTGTCGACAGGCAACGACCGCGGCTGGATGGCCGGCAGTTTCCTGCAGGAAGCGTACGAAGGCCGGCGCGTGTATGTGGCGGACTATGGTGTGCGCATCGGAATTCCGATCGTCAGTTTCGTGTTCGGCGCGTACTGGGGCGATCACTATCGTAATCGCTCCTGGTACGGCGACCGCGATCACTGGAGCCATATCCAGCCGCATTACCGCCCGATCGCCAGGCATGTCGAATCCCATGAGAGTTCGCACACCTATTCGCATTCGTCGCACACGCCCAGCTACCCGGCGAACCACGGACCGCAGCATCCCGTACCTGCCGCACCCACGTATCATCAAGCCAGACCGGTGAATACAGCTCCGCACAATGTCGTTGCGCACCCTGCGCCGCACAACGCGGTGGTGCATGGCGCGCCGCATAATGCGGATGCGCACACCGCGCAAAAAAAACCAGCCCCGCACGGGCACCCGAACGACGACCACAAAGATCAGAAGGACGGTGGCGGTCATCATTGACCCGGTGGATCCACGCTGATCCAGAGGCGGCGGCGCGGGAGTGCCGCCGCCTTTTATTTCTCCGGGATGCAAGAATCCCGCGCCTGTCCGGGTCTGATCGGGCAACACGTTCGCGGATACTCCGATGCTGCGCCAACTTCTCGCCACAGGACTGCTCATGATCGTCACCCAACTCGGAGCGCAGGCCGCGCCTGTCGAAAGGCCCACAGCACCGGCGCATGCCGAAACCATCACGCTTGGCGGCGGCTGCTTCTGGTGTCTGGAAGCGGTATTCGAGGAAATGAAAGGCGTGGTCAGCATCGAATCCGGCTATGCCGGCGGACACCTCGCCAATCCGGATTACGAACAGGTTTCCAGTGGCGACACCGGTCACGCCGAGGTGGTGCAGATCACGTTCGATCCGGACGTGCTGCCGCTGGACGTACTGTTGCGCGCGTACTTCACCATCCACGATCCGACCACGCTCGACCGGCAGGGCAACGACGTCGGCACGCAATATCGCTCGATCGCGTTTTACCGCGACGCGGCGCAGCGCGCGGCGATCGAGAAAGCGATCGCCGAAACTGCCACGAGCGGAGAATGGCACGGCAGGATCGTCACGCAAGTCGTGCCGTTCACGGTGTTCTACAAGGCGGAAAATTATCATCAGGAATACTTCCGCCTGCACGGCACGCAACCGTATTGCCAGCTCGTGATCGCGCCGAAGGTGGCGAAGTTTCGCAAGAAGTTCAGTGACTGGCTGAAATAACTACGCGAACAACTCCGGTTGCGGCATCTCGTCCGCGTCGCGGAAATTGGCCAGTCCCACGCCTGCGAGCCGATAGCGCGTGGCTTCGGACAATTCGACGCGCGCGCAGAGCGATGTCGCAATTTCCACAAATTCGCATTCCGACTGCGGCGGTGCCAGCGGTGTGTGGCTGCGCGTGAGAAGGCGGAAATCGGCAGTCTTGAGCTTGAGCACCACGGTGCGGCCAATGCGTTCGACTTTGCGGCTGGCGGCCCAGGTCTTTGCGGCGAGTTCGCGGATCGCCGGTTCCAGCTCGAACAAGGTCAGATCGTGCGCGAAGGTATCTTCGGTCGAGATCGACTGTACTGGCTGATCCGGATTCACCGGGCGTTCGTCGATGCCATTGGCCAACTCGTGCAGACGGCGTCCATAGCGGCCGAAACGGAGTTCCAGTTCCGGCGCGCCGCGTGTGCGCAGGTCGGCGCAGGTGCGGATGCCGAGCGCGGCGAGTTTCGCATCCATTACTTTGCCCACGCCTGGAATCTTCGCCACCGGCAACGGCGCGAGAAACGCGACGATCTGTTGTGGTCGGATCACGAACAAGCCGTTCGGCTTGCGCCAGTCCGAAGCGATCTTGGCGAGGAACTTGTTCGGCGCGACGCCGGCCGAGGCGGTCAGCGAGGTCGCCTCGAGGATTTCCTCGCGTATGGATTTCGCCACGGCGGTCGCCGACGGCAGGCCGGATTTGGGTGTGGTGACGTCGAGAAACGCTTCGTCCAGCGACAACGGCTCGACCAGTTCGGTGTGCCGCAGAAAAATCTCGCGCACCTGGCGCGACACGGCGCGGTAACGGGAGAAATCCGGCGCCACGAACACCGCGTGCGGACACAGTCGTTCGGCGCGCAAAGCCGGCATGGCCGAACGCACGCCGAAGCGGCGCGCCTCGTACGACGCTGCGCACACCACCGAACGCGCGCCGCGCCAGGCCACCACTACCGGTTTGCCGCGCAGTGCCGGATCGTCGCGCTGCTCGACGCTGGCGTAGAAGGCATCCATGTCGATGTGGACAATCTTGCGCATGCGAACTTTATGGAAGCCTCTGAATAACCTGCTGTGCTCGCGACAGTTATTTAGAGGCTCCTTGGATGTGGATTTGAGGCGCACATTGTGCGCGCCGCGTAAGCGATTTCCTACAGCCCGGCGCGATGCTCGCCGATTCCCCGAATTCGTCCTGATGGCGATGATGTCTGTCATCGACAGGAGGGCAGGTCATGGCAGAGAATCGCATCGAATCCTCCCAGCGCAGCATGCGCTGGTACGAATGGCTCGCGGGTCTGCTTTTGCTGGGTCTGGCCTGCGGTGTGCGCGCAGGCTCGGTATACAAATGCGTGGATGCGTCCGGCGCCACCGCATTCCAGGATCGGCCGTGCGCGGCAGCGCTGCGCCAAAGCGAAGTGGAGATCGCGCCGGCTCCGGCCTCTGCGCCAGCGCCGCACTATACCGTCGTCGAGCATGCCGAACGCGACTACCCGCGCGGTCCCGTCCACCGCACAGCACGCCCACGCGCGCGCGACGCGGGTGGCTACGAATGCCGCGCCAGCGATGGCCGCGTCTTTTATCGACTCGGCTCCTGCCCGCGTTCGCTCGCGGCTGGCTCTGGCAGTAATGGTCGCGGCCGCAGCCGTGGCAGCAGCTCGGTCAGCGTATCCGGGCATCCAATCGACAGAGCCGATGCCTGCGCGCAGATGCGCCGCGCCGGAGCCATCGGCCGCGACGGCCATGAGTTCGACGAGCACATCTCGACTTACGACAAGAATCTGGGTCGCGATCCCTGCGCGTGAGTGGCGAATTCGGGTATCTTCGGAACCCTGACTAACCTGCTGCGCTCGACATCTCGCGTGCCGGCAGTGCTCGAAATCCTCACATACGACAAAGTATGCTCCGGTTTCTGCGCGCTGGCGGCACGCGACCTGTCATCGCTCGCGACGGTTATTCAGCGGTTCCCTAGGCGCGATATCCGAAACTGGAATGCCATCATGCGAGTCCTTTGCGTCGTCACGGTTGTTTTCGGAGTGGTTATCGCTGCCTGTTCCGCCAGCGAATCGCCACCACCCGCGGATCCGGCCGCTGCCGCAAAAGCCATCGCAGAAGTGCAAGCGGCGAAGGAAGCCGTGCTGTACGAGCAAATGCGCAAGAGCGCGAGTTGGGATGTTGCCGCGTCGCTGGGCAACGAGATACTCACCAAGTATCCCGGCACGGTCAGCGCCGCACAGGTGCAGCAGTCCATCGTTGAGGTGCGTGCGAAGGCGCAGGCGCAGGCCACCGCGCACCGTCTCGCGCGGCTGTGGAGCTACACCGCAACGTCCGAGGCGGGCGGCACGCAGTACGCCGCGGCGACTGCAACGCAGACTCCGCTCGGCGTCAAGAATGCGCGCTTGCGCCTGGTGCTGCGCCAGCATCCGAAGTGGGGCCGCAGCGTATATTTGCTGCTCGACAACGCGCGTTTCGACTGCCACGGCGGCTGCGCCACGCTGTCCGTGAGCTTCGACGGCGCCAAGCCGCAACGCATGAAGGCGACGATTCCGCCGACCGGAGAACCCGCGCTGTTCATCGACGATGACAAAGCCTTTATCGCCAAGATGGAAAAAGCCAGCACCGTCGCCATCTCAGTGCCCATCGCGGGTCAAGGCGAGAAAAACGTGACGTTCGAGGTGGGCGGTTTCGTCGCGGAAAGATGGCTGCCGGCGCACAAATAGCGCAGTCGCCGATCAGCGCTTGCGCGCCAGCATCACGCCATCGCCAACGGTGAGCAACGTCGCATCCACGCGATGATCGGCGTGTATCTTCGCATTCAGCGCACGAATCGCATCGGTGTCGGCATCGTGTGCGTTCGCATCGGCGACGCGGCCGGACCACAGCATGTTGTCCAGCGCGATCACGCCGCCCGGACGCAGCAGTTGCAGGCAGGCTTCGAAGTAGGCGCTGTAAGCAGATTTGTCGGCATCGATAAACGCGAAATCGTAGCTCGCTGCGCCACCGTCGGCCGCCAGTGTTCGCAGGGTTTCCAGCGCCGGTGCCAGGCGCAGGTCGATGCGCGCGGCGACGCCCGCTTCGGCCCAGTAACGGCGCGCGATGGCCGTCCATTCGGCGCTGATGTCGCAACACACGAGCTTGCCGTCCTCCGGCAACGCCGCGGCCACCGCCAGCGCACTCATGCCGGTGAAGGTGCCGATCTCGATGCAGCGTCGGGCGCCAATCGAGCGCACCAACAGGGCAAGAAGCGCCGCCTGATCCGGACCGATCTGCATGCCGGCCTGCGGCAGTTTCGCGGTTTCCTCACGCAGGCGCGCGGCGACGGCGCTCTCGCGCGAATGCGCCCAGACATAGGTTTCCACGGCATCGGATGCGGTAAAGCGGCGGGTCATGCGCGATCTCCTTCGACCGTGCAAGGATACTCGTCCCGCGTCGGTCTGTGACAGAGCCCATCGTCACGCCACAATCACTCCAGGCGCGTATGCTGGGCGTTATCCCATCGACGCGAGGAAAAAACCATGCGACTGGCTACCCGAATTTGCTTGATCCTGGCCCTGTTGGCTGTGCCCATGCTGAGCGTGCTGGCGGCAGATACGCCGGCCAGCGGCCCGCAAGTAGGCCAGGCAGCACCGGATTTCAAATTGCAGGATCAGAACGGCGACTGGCGCACACTGGCGCAATACCGCGGCCAATGGGTGGTGCTGTATTTCTACCCGAAGGATTTCACCCCCGGCTGCACCAGCGAGGTCTGCACCTTCCGCGACGACGTGCACAAGTTGCGCAAGGCCGGCGCGCAGGTGCTCGGCGTGAGCCTGGACGACGTCAAATCGCACGCCGATTTTGCGGCCAAGTACCACGTGCCGTTTCCGCTGCTGGCGGACAATACCCAGGCTGTGGCGAAAACCTACGGCGTGTACGCCGAGCATATGGGCTTTCACTACGCGCGTCGTGAAACCTTTCTGATCGATCCGCAAGGCAAGATCGCCAAGCACTACACCGACGTCGATCCCAAGGCGAATTCCGGGCAGGTGTTGGCCGATCTGGCGGCGTTGAAAGAAAAAACGGCCGGCTAGACCAAATGCAAATCGGCCGACTGGGTCTGCGGAAACACGCGACCCAGTTGTGCCGTGTTCAATCCCCATAGCCGCGCGAACACACCGCCGAGCAAGCCGCGGTAGTCGTTGAGTACGGGGAAGTCGCGGTTCTGCAGCAGGGTGGATTGCGCCACACGCACCTGTTCGCCGGCGATGCGCCCGCCATGAACACCGCCGCCGAGTACCCAGTACACGCTGCCATGGCCGTGGTCGGTACCCTTGTTGCCATTTTCGCGGAAGGTGCGACCGAATTCGGAGACTACGGTGACGACGGTGTCGTTCCAGTCCTCGCCCATCGCCTCGGCGAGCGCGGCTAGCCCACGCCCGAGATTGCCCAGATTGTTCGCCAGCTGGCCTTGTGCGCCGCCTTCGCCCACGTGCGTGTCCCAGCCGCCGACGTCAATGAAGCCGATGCGGTACTTGTCGCGCAGCATCTGTGCGATGCGCGGTGCCTGTTTGGCGAAACCGTAGGCATTGGCAGCGCCGCGACTGGCTTTCATCATCTCCTGCGCGAATTCGCCCGCAACCTGCTGGCGCAGCGCCAAGCCTTCGGCAACCGGATCGCGCAACGGTGTATTTTTGTACATGTCGGCCAGAATCGCCGCCTGACGCGTATCAAATGCGGGTTTACCGACCTGCTGCAACGAGATATTTGGCACGTCGCCGCCGCCCTGAAAGCTCAACGGCAACGATTGCGTGAATGCGATTGGCGGCGCAACGCCGTTGAGCACGCCGGCCAGGCGTGCGAGGAAACCGGACCGATCAGCGTGATCGTTTTCCGGCAAGCCGTGTTCGATGTCGTCCTGGGTTTCAAAATGGCTGCGTGACAGATTCGGCGTGCCGGCGAATGGCACGAACGCGATTTGCCTGCTTGCATACAGCGGCCCGAGCGATTCGCGCAGCGCCGGCGTCAATGCCCAATCAGCATCCAGACGCAAAGCTCCGGCAGCGTTGCTTGCATCCGGTCGCGCAATGGCGATGCTCGGCCGTGCTTCGTAATAGAAATCGCTGGCGTAGGGCACCAGCATATTTGCACAGTCGTAGCCGCCGCGCAGGAACAGGAGCAGAAAGCGTGGCGAGTATGCCGGTGCGGCGAACAGACGGCCAGCGACTCCCGCGAACGGAGCCGCGGCGAGCGTGGCGAGAAAATGACGACGTTGCATGGCAAGTTCCTCAACGATAATTGGATTCTGGCGCGGCCAGAAGATAGGTATTCCATTCCGACGGCGATTGCGCCCTGTCCAGCGCGGCCAGTGTCGTCGTCGACAACCCCGGCTTGATCGCGCGGTCGTACAACGGCCCGGATAACTTTGGCACCTCGGGCATGGCCACGCCTGCGAACATCGCCAAGGTGCCGGTGCCGATGGTCTTGGCCAGTTCGAAGCGCTGGCTCATCTGTCCGGAACTATTCCACGCACTGGAAACCAGCGGATAACCATCCGGCGTGGCGTGATCGAACTCGCCTTCGCCCTGCTGGTGCAGCCACAGCACCAGACGGCGCGGATCCTCGATGGTGCGGCCGTCCCAGGCAAGACGCGCCGAGGCAACCAGATAGTGCATCGGATCCTTGAATTTGCCGCCCAGTGAAGCGGTGAATTGCGGCGAATCGAACAAGGTGCGCAGCACCGCGCGAATGTCACCGTGGGTGCGCTGGAACGTCTGTGCCATGGCATCGACCAGCGCGGCCGGCGGTGTGTCGGAAACGAAATACGTGGCCAGCTCGCGCGAGATGAATTGCGCGCAGGCAGGCTGCGCGACGAGCAAATCCACCGCTTGACGTACTTCATCGAAACCGCTGCCGTGAATGGTGTGGCCGAGCAGCACCTTGTCGCCGAAATCATGGCGCGCGGGATTGAACTCGAAGCCGCCACGGCGGATGTACAACGCCTGCCATTGTGGTTTCAGACGTGGCATGCCCGGTTTGAGCGCGACGCCGACGCCGGTCAGGATGCGCACCATTTCCTGCACGTCGTTCTGGGTGTAGCCCGCATTCACGCCGAGCGTGTGCAGCTCCATCAATTCTCGCGCATAGTTCTCGTTGTGGTGGTTGGCCGCATTGCGCGCGTTGTCCAGGTACACCAGCATGGCCGGATGCGTGAGCGTAGCCATGACCAGATCGCGGAAATTACCCAACGCGTGTGGGCGGATCGCCGACTCGACGTAATCGGCATCGAGCCAGGCCTCGGGACCCTTGCGCGCGAACACGTTGAAGTGATTGAGCCAGAACCAGACCATCTGCTCCTTCAGTTGCGCCGGCGAATGGATCGCGTGCAACAGTTCGCGTTCCTGCGTCTGCACGGCCAGCGCCTTGCCTTGCTTGCGCAGCGCCTTGCGCGCGGCGATTTTTGCCTGCGGATCGGCGTCGTGCTTGTATTGGGTGCGCGCGGCGACGAGCTTGCCAATGGCGTCCTCGATCGACAGGTGCGCGATCGGCATGGCGTCGATTTGCGCCTGAATCGGCGCCGGCAGGCGCTCGTCCGTGGCCGCGAGCTGCGTATCGAGAAACCCTTGCCGACCCGATTGCTCGAAATGCGCCAGAGTCGCCGAATCCACACCCCAGGTGATGCGGTTGAGCCAGAGCATGTCCGCATGAGTGGGCGCGGGATCGGCCTGCGCCGCCGCTGCCAGCGCGAGCGCGGCTAAAACGCTGACGCAGTGGGGTTGGGTAAACGAGGAGCACGACGGCATGGCAAGTTTCCATTGATTTTGCCGACCTACAACGCGCTCGTGGTCGTGGCGTTTACAATTGCAGCATGGCTACGACCGAACCGGCGGTATCCGCGATGCAGCGGCACATCAACGCGCTTGCCAGTCAATGCGTCAAATGCGGCCTGTGTCTGCCACATTGCCCCACCTATGCCGTCGCCGCCACCGAAGCCGAATCCCCGCGCGGACGCATTGCTTTCGCGCAGGCGCTGGCAAACGGGCAGCTCGATCCGTCGGCCCCGATTTTGACGCATCTGGACAACTGCCTTGCCTGCATGGCGTGCGAGCGCGTATGTCCATCGCAGGTGCAATACGGTGAATTGATCGTGACCACGCGGGCCTGGCTGCACGCCAGCAGAGCCGGCATGCGCACTGCGCGCGCACTCGGCTGGCTGCTGTCACGGCCGCGTCTGCTGGGAGTGGCCTTGCGTGTGGCGAATCTTCCTGTGCTGCGACAATGTATACAAAGTAGCATCATGCGCAGGCTGTTCCGGCTGTTCGGATTGGATCGCGCCGTGCGCGAATTGCCGCGCTTGCCGCAGGTCAAGCAGCCGGTGCTGAGCGCAACTCCGGCCGTTCGTGGTCGCATCGGACTATTCCTGGGCTGTGTGGCTGCGAGCGCTGACCGCGATGTGCATGCCGCCGCAATCGTGTTGCTGCGCGCGCTTGGCTATGAGGTCGTTTTGCCGAAAGCGCAAGGTTGCTGCGGCGCACTGGCCCTGCACGCCGGCGATGCGACGCAGGCCGCGCATCTGGCCGATGCGTTGCGCGTCGCGTTCGCCGGTGCAAACGTCGACTGCGTATTGGTGTCGGCGTCGGGTTGCTTCGGCACGCTGCGCGATCGGGTCTTCGCCGACGGTGCAATCCACGTGCACGAAATCCACGAATTCCTCGATAGCGACGCGCACATTGGCGCATTGAAATTCCACCCGCTGGCGGAGTCGATCGCGCTGCACACGCCGTGCACGCAACGCAATGTCGCGCGTGCGGATGGTGCGGTCGCACGCTTGCTCGTGCGAATTCCGCAACTGCGAATCGACGCCTTGCCGGCACCGCCCGGTTGCTGCGGCGCGGCCGGGGATTATTTCCTGCATCATCCCGACATCGCCGACACGCTGCGCGCGCAAACGCTGGATCAGGTGCTGGAATCAACGCCAAACAGACTCGTCACCAGCAATGTCGGTTGCCGGATTTTTCTCGGCAACGGCCTGCGCCAGCGCGCTTGTGCCGTAACGGCGACGCATCCGGTTGTGTTATTGGCGCAACAACTGGAGAATTGAAGCATGTTTGCCCGGCAATTATCCCGATTCGACCGCGTCCTGATCGAAATCGAACGCGCACTCGGCACGGCACTCGATGCGCAACCCGAAGCGCAGCGTCCGTCGCCGGCGGCGGGCATCGCCGAAGCGGAACTCAGCGACGCGCAACGCCGCCATGCCGCCGGTTTGATGCGTGTCAATCACACTGGCGAGGTCTGCGCGCAGGCCTTGTATTCGGGCCAGGCGGCGGTTGCGCGCGACGACGCCACGCGCGCACGCCTGCTGCATGCGGCGGCCGAGGAAACCGATCATCTGGCATGGTGCGGCGAGCGCCTGCAGGCGCTCGCGAGTCGGCCCAGCCTGCTCAATCCATTGTGGTATGTCGGAAGTTTCAGCATCGGCGCAGTTGCAGCGCTGGTCAGCGACCGCATCAGTCTGGGTTTCGTCGTGGAAACCGAGCGCCAGGTCGAGGCGCATCTGGGCGAGCATCTGGAAACACTTCCCGTGTCGGACGCGGCCAGTCGCGCCGTGGTCGCGCAGATGCAGGCCGACGAAGCGCGCCACGGACTGATGGCCAAGCAAGCCGGTGGCGTCGATTTGCTGGCGCCGATTCCTGCGCTGATGCACGCCGCCAGTGCCGTGATGAAGGCAGTGGCATACAAGATTTAGCTTTCGGCTCTGCTGCCGGCGGGAGTGAAGTGCTTCAGGGAACCGCTGAAGAACCGTCGCGAGCGATGGCAGGTCACGCGCCGCCAGCGCGCAGGAACCGGAGTTTACGGTCGTGTAAATGAGGATTCCGAGCACTGCCGGCGCGTGAGATGCCGAGCGCAGCAGGATATTCAGCGGTTCCTCAGGTCAGGTTCCGCCCATGGAACAATTCTTCAATCTCGCGTTTGAGCACAGCCTCGATGCGCAGGCGGTCCTTGAAGGAAAGGTCTTCGGCGTGGGCCTCGAACAGGTAGGTTTCCAGGTCGAATTCCTTCATGTGCATCTTCGTGTGGAAGATGTTTTCCTGATACACGTTGACGTCGAACATCTCGTATTTCTGACGGATGTGACGGGCCAGATATTCCTGGATCGAGTTGATGCGGTGGTCGATGTAGTGCTTCTTGCCGCGCACGTCGCGGGTGAACCCGCGCACGCGGTAGTCCATGATCACGATGTCGGATTCGAAGCTGTCGATCAGGTAATTCAAGGCCTTCAGCGGCGAAATCACGCCGCAGGTGGCGACATCGATGTCGGCGCGGAACGTGGCGATGCCGTTGTGCGGATGCGTTTCCGGATAGGTATGCACGGTGATGTGGCTCTTGTCCAGGTGCGCCACCACCGCGTCGGAGATCATGTCGCGACCGAGTTTGTCGACTACCGGATGCTCGGAAATCAGGATCGTCACCGATGCGCCCTGCGGGTCGTAATCCTGGCGTGCGATGTTGAGGATATTCGCGCCGATGATCTCGGCCACGTCGGTGAGAATCCGGGTCAGGCGATCCGAATCGTATTGCTCGTCGATGTAGTCGATATAGCGGTCGCGCTGTTCGGGCGTCACCGCGTAGCAGATATCGTAGATGTTGAAGCTCAATGCCTTGGTCAGGTTGTTGAAACCCTGCAATTTCAGGCGTGGAAGGGGTTTGACCACTGCGTTGCCTCGCGAAGCATGGGCGGAACAGGCGCGGATTATGAAACAATTGGGCGGCGCGCGAAACCTTTGCGCTGGCGTTTGCGCGCGGCAGGCGCGTTTTCGTTAAGATGGCGGTACGCGAACGGTGCCGTACACCGGCGCTGCGCTCGGGAGTGGAGGTATGGTGGAGCTTCGTTACACGCTGCAACGCGCGGTCAATCGCGTGCTCGCTCCCGGTTCGCTGGTGCTGGATCGCCCCGCGCTGGACCGTTTCCTCGCGCATTGCCATCGCCGCCGCTATCCGGGCAAGACCGCGATCATCCGTCCCGGCGACTCGGCCAATATCCTGTACTTCATCATCGAAGGCTCGGTCAGCGTGCTCACCGAGGACGAAGAAGGCCGTGAGCTCATCCTGGCCTACATCAACGCCGGCGAATTCATCGGCGAGATGGGTCTGTTCGTCGAAGTGCCGCGACGCGAGGTGATGGTGCGCACCCGCACTTCGTGCGATCTGGCCGAGATCAGCTACGAGCGGCTGTTCCAGTTGTGCGAGAGTACGTTGCGCGAGGAATGTCCCAAGATCCTGTTCACGATCGGCTCGCAACTCGCCAATCGCCTGCTGCACACGTCGCGCAAGGTCAGCCGCCTGGCGTTCATGGACGTGACCAGCCGCGTCGCCAAGACCCTGATCGACCTGACCGAAGAGCCCGATGCGATGTCGCATCCGAAGGGCACGCAGATCCGCATTTCGCGCCAGGAAATCAGCCGTATCGTCGGTTGCTCGCGCGAGATGGTCGGGCGCGTGCTCAAGCAGCTCCAAGCGCAGGGGATGATCTCGGTTGCGGGCAAGACGATGGTGGTGTTCGGCACCCGCTAGGAACCTCTGCTTCACTTGCTGCGATCCGGCGGCACACCCGATTCAATTCAGCGTGCTGCCTTCGCTCGCGACGGTTAATCGGAGGTTCCTGGGTCGAACAGGCGTGCGAGTTCGTCGCCGGGATCATCCGCGCGCAAAAATGCTTCACCGACCAGAAAAATGTGCACACCTGCCGCGCGCAAGCGTGCCACATCGGCGCAAGTGTGGACGCCCGATTCGGTAACCAGCAAGCGATCCGTGGGCACGCGCTTGTGCAACGTGAGCGTTGTTTCCAGCGAAGTAACGAATGTGCGCAGATCGCGGTTGTTGATGCCGATAAGCGCGTTCGGCACGGCCAGTGCACGCTCCAGTTCCACTGCATCGTGTGCTTCGACCAGCACATCCATGCCGAGGGTGTGCGCCAATGCGGAAAATTCCTCCAGTTGCGCGTCCTCCAGCGCGGCCACGATCAACAGAATGCAATCGGCACCTAGCGTGCGCGCCTCAACGACCTGATAGGCATCGAGGGTGAAATCCTTGCGTAGCACCGGCAAGCCGCAGGCCGCGCGCGCCTCGCGCAGGTACGCATCCGCGCCCTGGAAGAAATCGACATCGGTGAGCACCGACAGGCAAGCCGCTCCGGCGGCCGCATAACTGCGTGCGATATCCGCGGGCCGGAAATCCGCGCGGATCACACCCTGACTCGGACTGGCCTTTTTCACTTCGGCGATCACCGCAGGTTTACCGGCGGCGATCCGTGTGCGCAGCGCGGCGGTAAATCCACGCGGCGGCGGCGCGCCGTGCACAAGTTCGTGCAGTGTTGTGAGCGGAATCCGTGCGCGGCGTTCGTGCACTTCCTGTGCCTTGCGTACCAGGATTTTTTGCAGGGTATCGCTCATGCGCCAACGAGTCGCCGCGTCGCCGCGACGAATTGATCGAGCTTGGCGCGCGCTGCGCCGCTGACGACCGCCGCGCGCGCACGTTCGATGCCGGCGGCGATCGAATCGCACACATCCGCCGCGTACAGTGCTGCGCCAGCATTAAGCAGCACGATATCCCGCACCGGCCCGGGCTCATCCGCCAGCGCCGCGAGTACGCGCGCTTTCGATTCGTCCGCGTTCGCGACAGCGAAATCCTCACGGGTCGCGCGCGCGAAACCGAATTGTTCCGGCGTCAACTCGTATTCGTGCAGCTTGTCGTCGCGCAACTCACCGACCAGGGTAGTGTCGGACAGCGAAATCTCGTCGATGCCGTCGCGGCCCCACACCACCAGCGCGTGACCGGCGCCGAGGCGTTGCAGCACACGCACCTGGATGCCGACCAGATCCGCATGGAAGACGCCCATCAGCATGTTCGGCGCGCCCGCCGGGTTGGTCAGGGGCCCAAGGATATTGAACAACGTACGCACGCCCATCTCCTTGCGCACCGGCGCGACCACACGCATGGCGGGATGGTGGTTCGGCGCGAACATGAAGCCGATATGCGTTTCCTGCAAGCACACGGCGACTTGTTCGGCGGCCAGGTCGATGCGCGCGCCGAGCGCTTCGAGTACATCGGCGCTGCCTGATTTGGACGACACGCTGCGGTTGCCGTGCTTGGCCACGCACGCGCCAGCCGCCGCCACCACGAACATCGCCGCGGTGGAAATGTTGAACGAGTTCGCGCCGTCGCCGCCGGTGCCGACGATGTCGACGAAATGCGCGCACAACGGCGCATGCACGCGCACCGCCATCTCGCGCATCACGCTCGCGGCCGCAGCGATTTCGCCGACAGTTTCCTTTTTCACGCGCAAACCGGACAGGATCGCGGCGACCATCGGCGGCGTGATTTCGCCGCGCATGATCTGGCGCATCAGATCTACCATCTCGTCATGGAAGATCTCGCGATGTTCGACCGTTCGTTGCAGCGCTTGCTGGGGCGTGATTGGCATATTCAAGCGGCCTGCGGCAGCGGCGCGCGCAGAAAGTTGCGCAATAAATCGTGGCCATGCCGGGTCAAAATCGACTCGGGATGGAACTGCACGCCTTCGATTGGCAACGTGCGGTGGCGCAAACCCATGATCTCGTCGATGCCGCCGTCGTCGGCTTGCGTCCACGCGGTGACTTCCAGACACTGCGGCAAAGTGGATTTCTGCACCAGCAGCGAATGATAGCGCGTCGCCTCGAACGGATTCGGCACGCCGGCGAACACGCCGTTGCCCGTGTGATGGATCATCGAAGTCTTGCCGTGCATGATGCGCTGCGCGCGGATCACGCGGCCGCCGAATGCCTGAGCAATGCTTTGATGGCCCAGGCACACGCCGAGGATCGGAATCGTGCTGCCGAGTTTTTCGATCAGTTCCAGCGATGCGCCAGCTTGATCCGGTGTGCCGGGTCCGGGCGAAATCACGATGCGCTCTGGTGCGAGTTTGCCCATCTGCTCGACCGACAGCTCGTCGTTACGCACGACGTGCACTTCCTCACCAAGTTCGCCCAGATATTGAACGAGGTTGTAGGTGAAGGAGTCGTAGTTATCGATCATCAGGATCATGTCAAACGCATCCACTTGATTTATATGTGGCAATCAGCCGGGAAATGCTTACGATACCCGCGTTCATACCCGCAATTCGCTACGGCACCCGGTAACGAAGAACGATCTTGGAACGGAATCAAAAACATTGCGGCGCTATTCTCGCCCATATTCATGCAGAGTGGAGGGGGCCGGAAAGCGATTGTCCGCGCCGACTCAATATCAGCCCCGTTAGCCAGTGCGAACAGCGGGCCAGCATTCGCGCCTAGGGTCCGAGGCGACGAATCTTCTCCCGAAGCCTTCGCACGCGTTCGGCCGTTCGATCTTGACGCTCGGTGCCGCGATCGAGTTCGTCCAGAACTTTCGCAATCTTCATTTCGCGATGACGTTCGGCCATGGACGCATTTTGCAGTTGCGCCATATTGGCAAATCGTGCGTCGTTCGCAGTTTCCTGCACAGCGAGTCGACGCTCCTCCGGTAGCAGACTCCGGCGCAACCGTCCCGTTCGATCACCAGAAGGACCCGATGAACTGAAGAACAACCCTAGTCCTAGGCAAAAGAACAACCCGCCCGCAATCAAATGGTGCAATTCAAATCTTTGCGGGAGCAAGAAGATCGTCAGGGCTCCGAAAGCCACAATGGCGAAGCCTAACATCGCGTTGGCGGCGGGGTGTTCGGTTAGCCAGTGCCGAACACTCCAGATCACGAACACCAAAAAACCGAAAACCAAGAAATCGGCCTGCGCCATCATCTGGTCTGCTAGGTATAAGACTGCACTCGTCGGCATATCCATTCCAGAAATCTCTGTAGTTAGCGCTTGGCCGTCAGTCTCGCGTGCTATGTACTCATGCAATTCTCACCAAACCAATGTTTGCGAATTTCTGCGATTTGAGCGAGCGGAACGTGTCAATGAAATGAGACAGCCGTGGATCGGGATTTAGTGAGTTTTGTGGGTGGCGGTATCTTCGGTTAGCGGTGGGTTGATGTAGACCTTGTCGGGAACGACCGGTGGGATGGGTGGCT
>JBOHYL010000147.1:0-9974 GCA_050737915.1 Rudaea sp.
AGCCACCCATCCCACCGGTCGTTCCCGACAAGGTCTACATCAACCCACCGCTAACCGAAGATACCGCCACCCACAAAACTCACTAAATCCCGATCCACGGCTGTCTCATTTCATTGACACGTTCCGATTTGCTGGTGCAATTGTGCTTTCCATTTTGTCGGCACTGGCCTGCGCGCAAACCATCACAGCGGATTCAAGCAACCCTTCAGACCATCACATAGGACAAAACGCCATGAGCAGAGTCACCGGCATCGGCGGCATCTTCCTTAAAGCAAAGGATCCGGCAATGTTGCGGGCCTGGTACAAAAAGCACCTTGGTATTGATGTTCAGGCATGGGGCGGCACTTCGTTTCGTTGGGTGGATGGTTCAGGCCATCCAACTGCCGGGACAACCGCCTGGTTCGTCGGAGATGGCAAAAACTTTGCCCCAAGCACTGCCTCGTTCATGGTCAACTACCGGGTGTCCGACCTGCATTGACTCCTGGCCTCGCTCCGTGCTGAAGGATGTGAGGTCTTGGAAAAAACTGATGAATCAGAGTACGGCAAGTTTGGCTGGGTCATGGATCCTGAGGGTAACAAGGTGGAACTGTGGCAACCTCCGGAAGGCAAGTGAGTCGCGCGCATTCCATCGCTCCCCACAAATCACTCCAACCGACAATTCAGTCGCCACTTCGCGGCGCCCGGCCGGCGGCTGAGTTCGGGCGTCAGGTGGCACGACTCCCCATGTTCAGCGTCCCGTAACGAGAGAATGTAATGACTACGCGCCCTTCCTTCATCGTCTCAGCTCGCGACCTGCCCGAGAGCACACATAGATACCCACATAGCGAGGAGCCGATGGGTCCGACCCGTCGCGTCGGAAAGGTGGCTGGCCTGATACGCATTGGCGTCAACCTCCAACGGCTGCCACCGGGTACGCGCTCGTCCTGGCCTCATGCCGAGGAAAACGAAGAAGAGTTCGCCTACGTCATCGAAGGTGAAGTCGACGCCTGGATCAATGGAAACCTCCACCGGATGTCTGCGGGCGATTTTGCGGCATTTCCAGCGGGCACAGGGATCTGCCACTGCTTCATAAACAACACCGAGCGCGACGCGATCCTTTTGGTCGGGGGCGAAGCCTCAAAGGCGGTCAATCGCATTTTCTATCCGCTCAATCCGTCGCGGCGCGCTGACATGAAGGCCGCCGATTGGTGGGAAGACGTACCCCAGCAGACACTGGGCCCGCACGATGGCAAGCCGGACGCGCTGCGCGGCTATGCGCTACCATCCGGCGCATCGCGGTAACCGCCGTCTAGCCAGAACGCCAGGTGTCGTAACAGTCTTTCGCAAAGGGGCAGCTCATGGGTAGTCTCAGCATCGTGCACTGGTTCATCCTTCTTCTGATTCTCGGCTTTCTTGTGGTACTCGTTGGCAAATTTGTCGGGCGCGTGGCCCACTCAACGAAAGAGCCCGCTCCTACAACAAAGGCGCGGCTTCAAGAACTCGAAACTCTGAAGTCATCGGGCCAGATCTCCGAAGCCGAATATGCGCGACAGCGGGCTGCGATCATCCAGAGTATCTAGGCATGCCGCCGCAAACGGCGCTTAGCTATTCGCTCAAGCATCAGGTACGAATGTCAACGAACGCGATCAATCTGGCCGATAAGCTCGCCAAATTCTCGGATCATTGGGCGCCGCGCGTAATCGCCGAGATGAACGACTACCAGTTCAAGCTGGTGAAGGTCCAAGGCGAGTTCGTCTGGCACTCCCACGCGCAAACGGATGAGGTGTTCATCATCCTGGAAGGTTCCATGGTGCTGGAGTTCCGCGGTCATTCCGTGCCGCTAGCATCGGGGGAAATGTACGTAGTCCCAAAAGGAGTCGAGCATCGCCCTGTGGCACAGGAAGAGTGTTGTATCCTGCTTGTGGAACCGCGCGGCGTGGTCAATACCGGTGACGCTGGGGGTGGGTACACAGCGCAGAATGATGTGTGGGTGTAGCGCACCTGTCAGTTCATTCGAGCCGATGCCACTTCGCGGCATACACTTCGCCCGAGCGTGAGTTCTACTGGGCGATCAGCTTTGTGCACAAGGCAACATGCGTAAATTGGATTCTAGTCAGAGCCTGTCGGCACCCGAGCGGATCGACAGAAAAATTGCCAGTCTCGGCGACTGGCGCGGACAGACATTGGGGCGGATGCGCAAGCTGATCGTGCAGGCGGATGCGGACATCATGGAGGAGTGCAAATGGGTCAAACCGAGCAATCCGTCGGGAGTGCCTGTATGGTCGCACGCCGGAATTGTCTGCACCGGCGAGTCCTACAAGGACAAGGTAAAGTTGACCTTCGCCAAGGGAGCCTCATTGCCCGACCCGTGCAAGCTCTTCAACTCCAGCCTCGAGGGTGGCGCAAGACGCGCGATCGATATTCGTGAGGGTGAACAGATCGACGCAGACGCGTTCAAGGAACTCGTCCGTGCCGCGGTTGCACTCAATCTATCCGTCGAACAGACATAGCCATGGGAGAAATCGAATGACCAAGGCACCGAAATGGTTCTATATCGTCGCAATCGTGGCCCTGCTCTGGAATCTGATCGGCTGCGTTGCGTTTGTGTCTGACCTGAATATCTCGCCGGAGGAACTGGCCAAGCTTCCCGCCGCGCAGCAAGCACTTTATGCCGCACGTCCCGGCTGGGCGGTAGCAGCAACCGGTGTTGCGGTTCTGGGCGGCTTGATCGGTTGCCTTGGTTTGCTGCTGAGCAAGAAGTGGGCCTTCGTCTTGCTGGTGCTGTCTCTTATCGGCATCCTCGTTCAAGACTACGGATTGTTCGTATTGGTGGACGGCGCCACATTGGCAGGTTCCATCGCCGCAATCCTGCAAGCCATTGTCCTGGCCGTAGGCATTGCTCTCGTCCTGCTCAGCCGGAAGGCGATCGCGCGCGGCTGGCTCGCCTAGCCGCAGGACAGTTCCGCTCGGAGAATTCCATGTCCAGGATCGAACAACGAATCGCTGCACTTGGGCTGGTTCTGCCGGCCCCGATCAAGCCTCCGCCCGGAGTCGCTTTGCCGTTCCAGCTCGTGAGAGTCCTAGGAACGCGCGCGCACATCTCCGGTCATGGGCCACAAAACGCGGATGGTTCCTTTGCCGAACCCTTCGGCAAACTGGGACGCAACCTGACCGTCGAGCAAGGCTACGTCGCGGCGCGGCTCACGGGCCTGTCCATCCTCGGCAGTCTGCAGCGCGCGCTTGGCGACCTCGATCGCATCACCCACTGGGTCCGCGTCTTCGGCATGGTGAACTCCGCTGCCGGATTCAACAAACAACCGAGCGTCATCAACGGATTTTCTGATCTCATCCTTGAGGTGTGGGGAGCTGAAGTTGCAGCCCATGCGCGCAGCGCGGTCGGTATGGCCGAACTGCCGTTCGACATCCCGGTCGAGATCGAAGGCGAAGTGGAAATCCGCGTGTAAATAAGCCGCCATCGCACCGGCCAACACGAACTTTTACGCCCTTCCGGGGTAAAGTAACGGCATGTACTTGGAGTTCTACGGGCTGCAAGAGGCCCCCTTCTCGATCACCCCGGATCCGCGCTATGTGTTCCTGTCCGAGCGCCACCGGGATGCGCTCGCGCACCTGTTGTACGGCATCGGCAAGGGTGGCAGCGGCGGTTTTGTGCAGTTGACCGGCGAAGTCGGCACCGGCAAGACGACGCTGTGCCGGCTGTTGCTCGAGCAGTTGCCGGAACACACACGCGTGGCCCTGGTGCTCAATCCCAAATTGTCGCCGGTGGAACTGCTCGAGACGATCTGCGAGGAACTCAAGCTTGACATTACCGGGCGCCGCGGCAGCCTCAAGGGCCTGGTCGATACGCTCAACATGTACCTGCTCGATGCCTACGCGCAGGGCTTGCGCGTGGTGCTGATCGTGGACGAGGCGCAGGAGCTTTCCACCGAAGCGCTGGAACAGATTCGCCTGCTCACGAATCTGGAAACGCCGACGCAAAAATTGCTGCAAATCATCCTGCTCGGGCAACCGGAACTGCGCGACAAACTGCATCAGCCCGAGCTGCGCCAGCTCGCCCAACGCATCACCGCGCGCTATCACCTGATGCCACTGGATCGCGTCGAAACCGAAGCCTACGTGCGTCATCGCCTGGCCGTGGCCGGCACGGTGCGGGCACCGTTCTCGCGTCTGGGCTTGCGCGCGCTGTACCGGCGCTCCGGCGGCGTGCCGCGCTTGATCAATGTGATTGCCGATCGCGCCTTGATGGCGGGCTTCGCGCGCGAGCAGGATGCGCTCGGCGAGCGCCTGGTCGACCGCGCCGCCAATGAAACCCTGCCCGGCCACGCGCGCTACTGGATGCATCGCTACGGTCGTTGGACCGCCGCTGCGACATTGTTGCTGATCGCCGCAGGCGCCACTTCGTGGCAATGGCTGCATCGCGCGCCGCCTGTGGTTCCGGTAGCCATCGCCGCGCCGCCGCCGCGCGACGCGGTGCTGGCCGAGCTGCGCCAGGCAATCGCGCACACGCCGGACGCGGATCTGACCGCATGGACGCAACTGCTGGGCCGCTGGCAGATCAATTCCAGCCAAGTCTCGGTGCGCGATGCAGCGCATTGCCCGTCCACCATTGCCGCCGGCCTCGACTGCCTGCGCGGCACCGGCAGCCTCGAACAGCTGGCGCGTTTCGATCGGCCGATGATTCTTACCTTGCGCGACGGCAGCGCCCACGCCGACGCGTTGTTGCAATCGGCGGACGCCGGACACGTGAAACTCGCGCTCGGCGGACGCACGCGCACGCTCGACGGCAGCGACCTCGGCGCGTTCTGGAACGGTGAATTCAGCGTGATCTGGCATTTGCCGCCGGAGATTCCCGCCACCCTGCATGTGGGCGATGCCGGCCCCGGCGTAGCCTGGGTCAAGGCACAGCTCGCGCGTATGGATGGAGGCAAGGCCGCTGAAATCGGACCGGCGTATTTCGACGCCGCGCTCGAGGAGCGCGTGCGCAAACTGCAAACCGCCTACGGCATTCAACCGGACGGCATCGTCGGACCGGAAACGCTTTTCGCCCTGTCGGCGCTGGATGAATCCGGCCCGCATCTGTATCGCAAGGTAGAATAGGCGGCCCTGTCGACCGCGCCGGATCGTTTCGCCTCATGTCACTGATTCTCGAAGCATTGAAAAAATCCGAAGCCAACCGCAGGCTCGGCCAGGCGCCGGATCTGGGCACGCCCATCGCCTCGACCCGACGCGAGCGCAGCCCGATGTGGGCGTTGCTCGTGATCGTACTGGCATTGGGTGCCGGATTCTGGTGGTGGTTCGACCACACCTCGCCGGCTCCGGCTCCGGCGCCATCGCGGACGACTCCCGTACCGACTGTCGCATCGACGCCAACGTCCATCCCAAACAAACCGGCGGCGCGCACCGCACCGGCATACAAGCCCGCACCGCACCCACAACCAGCCGGCGCCTCGGGCTTCGGCCCGTTCCCGCCTGACGCACCACGACGCCCCGAACAGATGCAGCAGCAAGACCAGCGGATTTCCCAGGCTGGCCGCCGCCGTGCCAATCCCGCACGGCCTGTGCCCGCACATACGGCCAATCGCACGCCATCCACACGGATACGATCGGAGCCGGTATCGGTTGCACCCGCGGTAACAGCGCCTGCGCGTGCGCCGAAGCCCACGGATTCAGGCGGTTATACGACGCCGACGCCGGCTGCGCATCCGCAGGCACCCGCGCCAGCGTCAGCGCCCCAACCCACGGCGACCACAGCGCCGACGACGACCGACGCGCCGTCCTATTACGAATTGCCGTTCGCCACGCGCAAGGCCCTGCCGCAACTGAAATTGAGCGTGCATGTCTACGCCGCCGATTCGAAGCAGCGCTTCGTGATTCTCAATGACACGCGCATGATCGAGGGCGACGTCACGCCGGACAACGTGACGCTGCGTGAAATCGTCCCCGATGGCGTGGAGCTGGAATTCCAGGGCAAGCGCTTTTTCTACCCACGCGACGGCCTGTAAGCGGCGGCGGCATGTTTGTCCGCCTCGAGCAGCGACGCAAACGCCAGTGGCCCTGGGCGACGTTCGTATTGATCGTGATTTGCATGGCCGTATTCGCGTGGTTGGCGTACATCGCGCCGGATGCGCGCACGCTGCTGTTGCGGCGCTGGGGCACGGTGCCGTCCAGCCTGTTCGACCTGCGCGAGCCGCTCACCGTGCAATTGCTGGAACTGCGTCCGGCGCGCCTGTTTACCGCACTGTTCATCCACGTCGGCTGGCTGCACCTGATCGGCAACCTGCTGTTCCTGATGATCTTCGGCCTGCCGGCCGAACGCAGCCTGGGTTCGCTGCGCTTTCTGCTGCTGTTTCTGATCGGCGGGGCGCTGGCCAACCTGGTCGGTGCGCTGACCCTGGCCAGCGCGAATGCGCCGATTGTCGGCTCCAGCGGCGCAGTCTCGGCGATCGTCGGTGCCTATTTCGCGCTATTCCCGCGCGCGCGCCTGGGCCTGGTGCTGCCGCTCGGACTGTATCTGGAATTCGTGCGCGTTCCCGCTGCCGCACTGATCGGTTTCTGGATCGGCCTGCAATTCCTGTTCACTTTCGTTGGCCCGGCGTTCGGCGCGGTAGCGTGGTGGACGCACATTGCCGGTTTCGGCATCGGTATACTTTTTGCGCTGGTGTCGCGCCCGGCGATCGCGCGGCGGCTGCGCCAATGAGAATTGCCCGGGTGGGCGGACGTCAGCCCTTGCCGCCCGTGACCGGCGCCGCCTTGTGCTGCAAGGCCATGCCCTTGAGCACGATCAGCGCTTCGTTCAGCGCATAGTCGTCAAGCAGGCCGTCACTTGCACCATCGCGGTTGGCGCGTTTGTCGGCCTCGTGTTCGCCCTTGAGATGATTGGGCAGATCGCGTTCGCCGCGGATGTACGCCGGTGGCGCGTCGCGCACGCTAAGTTTCAGATCGGCCAGTTCGATATCCGGCGCAATGCCGGCGGCCTGGATCGAGGTGCCGTCGGGCGTGTAGTAGCGTGCCGTGGTCAGCTTGACGGCGTGCGTATCGTCCAGCGGCAGCACAGTCTGCACCGAGCCCTTGCCGAATGTGCGCCGACCCATGATCAGCGCGCGGTGATTGTCCTTGAGCGCACCGGTCACAATCTCGGCGGCCGAAGCGGTGCCGTTGTCGACAAGCACGACCAAGGGCGCACCGTCGAGCAGGTCGCCGGGAGTCGCGGAAAAACGCAGGTCCGCCTGCTTGACGCGTCCGCGCGTGGTAACGATAACGCCGGCATCGAGAAAATCGTCGCTGACTTCCACCGCCGAGGTGAGCAGGCCGCCGGGATTGCTGCGCAGATCCAGCACCGCGCCGCGCAGCGGTTTCTGCGAGGTGAGCAGTTTGTCGAGCTTGCGCTGCAGTTCGTTGCCGGTGTCTTCCTGGAATTGCACAATGCGAATATAGATATAGCCCGGCTCCATTTGGCGCACGCGCACGCTGGCCACGCGGATCGCCTCGCGCGTGAGGGTGTACTCCTCCGGCACGCTGGCGCCTTCATGCAGGATGCCGAGCGTGACCTTGGTGCCAGCCTTGCCGCGCAGCAGATCGACCGCCTGGCCTGTGTTTTCCGAGGTGATTGTCTTGCCGTCGATGCGCACGATGATATCGCCGGGCTTGATCCCGGCGCGCGCCGCGGGCGTGTCGTCGATCGGCGCGACCACACGCAGCGCGCCGTTGAGCGTAACGACTTCCAGACCCAGACCGTCGTAGCTGCCGCTGGTATCCTCGTTCAGCGCCTGCATCCCGGTCTGGTCCAGATACTCGCTGTGCGGATCCAGTCCAGCGAGCAGACCGTGGATGGCATTTTGCATCAGGGTTTTGTCGTCGACCGGATCCACATACGCCTGCTTGACCAGATCGAACACGGCCGTGAACAGGCGGATGTCGGCCATGCTTACGCCAGCCGGTTTGGCCGGCGGCGGCGCCGGCTTGGCGTCGGCAGCGCGTACGCTCAGCGGCGCGCACAGCAGCAGCAAAAACAGCGTTCGCAACATGGGCGTCACCGCGTATTCGAGTGTCCGCATTATAGGCCTGCGCCGGCAATTCAACGTAAAGATTTCAGCCACGCCGCTGGATCGATCGCCTTGCCCTGGTAGCGCAACTCGAAGTACAGACCCGGCGTCGGCCGCCCGCCGCTGTCGCCGCTGGTGGCGACGACGGTGCCGGCATCGACCCAGTCGCCGACATCCTTGAGCAGGGTTTCGTTGTAGCCGTACAGACTCAGATAGCCGTCGCCGTGATCGACGATGAGCAGCAGGCCATAGCCGCGCAGCCAGTCCGCGAAAACGACGCGTCCATGCGACACGGCGCGCACCTCGCTGCCGTTCTTCGCGGCGATCAGCACGCCTTGATTGACCGCACCACCGCCATTTCTGGTGCCGAATCGCTCCGCGACGCGGCCGCGCAACGGCCAGTTCAATTTCCCGCGCAAAGCGGCAAACGGTTCGGCGCCGGCGAGCTGATTCGGTATGTCGGCGAAGATGTCGCGCAACTTCGCGAGCAGGTCCGTCAGCGCCTTCTCGTCCTTGCCCAAAGCGGCAAGCCGGCTTTTTTGATCTTTCAGCGTTGCGTTCAACTGATCCAGCGCTTGTTGCCGCGCCACGCGTTCACTATCGAACTGCGCCGCCTGCGCGGCGCGTTGCGTGTGCGTCGTCTGCAACGCCGCCGTCTGGCTTTCGATGGCCGCTCGCACCTGTGCCAGCGCGTCCAGATTCTTGAGCAAGGCACCGATTTCGCCCAGTCGCGCACGCTCGAAATACCGGTAGTACGCGAGCATGCGTTCGACATCGGACGGATCGTCCTGGGCGAGCAGTAATTTCAATTCTTCATCGCCGCCCATTGCATACGCCGAGCGCAACAGCGCGGCCAGCGCGGTGCGCTGATCCTGCAGATTGACCTCGAGCACCTTGCGCTGCGCCAGCAGTCCATCGAGTTTTTCCTGCTGCGCGGCCAGTTGCCGGTCGAGCTTGCGCAGATCCTTCGCCGTCGCGGCGATTTTCAGTTCTTGATCGCGCAGCGCAGCGACCGCAACGCGACGTTTTGTATTCGTGTCCTGATGTGCGGCAGCCAGCGCATGAATCTGCGCACGCACCGCACTGAGCTTCTGTCGGGCTTGCGTCTCTTGCGCAGTGCGCGCTGGATCTTCGCCCTGAGCGTGAGCGCTAATGGCCATCAGCAGACCGCATAAAAGCAAAGCTTCCGTGCGTCCTGCGGCCGCCCGGGTGACTTTCTTTGCTCGTGCAAAGAAAGTCGCCAAAGAAACACGTTCAGAGCAAGTCACGCCCTGCGGAGAAGCTTCACGATGCTTGCGAAAGCGGATAAAGATTCCGTTTCGAATTTGGTTATTGAACATCCGATTCTCACGGGAACACCAGAAAACAGCGGGATGTGACTGACAATCTGGCTCGACCGAGTTGGAAGTGGAACCTGCATCCGGTAGCACTGCTTTGTGCAGCCCCTCCCGAGGGATGCTCTGCTTAAACGTGCTTTCTTGGTGACTTCTTTGCACGAGCAAAGAAGTCACCTGGCCGTCCACAGGACGGACGGAAGCTATGTCTATGCTGACAAGATCAAACAAAGCTAACCAGCGAGTGGCCCGTCATCTGCACGGGCTGCGGCAAGCCCATGAGCGCAAGCACCGTCGGCGCCAGATCGCGCAGCGCGCCGGGTTCGAGCGTGGCCTTGCGGCCAACGTAAACCAGTGGCACCGGGCCGACGGTGTGTTGGGTGTGCGGTTGGCCGTCGTCTGCGCGCATCTGCTCGATGTTGCCGTGATCGGCGCCGATCAGCATTTCGCCGCCGGCCGCGCGGATCGCGGCATCGAGCTTGCCAAGCGCAACGTCGATCGCCTCGACCGCCTTGATTGCGGCTGTGAGCTTGCCGCTGTGGCCGACCATGTCGGCGTTGGCGAGATTGCAGTCTATGAAATAGTACTTGCCGCTCTGTAT
>JBOHYL010000148.1:0-17420 GCA_050737915.1 Rudaea sp.
TACCGCGGCACGAACGCTCTTTGCTGCTCTCCGCCGCACGTTCGCAGTTGTTCAACGCGGTGCTTGCAGCGCGCGTAGAGCAGGGCAACTGGAATGCGCCATTGGCAGGGGATGTCTGGATGCTGGCGGGCACGCACAGCATCTTCGGTCCGGAAGCGCTGACGCCGCAATTGCAAGAGCGCCACGCGCGCGCAGACATCGATCCGACCGGGCCGTTGTGGGGCATAGGCGAATTGCGTAGCCGCGACGCCGTCGCCGAGCTCGAAGCGGGCATCGGCGTGCGTTTTGCCGAACTGGCTGCCGGGCTCGCCGCAAACGGACTGCGCCAGGAGCGGCGCAGTCTGGTGCTGAGGCCGCGCGATTTCACGATGCAATGGCCAGGCAAAAGCGCCTGCGAGATAAGTTTTTACCTTAATTCAGGCGCGTATGCTACTGTTTTATTGATGGAAATATTCGATTACCGTCAACCCGGTTAGGATCGTTTCAGAAGTACCAAAGTCGCGCCGCTACCGCCTTCGGCCGGCTTGGCAGAAGCGAACGCCACCACATCGGCACGCCGCCGCAGCATGGAATCGACCAGGCGCTTGAGCACCGGCCCCGCCGCGCGCGAGCGCAGACCCTTGCCGTGAATCAGCTTCACGCACAGGCGCCCGTCGCGGCGTGACTCGTCGAGAAACTGCTTGACCACTTCGCGCGCCACCGCTGCCGTCATCTGGTGCAGGTCGATTTCGTCGGCGATGGAAAAATGCCCGCGCTTGAGCTGTTTGAGTACGCGCGGCGAATGGCCATCCTTGAGATAGCTCAATTCTTCACCGACTTCGATCGTGGCCGGGTCGATGGCGCTATCGAGCAATTCGTGGATCACGTGCGCCTCATCGAGCCTCGATTGCACCGGCTCCGGTGCGGGTCGCGACACAGTGGGGGTGGATACAGCGCCGCCGCGCAGACGCCGCACTGGCCCGACCGCGTCGGCGAACAGGCGCGCGTCGCTTTCACTGACAGGTGTAGAGCGGGTTTTACGCATGGAATGAGCTTACGCGAATTCAAACCGCCGCCGTGAATTCAAATCGCTGCATAGCTTGCTACAATGCCCGGATCATGCGTGTACTCGTAAGCAACGACGATGGCGTGGATGCGCCGGGCATAGTGATTCTGGCGCAACGGCTGTCCGTCATGGGAGAGGTTACCGTGGTCGCGCCAGACCGCGACCGCTCCGGCGCTAGCAATTCGCTCACGCTGGATCAACCGATTCGTGTCAAGCAGCTTGACGAACGCCGCTACCGCGTAGCCGGCACGCCCACCGATTGCGTGCATCTGGCGTTGTCGGGCCTGCTCGATCATGAGCCCGACATGGTCGTTTCCGGCATCAACAACTCGGCCAATCTGGGCGACGACGTGATCTATTCGGGCACCGTTTCCGCCGCTATGGAAGGCCGTTTTCTGGGCCTGCCGGCGATCGCCGTGTCGCTGGTCAGCGCCGATCACAGCGGCGAGCATTATCACAGCGCGGCGCAGGCGGCGCTGTCGATCATGCAGCGCCTGCTCGTCGATCCGCTGCCCGCCGACACGATTCTCAACGTCAACGTGCCGGACCGGCCATGGGCCGAAATGCGCGGGTTTGCGGTGACGCGGCTCGGCCGCCGCCATCGCTCGGCACCGTGCATCGCGCAGCGTGATCCACGGGGACGGGCGATGTACTGGATCGGACCGCCCGGCGAATCCGAGGACGACGGTCCCGGCACCGATTTTCACGCCGTGCGCGACGGCTTCATCTCGATCACGCCGATCCATGTCGACTTGACCCGCTTTCAGGCACTGGAAAAAGTCAGCAGTTGGGTCGGCTCCCTGACCCTGGAGCTCGGCGCCGTCGCATGAACGTGTTTTCGCGTCCGACGCCCGAGGCCCGCGGCCTGGGCATGACTTCGCAGCGCGCCCGCGACCGCCTCATCGAACGGTTGAAAATCGAAGGCATTGCCGACCGCCGCGTGCTGGACGTGATCGCGCGCCTGCCGCGGCATCTGTTCATCGAGGAAGCGCTCGCCTCGCGCGCCTACGAAGACACGGCGTTGCCGATCGGACTCGGCCAGACCATCTCGCAGCCATATGTGGTCGCGCGCATGACCGAGGCGTTGATCGAGCACCAGGTTCCGCGCAAGGTGCTGGAGATTGGCACCGGTTCGGGCTATCAGGCCGCAGTGCTCGCCGCGCTATGCGAAAATGTATACACCGTCGAACGCATCGAGGAACTGTTGCGCGACGCGCGCCGGCGTTTCCGCAGGCTCGGCATTAACAATACCCGCTCGCGCCACGATGACGGTCGGCTTGGCTGGCCGGAGTTTGCGCCGTTCGATGCCATCGTGCTCACGGCCGCCGGCGAAACCGTCGATGCGGCGCTGTTCACGCAACTGGCGGACGACGGCGTGCTGGTCGCGCCAGTCGGGCCGGTCGGCGCGCAGGATCTGTTGCGCTACCGCCGCGAAGACGGGCAGTGGAATGCGCAATCGCTGGGCGGAGTCAGCTTCGTGCCGCTGCTTGGCGGCATTGGCTGATGAAATTGTTCAAGCCACTGTACGAAATCGCCCTGCGCTGGGCGTCGCATCCGCGCGCCGAGGTCTACCTGGCTGGATTGAGTTTCGTCGAGGCGTTCATTTTCCCGATCGCGCCGGAACTCATGCTGGCCCCGATGACTTTGGCCAAGCGCGAACGCTGGGCACGGTTCGCCGCGCTCAGTCTCGCGTTTTCGCTGGCCGGTTCGCTGGTCGGTTACGCACTGGGTCACTACGCATTCGACTGGTTGCGACCGTGGCTGGCGCAGGTTGGCTGGCTGCCACATCTGGACGCGCTGGTGCGCGAGTTCCGCGTCGACGCGGCGCTGCATCCATGGAAGGCGTTCTGGCTGCTGGTAGCGGCCGGTTTTGTGCCGATTCCGATGAAAGTGGCGAGTTGGGCCTGCGGTATCGTCGGCATGCCGATCCTGCCGTTTCTGGCCGGCATCGCGGTGGGCCGCGGCAAGCGCGTGTTCTTGCTGTGCGGTCTGATCCGCCTCGGCGGCGAGCGCGCCGAAGCCGCGATTCACCGCTGGATCGAATGGATCGGTTGGACGCTATTCATCCTGATCGTGTTGCTTGTGGTGTACTTGCGCTACTTTCACTAAGGAACCTCTGATTAACCTGCTGCGCTCGACATATTGCGCGCCGGTGGTGCTCGAAATCCTCATTTGCCCTCAAGTAAACTCCGGTTTCTGCGCTCCAGCAGCGCACAATCTGTCTTCGCTCGCGACGGTTAATCAGAGATTCCCTAAGTGATGTCAATGCGACTGCACATTTGCTCGAATCTGCGTTGGCTCTGCGCTGCTGCCGGATTCGCCTTGCTCGCCGGCTGTGCCAGTAATCCGCCAGCGCCGGTGGTGGATTTGTCCCTGCCCAACGAAAACGCACAAGCTGTGGCGAATACGGGCGAGACAGCACAGGTTTACCGCGTGACGCACGGCGACACCTTGTACTCGATCGCGTTCAACCACAGTCTGGATTACCGCGATCTGGCCACCTGGAACAGTATCACCGCGCCGTACCGGATTTTGGTCGGTCAATCCCTGCGCCTGACCGCACCCGCAGCGCCAGAGCCGATTGCCGAGCCGCAACCTGGAGCAGCCGTCACCGCGGGCATCGCGCAGAACGCGACGATGACGGCGCCGATCGCTGCTGCGTCGGCAGTGTCCAAACCGAGCGCATTCGAAGCAGTGCCTACACAGCCGGCAAGCAATCCGCCGCCTGTGGCCGCCGCGCCTGCACCCGCCCCAGCGCAACCCGCTGCAGCCACGCCACCACCCAACGCGGTCGAGTCGACTCCACCAAAACCTGTGGCAATTGCACCTGCGCCGGCCGCCAGCACGGCGGAACTGAGCGCCGGCGGCGTCAATTGGCAGTGGCCCGCCGACGGCAAGGTGATCGGCACGTTCGTGTCCGGCGACCAAACGCGACAAGGTCTGGATGTTGCCGGCAATGCGGGCGATCCGGTGCGCGCTGCCGCCGACGGCGAAGTCGTCTACAGCGGCAATGGCCTGATCGGCTACGGCGAACTCATCATCGTCAAGCACAACGCGAATTTCCTGTCCGCCTACGGCCACAATCGCAAGCGTCTGGTCAAGGAAGGCGAGCGCGTGAAGGCCGGCCAGGAAATCGCCGAGATGGGTTCGACCAGCGCCAGCCGCGACGAACTGCATTTCGAGATCCGCAAGAACGGCAAGCCGGTCAATCCGCTGGATTATCTGCCGGCGCGGTAGACGCTGGCCGCGGCGTATTTCGTGACACCCGGAGAGTATGCTTGCCCGGATGAACGCACCCGCACCCGACGACGCACTGGATGCCGAGGAATTGCTCGCGCTTGTGGATGCGTTGGAGCCGCACGACGATGCGTCGCGCGATTCGACCAGTGCGTATCTGAACGAGATCGGACTGATTCCGTTGCTCGACGCCGCCGGCGAGCGCGCACTGGCGCAGCGCGTGCGCGCGGGCGATGCACCGGCGCGGCAGCAGATGATCGAGGCGAATCTGCGCCTGGTGGTTTCCGTCGCGCGCGGCTATGTCGGTCGCGGCGTGCCGTTGCTCGATCTGATCGCCGAAGGTAACCTCGGCCTAATCCGCGCGGTGGAAAAATTCGAGCCCGATCGGCGCCTGCGATTTTCCACCTATGCCGTGTGGTGGATACGCCAGTCGGTGCAACATGCGCTGATGCAACAGGGCCGCACGGTGCGCGTGCCGGTGCATGTGCTGCGTGAGTTCGCGCAGGTGTTGCGTGCGCGACGCCAGTTCGCAGTGACGCATGGCCGCATGCCCAGCGTCGAGGAACTGGCACAGGCAGTGGGCCGTCCTGCGTCCGCCGTGGCGAACCTGTTCAGCGTAACCGAGCGCATCAGCTCGCTGGACGCACCATTGTCGGAAAGCGACGATCGCGCCCTGATCGAACAACTCGTGACTGACACCGACGCTGATACGGCGCGCACCGAATCGGCGCCCACCGGGGGCATCGGCGACTGGATTGCGCAATTGCCGGAGCGCCAGCGTGTGGTGCTGGAGCGGCGCTTCGGATTGAACGACCATGGTGCGCAGACGCTGGCGGAAGTCGCCGCTGAACTTGGCCTCACGCGCGAGCGCGTGCGCCAGATTCAACGCGACGCGTTGCTACGATTGCGCGAGTTGCTGGAACGCGAGGACGCCGACTAATCAGTCAATAGAAACACGGCAACCACGCGTCGCTCTTCGCCAGCCAGCACGTTGAATGTGCGCGCGGCCGCGGCGTTGTCCATGGTCTCTACGCCGATGCCGCGGCGCAGGAATTGCGCGAGCACGGCCTGCGGCGGAAACACGGCGCGATCGCCGGTACCAAGCAGCACCACTTCGGGTTCGAGCGCGAGAATGCTGTCGATCGCTGCGGCGTCAATCTCGCCCACACGGCGTACGGGTAGGTTCTCGACGATCCGGGTCGCGCTGAGCGCGAAACTGCGTCGCAGCGCCCGATCCACGACCGTGACCGCGGCGGCGTCCGCGTGACGCACGAACAGTTGCCGCTCGTTGCGGTGTTCGGTCAGCAGCATGGCTATCGCGGCAGCGCCAGTTTCGGCTGCTCCTCGTTGCGCCGGTAAAAACTGGCCACGCGGCCGATGCTCTGCACGAGCTGCGCGCCGGTGCCGTCGGCGAGCTTTGCAACCTGTGCCTTGCGCTCGTCGCGATCGTCGCCGAGTTTGACCTTGATCAGTTCGTGTTGATCGAGCGCGGCTGAAAATTCACGGATCAGCGCCGCAGTCACGCCTTTGTTTCCGGTCAGGATCACCGGTTTGAGCGCGTGCGCGCGTCCGCGCAGATAGCGGGTTTGGGATGGCGTGAGGTTCATGGCAAGATCCTTTCAGGTAGCCGTCGTTCCGGCAGGGAATGCCGGGAACCAGACTGCATGGATGCCATGCTGCTGCGGCGCCGATGCTTGCCATCCGTGGCCACTGGAGTCCGGCAATCCCTGCCGGAATGACGGCCAAGAGGGTATCATGCCGCTGTGCAACACGATCCGGCGTGAACGATGGCCCGCAGCAAATCCAGCGCGCGCTGGCTCAAGGAACATTTTTCCGATCCGTTCGTCAAGCGCGCACAGACCGAAGGCTGGCGTTCGCGCGCGGTGTTCAAGCTTGAGGAATTGATCGCCCGCGACCGCCTGCTCAAGCCGGGCATGCTGGTGGTGGACCTGGGCGCGGCGCCGGGCGGTTGGTCGCAGATGGTGCGCGAGCGCTTGGGCGACAGTGGACGGGTGGTGGCGCTGGATATCCTGCCTATGCAGGGCATTGCGGGGGTCGAGTTCATCGAGGGCGATTTCCGCGTGGAGGCCGTGCTGCGGCAGCTGGAAGCGGCTCTGGACGGCGCCGCGAGCGACCTTGTGTTGTCGGATATGGCGCCCAATATGAGTGGTGTAGAGGATGCCGATCAGGCACGCGCCATGCATCTGGCTGAATTGGCTAAGGAATTTGCGGCAGCCCACCTGAAACCTGGCGGTGCGTTTGTGGTCAAATTGTTCCAGGGTCGCGGATTCGACGAATACCTGAAAAACTTGCGCATGGCGTACCAGCGCGTCAGCATGCGCAAACCGAAGGCCTCGCGGGCACGCAGCCCAGAAGTCTACGCGCTGGCGACAGGAAAGAAGTGAGATTGCAGCCGATGAACGACATGGCCAAGAACCTGCTGCTCTGGATCGTGATTGCGGTCGTTTTGATCGCCGTGTTCCAGAGTTTCAACCCGCGCACGACAAGTCCGCGGGATATCTCCTATTCGGATTTCATGCAGCAGGTCGAGAACAACGCCGTCGCCCAGGTATCGATCAGCGCGACCATGCCGTCGAACATCACCGGCAAGCGCAAGGACGGCACCCCGTTATCGACGACCGCGCCGTATGACGACAGCCAGATGATCCCGACCCTGCGCACCCACGGCGTGGAAGTGCGTCAGGAACCGGCCAACACCTCCGGTGCGCTGTGGCGAGTATTGCTCGACTGGGTGCCGTTCCTGATCTTTATCGGCCTGCTGGTTTATTTCATGCGCCAGATGCAGGCCGGAGCGGGCGGTCGCGGCGCGATGTCGTTTGGGCGTTCGCGCGCCAAGCTGCAGGGCGAGGATCAGGTCAAGATTAATTTCAGCGATGTGGCCGGTTGCGACGAGGCGAAAGAAGAAGTCGGCGAGCTGGTCGAATTCCTGCGCGATCCGGGCAAGTTCCAGAAACTGGGCGGACGCATTCCGCGCGGCGTGCTGATGGTGGGTTCGCCCGGTACCGGCAAGACCTTGCTCGCCAAGGCGATCGCTGGCGAGGCCAAGGTGCCGTTCTTCTCGATCTCCGGTTCGGATTTCGTCGAAATGTTCGTTGGCGTCGGCGCCTCGCGCGTGCGCGACATGTTCGAGCAGGCCAAGAAGCACGCGCCGTGCATCATCTTCATCGACGAGATCGACGCGGTCGGCCGCCATCGCGGCGCCGGCCTTGGCGGCGGTCACGACGAGCGCGAGCAGACGTTGAACCAGTTGCTGGTCGAGATGGATGGCTTCGAGGGCAATGAAGGCATTATCGTCATCGCCGCGACCAACCGTCCGGACGTGCTCGACCCGGCCCTGCTGCGGCCGGGCCGTTTCGACCGCCAGGTCGTCGTGCCGCTGCCGGACCTGCGCGGCCGCGCGCAGATCCTGAAAGTCCACATGCGCAAGGTGCCGTTGTCCGACGACGTCGACGCCACCTTGATCGCGCGCGGCACGCCGGGGTTTTCCGGCGCAGATCTTGCCAATTTGGTCAACGAGGCGGCACTGTTCGCCGCGCGCGCCAATTCGCGCGCGGTGACGATGGATCACTTCGAGCGCGCCAAAGACAAGATCATGATGGGCAGCGAGCGCCGCTCGATGCTGATGAGCGAGGACGAGAAGAAGCTCACCGCTTATCATGAAGCCGGCCACGCCATTGTCGGCCGCCTGGTGCCCGAGCACGATCCGGTGCACAAGGTCACGATCATCCCGCGCGGCCGCGCTCTCGGCGTCACCTTGTTCCTGCCCGAAGCGGACCGTTACAGCCACAGCCGCACGTTCCTGGAAAGCCGTCTGGCCAGTTTGTATGGCGGGCGCGTGGCCGAGGAACTCATCTTCGGCAACGACAAGGTCACTACCGGCGCGTCAAATGATATTCAGCGTGCCACCGCGCTGGCGCGCGACATGGCGACCAAATATGGTCTGTCACCGGAACTGGGGCCGATGACCTACAGCGAAGACGAAGACGAGGTCTTCCTCGGCCGTTCGGTGACGCAGCACAAGCACGTGTCCGAGGAAACCGCGCGCAGGATCGACGAAGTGGTGCGCAGCGTGATCGACAACGCCTATGACCGAGCCCGCACCCTGTTGACCACGAACATCGACAAGCTGCACGCAATGGCCAAGGCGCTGCTGCAATACGAAACCATCGACGGCGAACAGATCACTGCGATCATGGAAGGCCGCGAACCGGGGCCACCGAAGGATTGGCAGAAGCCTTCCGATGCGGATAGTGGAACCCCGAATGTGGGCAAGCCTGCCGCACCGCCAATCGGCGGACCTGCCGAGCAGCACTGATTCCTCCTGCGTGGCTTGAGCCCGGGCTCATGGCGCCCGGGTCGGTCGGTTGCGCTATTTTGTCCGATTGCCGACACTAGCCGGCACGAGACCAGCGGGGTGCTGGTGATCAGGGAATGTTGTGGCGCGTCTGCATGTGTTCTTCACAGAACTGCGACGCCGCAATGTACTGCGTGCAGCCGCATTGTATGCAGCAGGTGCCTGGGCGCTGGCGCAGGGCATCGCACAGCTCGCGCCTACCGTTGGGTTACCTGACTGGACGACGCGCTGGTTTCTTGTCGCCGCAATCATCGGCTTTCCGTTTTGGATAGCCTTCGCGTGGTTCTACGAGTTCACTCCGACCGGTCTGAAACGCGAGAGCAAGATCGCGCCAGAAGATTCGATCACCGCACACACCGGCCGCAAGCTGGATTTCTGGATCATCGGCATTCTTGCGCTGGTCGTGGTGTTGCTGCTGACGGATCGCTTTGTCGTACACAAGAACGGCGACGCGATCATGGAGAAGTCTATCGCCGTGCTTCCGCTGACCAACGACAGCGGCGACAAGGACCAGCAATATTTCTCCGATGGCCTGTCCGAGGACTTCATCAACGCTCTGTCGCAGTTTGCCGGTCTCAAGGTGATCGGTCGCAACTCCGCATTCCAGTTCCGCAACAGCACGGACGACGCAAAAACCATCGGCACCAAGCTGGGTGTGGCGCATTTGCTGGAAGGCAGCGTGCGCCGCGCAGGCGATACCGTGCGCATTACGGCTGAACTGATCAACGCGGCCGACGGCAGCACGTTGTGGTCGCAGCATTACGACCGGCCCTACCAGGATCTGTTCGCGCTGCAGGACGATATCACCCATGCCGTTGCGAATGAGCTGAAGGCAAAGCTCCTCGATGAGGGTGGTGCGGTGGTGCAAAGCGATCGACCGCCGAGCGGCAATCTCGATGCGTATGCCGATTATCTGCGCGGCCAGTTCAATGATGAAAGCAATACCGAGGCGGGCGACCAAAAAGCCATAGATTTCTTCAATCAGGCGATTCGACTCGATCCGCGTTATGCGAAAGCCCACGCTGCGTTGTCGCAAGCGTGGACATCGCATGCCGCCCAGTACCTGACCGGTGCAGCCATGGAGCAGGCCTATGCCAAGGCGCGTGAAGCGGCCAATACGGCATTGTCGCTCGATCCAAAGCTCGCATCGGCCCATATAGCACTCGCATATCTGCTGCAGAGCGCAGATTTCAACTGGTCCGCGGCCGACGCAGAGTTTCGACGTGCCGTGCAACTCGACCCGAAGAATGATGGAGCGAAATTCATGTGGGGCGTGTTGCTGGCGACAATGGGCAAGCCCGCGCCCGCGGCCCAACTGACGCAAGCAGCACTGGCGCGTGACCCGCTGCGTGCAATTTCGTACAGCTGGCTTGCCCAATTCCTGGGTGCGCTGGGTCGTCTCGACGAAGCCAAGGCAGCAATCCGGCAAGCCATCGACTTGCGACCAAAGGCAGCAGGACAGTACGAGACATTGACAATCATCGAGATCCAGCGTGGGGATGCGCAGGCTGCACTGAATGCCGCGCAGCAGGAATCTCCGGGGACTTGGCGAGACGCCGCGCTGGCACTGGCGCGGCAAATCGGCAGCGATCGCATAGCCGCCGACGCGACACTTCAAACTTTGATAGACCGGCAGGCAGAGAATGGGACGTATCAGATCGCCGAGGTGTATGCGCTGCGCCGCGATCCGGATCAGATGTTCGAATGGCTGGATCACGCCTGGGCCAACCACGACCCCGGCATCAGCTCAATGCTCTACGATCCGTTCATCCTGCGCTACCAGCACGATCCGCGCTTCGCCGCGTTCTGTAACAAGGTCGGTTTGCCTGCCATCACCGAAGCCAAGGCGATGCCGTAAGCAACCAAGGTCGGAAATAAAACGATGTTCAGCATCACACGCACACTCGATTGCGGCGGCCGTGAACTGGTTCTGGATCGCCCCCGTATCGCCGGCATCTTGAATCTCACCAACGATTCGTTCTCGGGCGACGGCTTGCGCGGAGACGTCGATGCCGCGGTCGCGCAGGGCGTGGCGATGGTGGAGCAGGGCGCAGATTTGCTGGATGTCGGTGCGGAATCGACGCGACCTGGCGCAACGGAAATTCCCGCCGACGACGAAATCGCGCGCGTGGTGCCCGTGATCGAGGCGCTGGCGAAACGTGTCGATATGCCGATCAGCATCGACACGTCGAAACCGGAAGTGATGCGCGCCGCAATCTCCGCAGGCGCCGGCATGATCAACGACGTGTACGCGCTGCGCCGTGAAGGCGCGCTGGGCGCTGCGGCCGAACTGAAAGTGCCGGTCTGCCTGATGCACATGCTGGGCGAGCCGCGCACCATGCAGGACGATCCGCAGTACGACGACGTGGTGTCGGATGTGCGCCGGTTTTTGGCCGAGCGTATTTTCGCCTGTGAAATGTCCGGTATTGACAAGAAGCGCATCGTCGTCGATCCGGGCTTCGGTTTCGGCAAGACGCTGGAACACAACCTCACGCTGTTGCGCGCACTGGATCAGTTCGCGGCGCTTGGCGTACCGCTGCTGGTCGGCTTGTCGCGCAAGGCAATGATCGGCGCGCTGACCGGCCGCGCGGGCGGCGCTGATCGCGCGGCGGGTTCGGCTGCCGCAGCACTGATTGCGGTGCAGCGCGGAGCGATTATCGTCCGCGTGCACGATGTCGCGGCTACTCGCGATGCACTGGCCGTTTGGCAGGGTGTGGCGGGCGGAATTGCGCCCGCGAAGAAAGCGCCGAAGCCGTTCGGATCGCAGCGGTTTGAGGAGGATTAGGGAATTCACCTCTCCCCTTGTTGGAGAGGTCGACGCGCGCAGCGCGGCGGGAGAGGGGATGGCGCCGCAGGCGCCTGCTTGGATGGTTAGCGCCAGGCCCTCACCCTCTCTCCAACCCCTCTCCCATCAAGGGATGGGGGTGCTAAAGCTATCGCGTGCGAATGGCCAAACCAACGTGCAATGCGTCTCAGGCAGTAGCTCGCAACGCCGCGCTGTCCCAGCCCGGCTTCGGCGCAAAGCGCTTGCCGTATTTGCCGGCCAACACATCCAGCTGCGCCTTGATTTTGTCCGCGCCCTCGCTGCGGATATGTTGGATCGGGCCGCCGCGGAACGGGGCGAAGCCGGTGCCGAAAATCACGCCGGCGTCGAGCAGGTCGGCATCGTCCACCACGCCATCATGCAGGCACGACACCGACTCGTTGAGCATTGGCAGGGTCATGCGCTCGGTGATGTCGGCCGGTGCCTGATAGTTTGGATCGACCGCGGGTTTGACCGGCTTGCCATTTTCCCACTTGTACAAGCCTTCACCGGTTTTCTTGCCTTTTTTGCCGGCGGCGAGCAATTCATCCATGCCATCGGGAATTTCCAGTCCGAGAAATTCGCCGACTTCCTTGCCGACCGAAGCGCAGACATCCAGGCCCACTGTGTCGGCCAGTTCGATCGGCCCCATTGGCATGCCGAATTTTTTCGCCGCCTTGTCCAGCACCGGGCCAGGCACGCCTTCCTTGAGCAGGCGCATGGCTTCGAGCAGGTACGGCATGAGGATGCGATTGACGAGAAAACCCGGTGTGCCCTTGACCGGCACCGGCAGCTTGTCGATAGCCTTGCAGAAGGCCAGCGCGTGCTTTTCGTTGGCGGCACCCAGATGATCCTGGCGTACGATTTCCACCAGCGGCATTTGCGCCACCGGGTTGAAATAGTGCAGGCCGAGGAAGCGCGAATCGGTTTTTACCGCCGTGCGCAGCTCGTCCAGTGGGATGCTCGAGGTGTTGGTGGCGAGCAGGGCCTCGGGTTTCATTGCCGGTTCGGTCTTGCGATACAAATCCTGCTTGGCTTCCAGATTTTCGAAGATCGCCTCTATCACCAGATCCGCTTCGGCGATACCTTTACCATCGACATCGGCCTTGAGGCGATCCGCCGCCGGCTTGATGCGATCAGGCGTTTTCAGGCGTTTGGCAAACAGCTCCTGCGCGCGATCCAGTGCTGGCTGGATGAACTTCATCTCACGGTCCTGCAGGGTCACCTCGAAGCCACGCAGCGCGCACCATGCGGCGATGTCGCCGCCCATCACGCCGGCGCCGACGACGTGCACATGCTTGATGTCGGCGTCGCTGTCCGCGCCGAGCCCTTTCAGACGCTCCTGTAAGAAATAGACGCGGACGAGATTGTGGCAGGTCGGGGTGGCCGACAGTTTGGCCACGGCGCGTGCTTCGATTTTCAGACGCTGGGTGATGCTCGACCCGCCCCGACGCCAGACTTCGATCAGGGCGAACGGGGCGGGGTACTGGTCCGGCCGTGCCTTTGCCGCAGTCTGCTTGCGCACGATCGGCGCGAGAATCTGCCGCACCGGCCAGATATTCGTCGTCCATGCGCGCAGTCTCTGCACGAAAGGTCGCGCATGCGGATGACGAATCTGCTCCTTGGCCGCGTCAAGCAGCAATTCCGGCGAGGTCAGCGCATCGACCATGCCGAGACCGCGTGCCGCTTCGGCACTAAGCGACTTGCCGGTAAGCATGATCGGCAGGGCCTGCGGAGCGCCGATCAGGCGCGGCAGGCGCGCCGTGCCGCCCCAGCCGGGAATGATGCCGAGCAGCACTTCAGGGAAGCCAAGCTTCGTTTTCGGATCGCGCGTGGCCACGCGGTAACGGCAGGCCAGTGACAGTTCGGTGCCACCGCCCATGCAGAAGCCGTGGATCGCGGCGACTGTCGGACAACGCAACCGGGCCAGGTTCTGGAACACGCGTTGGCCGAATTCGATACTGCCGAGTACGCCGCCCGGCTGCTTCTCGAAACTTTCGAATTCATGGATATCGGCGCCGGCGATAAAGCCGTTGGCCTTGCCCGAGCGGATCACCACACCCTTGGGCGGCTCGAACGACAAGCGTTCGACGATCTGTGCCAGTTCGTCTAGCACGGCGCGGTTCAGGGCATTGACCGAGGCATCGGCGCGGTCCAGGGTCAGAACCAGGATGTTTTCCGCGTCGGTTTCGGCTTTCCAGTGGGCGAATCGCAGACCTTCGAACATGGCAGCCTCAAGCGTGCAGCGGGCAGGATCGCTATAATCGGCGCAAGCCGCATCCGCGGTCAAATGGGCCGTTCGCCGTGCAGCCGGAATCGTCCACTGTCGATAGCGCCCCGACCGAGGTTTTTGTTACCCCGGCGCTGTTTGATCGCATCGTGCAATCCCAGCACAATTTGATCGCGATCCAGACGGCGCACCCGGCGGATGTCGTCTCACAATTCCGCCTGCTCGCCCTTCGCACGGGCCAATCGGTGTACTCCTGGCAGGACGAGGCCGGCATTACGAGCCTGCGTGAACGCGATCTGCGCGTGCCCGGATCCAAGCGCGTAACCGATGCGTTGCGCTACATCCTGCAGAGCCCGCAATTCGGCGTCTACCTGTTCACCGATTTCGCCGACCATCTGCGCCCCCCGAATACCGGCCTGCTTCGGCAGATCGCCCGCTCGCGCGCAGTCGCCGGACGCAAAGTCGTGTTTGTGGGTGAGGCGATCAAATTGCCCGAGGGCATGGATGCACTGGTTGAATCCATCGCCCATCAGCCGGGCGCACAGGGCCGCCCGCGCCTGCGCGATGGACGCTGGGTGACCTGAGCCGTGTCCGCAGCAACCAATACCAGTTCGGTACTGATCGTCACAACCCAGCGCGAGGATCGGCGCGTGCTGTTCGATACACTCGACGCGCAGAACTTCGAGGCGGTCTACACCGCCAAGGATCTGCCGCAGGCGCTGGCTTTCCTCCAGCAGGACCCGCAGATCGACGTCGTGGTGATGGAGTTTCTGGGCGATGCGCGCGAAGCGGTGGCGTTTTGCACCCAGCTCAAGGGCGATGCCCGCCTGGCACGGGTGCCGGTGATCGGCATTGCCGCCGCCGACCCGGAGCAGCGGCTTTGGGACTGGAGCAGGGCGCCGGCCGGCGTAGTCGACTGGTTGCGCAGCCCGGTGGATGCGAGCGAAACACTGGCGCGCGTGCGCAATGCGCTGGTGCCGAAGGCTGCGGCGAGCAGCGCGGTACACAAGGATCGGTACCAGTTTGCATTCGAGGACAGCCTTGACGAGATCGTGCTTTCCGATCCGAAAACCGGTGCCATCCTCGATGCGAATGCGACGTTTGAGCAGTGTTCAGGGTTTTCGCGCGCGCAGGTTCTCGGCCAGCTGCTGGACTCGCTCGATGTGAGCCATGATCGCGCACAGCGCGCCGCCTTGCTGGCTACTCTGGCGCGCGAAGGCAGTGTCAGCTATCGCTGCAACAAACGGCGCGGCGACGGTGGCAGTTATCCGGTGCAGGCGTATATGCGCCTGGCCGTGCAGAATGGTCAACTGGTCCATGTGAGCGTATTTCGCGAGCCGGCGACGGGCGGCGACATGCGCTACCAGACCGCGCTCGAAATCGTCGCCGCGGTGGCCGAGTGCGGTGGTGGTGATGAAGGCCTGAACCAGGTGATCAAGCTGGTGTGCGGCTGGCTCGATCCGGATTTCGTCATGCTCGTCTCGGCGCGGCCGGAAGAAAACGCCGAGGCGCAGCCTCTGCAAACCTGGTATCGGGACAGCCTGCCGGCCGAGGCGCCGGATCCGTTCAAGCAATCCACGCTCAAGCGCGTACTCGATGGCGAGTCGGTATGCCACGGCGAACACGCCTGGCGCGCGCTGGATCAGGATCAATTTCTGGCCTTTTTTCATTACGAAGTGTTTATTGGATTGCCATTGCGCGACGAGCGTCGCAGCACGCTTGGCGCCCTGCTGATCGCGCGCCGCAAGGGCCTGGCGGCGGATGCGGTGTTGATCGACACCATGCGCGTGATTGCAGCGCGGCTGGCGCTGGATCTCGAACTTCGGCGTGCCCGTGAACAAGGCCGCGCGAAGGGTCTGCAAGACGCGCTTACCAGCCTGCCCAACCGGCTGCTGTTCAACGATCGCCTAGAGAACACGATCAAGGAAGCGCATCGCACGGGTGAGATGTTCGCGGTACTGTTTGTCGACCTGGATCGTTTCAAGAATATCAATGACTCGCTCGGTCATGGTATCGGCGACGAGGTGTTGATCGCTGTGTCGAAACGACTGCGCAGCAGCGTGCGCGCGTCTGACACGGTGGCACGCTACGCTGGCGACGAGTTCACCATGATTCTGCGCCACATCGTGCAGCGCGACGACGTCATGCGCATCGCCGAGAAGATCGTGCGCGTGATGGAAGTACCGTTGACACTGGCCGATGGGGCCGAGCTGCACATCACCGCGAGCATCGGCGTCAGTTTTTATCCCGACGACGCCACCAATGCCGAGCGCTTGCTCAAGCACGCGGACGTAGCCATGTACAGCGCCAAAGGCATGGGTCGCAACAATTTCCAGACCTATGTCGCCGTGCCGGAGGAATCGCACCAGCAGCGGCTGGCACTGGAATCCAAGCTGCGCATGGCCGAAAAAAACGGCGAGTTGCGCGTGTACTACCAGCCACAGGTGGAAACCGAGTCCGAGGACATCGCCGGCATGGAGGCGCTGATCCGCTGGGAACATCCGGAGCTGGGCATGATCAGCCCCGGATTCTTCATCCCGCTGGCCGAGGAAAACGGCCTGATTATTTCGATCGGCGAATGGGTCTTGCGCACGGCCTGTGCGGATGCGCTGCGCTGGCAGGTGCGATTCGGTCTTGGATTGCGCATCGGCGTGAATTTGTCGCCGCTGCAATTGCGCCAGCCCGGTCTGGTGGAAACCGTCGCCGACGTGTTGCGTGATACGGGCCTGGAAGCGGACCTGCTGGATCTGGAAGTGACCGAAAGTATCAGCGTCAAGTCCATCCCGAATTTGCTGGAAACATTGCAGGGACTGCGTGATCTCGGGTGTCATATCTCGATCGATGATTTCGGTACCGGTCAGTCCTCGCTGGATTACATCAAGCGGTTTCCCGCCGACCGCATCAAGATCGACCAGACCTTCGTGCGCAACATCGGCGTGGACCCGGACGACGAGGCCATTGTGCGCGCGACCATCGGCATGGCACACAATCTCAATCGCGCCGTGGTCGCCGAGGGCGTGGAGATCGAGCAGCACCTGGAGTTTTTGCGCGGCGAGGGTTGCGAGGAACTGCAGGGCTACCTGTTCTGCCGGCCGCTGCCGGCAGCCAGTTTCGAGAACCTGCTGGCCGAACGCGAACGCGTTTTCCAGGGTACTCGGGTTGACGAAACCGCGGCGTGACCGCACACAGTACCGGCCTGCGGGCCGGCGAAATGAACTAATTGGCGTGGTTCCGGTCTATCCGGCCGGCGTGACCGGGACGCCAGTACTAGGGAGCATCGCCCGGATGGGTGAGAACGATACGGACCTGGCCCTGGTCGAAAGGGTGCAGAAAGGAGAAAAGCGCGCGTTCGACCTGTTGGTGCGCAAGTACCAGCACCGGGTGGTCGGCGTGATCTCTCGCTATGTCGCGGACTGGAGCGAATGCCAGGACGTGGCGCAGGAAGCCTTCATCCGCGCGTATCGCGCCATTGGCGCGTTCCGCGGCGACAGTCAGTTCTATACGTGGATGTACAAGATCGCCACCAATACCGCCAAGAACCATCTTGTCTCGCAGGCCCGGCGTCCGCCCGCCGACGATATCGCCATCGACGATGCGGTCTTGCTCGACGGTGGCATGCGCCTGAAGGACCGCGCCACCCCCGAGCACGAGCTGCTGCGCCAGGAAATTGAACAAACCGTGTTCGCCACGGTCGAACAGTTGCCTGAAGACCTGAAGGCCGCCATTACCC
>JBOHYL010000149.1:0-1654 GCA_050737915.1 Rudaea sp.
CTGTCGGCGTGCTGGTGTTTGGCGTCATCGCCGAGGCGTTTTCGATGTGGGGTTGCCTGCGTGAAGTGAACAAGACGCGCGGGGGCAAAAGCCTGTGGCGCTGGTTCCGCGACAGCCGCCAGAGCGATTTGATCGTGGTGTTCGGCGAGGATTTGGCTGCCTTGCTCGGCCTTGCGGTCGCGCTGGCCGCGGTGCTGGCGACCATGATCGGCGGCGATCCGTTGTTCGATGCCTGCGGCTCCATCGCGATTGGCATACTGCTGTGCGTCGTCGCCGTCGTTGTCGCGCGCGAGGTCGCTTCGCTGCTGGTCGGGCAGAGCGCTGATCCGAATCTGCGCGCGGAACTCGCGGAGTTTGTGCGCAGCCAGCCGGAAGTCGAACACCTGTTCAACATCATCACCCTGCAACTCGGCCCGGATCTGATGGTGGCGGTCAAGGCGCAGATGCGCGGCGAACTATCCGGTGCCGAATTGGTCGACGCGATCAACCGCGTAGAAGCGGCAATGCGCAAGCAATTCCCCGAAATCCGCTGGTCGTTTTTCGAGCCGGATGTGGCGGATTGAGGGGACGAACATCCGGTAGTCCTTCTTATCCGGAGCGCAGTGACCTAAACTATTCGCTCAAAAGGACGCCGCAGTCGCGGCGTGGTTTAGCTCAAGCGCTAGACATCACGGAATCAGGAACTCCCTTGCGCACAAACTACGTCCTAATCGACTACGAGAACGTCCAGCCCGCAACCCTTGCCGGGCTGGACGCGGAGCAATTCAAGCTGCTGCTGTTCGTCGGTGCGAATCAGGCCAAGCTGCCGTTTGACGTCGCCTCGGCCATGCAGGCGCTCGGCACGCGCGCGCAGTACATCAAGATTGCCGGCAACGGGCCGAACGCGCTCGATTTTCATATTGCCTACTACATCGGGCAACTGGCCGCGCAGGATCCAACCGGCTGCTTTCACATCATCTCCAAGGACACCGGTTTCGATCCGCTGATCCAGCACCTGAAAGCCAGAAAGATGACGGTGACACGGTCGAAAACCATCGCCGACATTTTGCCGAAGGCGGCCAAGGCCAAGCCCGTGCCGGAGAAAGCGGCTGTCGTCCTGAAAAACCTGAAGCAGCGCGGCGCATCGAAGCCACGCACGCTGAAAACGCTTTCCAGCACGATCCGTTCGTTGTTCAAGAATCAGCTCGATGACGCTGAACTGAAATCGCTGCTTGCGGAACTGACGACACGCGGCTTCATCCTCGTGAGTGGCAGCAAAGTTTCCTACGCGCTGCCGGAAGGCGATGCCTGAGCATTGTTCCAAACGGCTTCGTACGGATGAGGATGGACTATGTATACGGAGGTTCTGAAGTTCTGGTTCGAGGAAACCGAACCGAAAATGTGGTGGGCGGTGGATGCCGCATTCGACGAAGAAATCCGGCAACGGTTCCTTGCCTTGCTGCTGAGCACGACGAGAGGCGAGCAGTTTCCCTGGCGCTCCTCGGCGGAAGGGCGCCTCGCCGAGATCATCGTGCTGGATCAGTTTTCGCGGAACATCTATCGCGGCACGCCGCAGGCATTTGCGCAGGACTTCACGGCACTGGTGCTGGCGCAGGAGGCGGTAGCGGCAGGCGCACACAAAAACCTCACGCCGACGCAGCGGAGCTTTCTGCTG
>JBOHYL010000150.1:0-40054 GCA_050737915.1 Rudaea sp.
ATTTGCGCACATACGGCGGCACGATCTGCGAGTTGAACTTCACCCCACCGCCCGAACGATCCCGAACCTTGGGCACCTTCACCGTTACCGCACCGGCCGCCGTCAACACCTCGCGCTATCGAAGGCAGCTGGGACACGCCTTGGCATGGACGTATTGCCCTTGGCGTACGCAACGCGTTCGACCGCACACCACCGGTCGCGTATTCAGCGGGAAACTCATTCTTCCCCGACTACGATCTGCCGGGCCGCTTCTGGTACGCGAGTTACCGACAGAAGTTCTGAGCCATTCGGCGACGCTGCTATACTTTGCGGCCTTCGGAATTCCCGCGGAGCCGCCCATGCTCAACGACATCAAAAACGACGCCCAGCAGCGCATGACCAAGAGCGTGGAAGCGCTACGCCACGAATTGCAGCGTCTGCGCACCGGCCGTGCCAGCGTGGCCCTGGTCGAGCATCTGAAGGTCGACTACTATGGTTCCGACGTGCCGATAAGCCAGGTCGCCAACATCGTGGTGGCCGATGCGCGCTCGCTGACGATCTCGCCATGGGAAAAGAGCATGGTGCAGGCGGTGGAAAAGGCGATCCTTGCTTCCGATCTGGGGCTTACGCCCACTACCGCAGGCACGACAATCCGCCTGAACATGCCACCGCTGACCGAAGAGCGCCGCAAGGAGCTGGCCAAGCACGTGTCGCATTCAGGTGAAGAAGCAAAAATCGCGGTGCGCAACATTCGCCGCGATGCCATGCATCAGGTAAAGGAATTGCTCAAGGACAAGAAGATCACCGAGGACGAAGAGCGCCGTGCCGAGGATGAAGTACAGAAGCTGACCGACAAATCGATCAAGGATGTCGACGCGGTGACCAAGGCGAAGGAAGACGAACTGATGGCGCTGTGAGCGCACGCGCCGTGGAGGGGAACCTGAATTCGTCCGAACCTGCGCCGTCACCGTCGGCAAATATGGAATTTTCCACATTGCCGCACCCGCGCCATATCGCCATCGTCATGGACGGCAACGGGCGCTGGGCGAAGGCGCGCCATCGTCCGCGCAGCTTCGGTCATCGCGCCGGACAAAAAGCCGTGCGCGGAACGATCGAGTTCTGCCTGCAACGCGGCGTCGAAGCGCTGACCCTGTTCGCGTTTTCCAGCGAAAACTGGCAACGCCCGCGCGCGGAAGTCGGCGCGCTGATGGAGTTATTTCTCAAAGCGCTCGATCGCGAAGTGGACGATCTGCACGGCTACGGCGTGCGTATCGACTTCATTGGCGAGTTGTCCGCGTTTGCGCCAGCGTTGCGCGAACGCATGCAGGCGGCGATGACAAAAACTCGGACGAACGCAAAATTGGCATTGAACATCGCGGTCAATTACGGCGGTCGCTGGGACATTGCCAATGCCGCGCGCCGGGCCGCGCTTTCGGTTACGCGCGGCGAGATGACGGCCGCGGCCATCGACGAGCGCAGCCTTGCGAAATTCTTGTGCCTGGCCGACCTGCCGCCGGTGGATCTGTTCATCCGCACCGGCGGCGAACAGCGCATCAGTAATTTTCTGCTCTGGCAGTCGGCCTACAGCGAATTGTATTTCAGCGACGTGTTGTGGCCGGATTTCGATGCCGCCTGCCTGCAGCGCGCGATTGAGGAATTCGCTCGTCGCGAGCGCCGTTTCGGCGGTATTGTCGAACCGCGCGGCCAACCCAATGCGCTGCCCGCGAACCGCGATCCAACAGGATCGGAAAGCTGATGAAACAACGCGTCCTCACCGCCTTGCTGATCACGCCGCTGGCCATCGCGCTGATTCTGTTACTGCCGACACCGGCATTCGCCGTACTCATTGCAGCACTGTGCCTGCTCGCGCTGTGGGAATGGACGCGCATGGCTGGCTTGCGCGACCGTCGTGTGCGCGGAGTTTTACTGGCTGTTGCCGCCGTCGTGTTTTGGTTGCTGTGGCACTGGCGCGGGACACCGCCGGTGTGGGTTCTCATCGGCGCTGGATGTGCCTGGTGGTTTGTGTGCTTGCTGTGGCTGCGCCATTTCAGCTACGCCGCGGCGCCCACGCGCGAGAATTCATGGCTTAAATTGCTGGTCGGCGCGCTCGTCGTGTTTCCGGCGTGGGTGGCCCTGATGCAGGTGCACGGCAGCGCGACGCACGGCCACGCCTGGGCGCTGTTCGCGCTGACTCAGGGCTGGTCGGCCGATACCTTCGCCTATCTTGCCGGCAGCCGCTGGGGTCGCCGCAAGCTCGCGCCGAACATCAGCCCGAACAAGACCACCGCCGGCGTGTACGGCGCATTGGCCGGCACTGCCGTCGTTGCCACAATCGGCGGCTGGCTGCTCGGCGTACGTGACATCACCTTGCTGCCGCTGATCGGGCTGGCGCTGCTGTGCGTGGGCTTCTCGATCGTCGGTGATCTGTTCGAAAGTCTGATCAAGCGCCACGCCAACGTGAAGGATTCCGGCGTGCTGTTTCCCGGCCACGGCGGCGTCTTCGATCGACTCGACAGCGCGTTCGCGGTGTTGCCGATCTTCGTCATCGGCAAGACCCTGCTCGGACTATGATGCGGCGCGTCGCCATCCTCGGCGCGACCGGCTCCATCGGCGCCAGCGCGCTCGACGTGATTGCTCGGCATCCGCAGCGCTTCGCGGCCAGCGTGCTCACCGCACGGTGCAATGTCGATGCGCTCGTCGCGCTGTGTGCACGCTTCAAGCCGGAGCTGGCCGTCGTCGCCGATCCGGCCTGCGAACGCGCGCTGCGCGACGGTTTGGCCCGGGCCGGGTTGTCCACTCGCGCCGCCGCCGGCGCGCAGGCGCTGATGGAGGCGGCATCCGGCGATGAGTGCGACAGCGTCGTCGCCGCCATCGTCGGCGCAGCAGGACTCGAATCCACCCTCGCCGCCGCGCGCGCCGGCAAGCGGCTGCTGCTGGCGAACAAGGAAGCCGTGGTGATGGCCGGCCCGCTGTTGCTCGATGCACTGCGTGCCGGCGGCGGCGAGTTGATCCCGATCGACTCCGAGCACAACGCGATCTTTCAATGCTTGCCGCAATCGGGCCTTCCACATTCGGGGCTTCCGGACGGACGTCCAGCGCTCGAACGCACCGGCATCAAGCGCATCGTGCTGACCGCGTCTGGTGGGCCGTTCCGCGGACGCTCGCGTGCGCAACTGACACAGGTGACACCGGATCAAGCCTGCGCGCATCCGAACTGGGTCATGGGCCGGAAGATCTCGGTGGACTCGGCCACACTGATGAACAAGGGCCTGGAAGTGATCGAAGCACACTGGCTGTTCGGCGCGCGCGCCGAGCAGATCGACGTCGTCGTGCATCCGCAAAGCATCGTGCATTCGCTGGTCGAATACGCCGATGGATCGGTGCTGGCGCAACTGGGCAACCCCGACATGCGCACCGCGCTCGCACACGCGTTGGCCTTTCCCGAACGTATCGAATCGGGAGTGGCGGGATTGAACCTGGTGCAGATCGGCGCGTTGCAGTTCCAGGCGCCGGATCGCGCCACGTTCGCCTGTCTGGATCTGGCCTATCGCGCGCTCGCCGCTGGCGGCACCGCGCCGGCGATCCTGAACGCGGCCAACGAAATTGCGGTGGCAGCGTTCCTCGGCGGCAGTCTGCCGTTTCTGGCCATCCCAGAGATCATCGCCGCGACGCTCGAGGCCATGCCGGCTGAACCGGTCGGTAACCTGCAAGGACTGATTTACGCCGATTTAACCGCGCGCAACCACGCGCAACGTATCATGGGCCGGGCATTTTGTTGAGCGAGTTGCGCGGATGAGCGAATTTTTGGGATCGGCGTGGTGGCTGCTCGTCACCCTCGGCATCCTCGTTACCTTTCACGAGTTCGGCCACTTCTGGGTGGCGCGGCGCTGCGGCGTGAAGGTGTTGCGGTTTTCCGTCGGCTTTGGCAAGCCGCTGTGGTCGCGCACCGGTCGCGACGGCGTCGAGTACGCGATTGGCGCGATTCCCCTCGGCGGCTACGTGAAGTTTCTCGACGCGCGCGAAGCGGAAAACCCCGCCGCAACCGCGCGCGAAGCGGGCGAATACAACGCAGCACCGGTGTGGAAACGCATGGCCATCGCCGCCGCCGGACCCGTATTCAACATCGTCTTCACCGTGTTCGCGTTCTGGGCGATGTTCGTCATCGGCCGCCCGGACTTCCAGCCGGTGATCGGTGCGCCGCAAGGTTTGGCCGCAGCCGCTGGCTTGCATGCAGGCGACCGTATCGATGCGGTCGGTGGCCAATCCGTGGGTTCCTGGAGCGCAGCCATGATGGCCGTTGCGCAGGCAGCGATGTTGCGCGAGGACGCCACGCTCGATGTCACCGATGCCCACGGCGACACGCAACACCGCGTGCTACGGCTCAGCCACCTGCCGCAGGGCGTGGCGGACGACGACAAGACGTTCAACGCGATCGGGTTGCAGCTGCAACCGCCGCCGGCGATCGTCGGTAACCTGGCTGATGGCCCGGCACGGCGCGCCGGGCTTGCCGAAGGCGATCGCATCACCGCGATCAACGACAAACCGGTTGTTTCATTCGCCGATCTGGTCAAACTCATTCCGGAACTGGCGCAGCAGAATCCTCAGCTGCACCTGACCGTCGCACGTGGCAACGATACGCTCGGCTTCGACGTTGTCGCCGCCCGCCGTACCGAGAATGGCAAGATGCGCTGGGTGATTGGCGTATCCCCCGCCGATACGCACTACGCACTGGAGCGCTACAACCCGCTGCGTGCAGTATCCGCGGCCCTGCATGAAACATGGACCACCACGCGCACCACGTTCGCCATGATCGGCGGCATGCTCAGCGGCCAGGCCTCAACGAAAAACCTGTCCAGCGTGATCAGCATCGCCCAGGTCGCCAATGCGTCCGCGCACATGGGCGTGGCGTGGTTTCTGTCGTTCCTGGCGGTGATCTCGCTCAGCCTTGGTATCCTGAATCTGCTGCCGATCCCGATACTCGATGGCGGCCACCTGATGTACTACCTGATCGAGGCGGTCAAGGGCAGTCCGTTGAGCGAACGCTCGCTGATCGCCGGGCAATATGTCGGCATGGCCTTGCTGGTGGCGCTGATGGGCATGGCTTTTTACAACGATATTCTGCGCCTGGCCACGGGCTAAGGCTACAATAGCCGGCCGCGGCCACCCGGGCGCGTATCCATACTCACAAAAAACGTTGGAAGTGACGATGAAGCGTATCGCCGCACTTGTTCTGCTCGCCTGCCTCGCCGCCAAAGCTCATGCGTTCGATCCGTTCGTCGCCTCCGACATCCGCATCGACGGCCTGCAGCGCATCTCCGCCGGCACTGTGTTCACCTACCTGCCGATCGAGAAAGGCGACCAGGTCACCGACGAGCGTTCCGCCCAGGCGATCCGCGCCCTGTACAAGACTGGTTTCTTCAGCGATGTGGCGGTTGCACGCCAGGGCGACATTCTCGTCATCACCGTGAAGGAGCGCCCGGCAATCTCGAAAATCCAGCTAAAGGGCAACAAGGACATCAAGAGCGACGAACTGCTCAAGGGCCTGAAGAACATCGGGCTGGCCGACGGCGAACCATTCGATCGCCTGTCGCTGGACCACGTCACCCAGGAGTTGACCCGCCAGTACTACAACCGCGGCAAGTACAACGTCAGCGTCAAACCGACCGTGATCGGACTGGATCGCAACCGCGTGGAACTGTCCATCGTCATTGCCGAAGGCAAGGTCGCCAAGATCAAGCAGATCAACGTCGTCGGCAACCATGCGTTTACCCAATCGCAGATCCGCGACGGCTTCGATTCGGATACGAGCAACTGGACATCCTGGTACTCCAAGGACGACCAGTACTCGCGCGAGAAACTGTCCGGCGACCTGGAAAAACTCAATTCGTATTACCTGGATCGCGGCTACGCCGACTTCAACATCGACTCCACCCAGGTCAGCATCAGTCCGGACAAGCGCGCGATGTACATCACCGCCGACGTCAGCGAAGGCCAGGTGTACAAGATTTCCACGATCAAGCTCAGCGGCGATCTGGTGCTCACCGAGGCCGACATGCGCAAGCTGATCGTGACTCGCGATGGTGATGTGTTTTCGCGCCAGAAACTGGAGAAATCCGCGCAGCAGATGACCGCCGTGCTGGCCAACATTGGCTATGCGTTCGCGCAGGTAACGCCAATTCCGGCCATCGACCGCGCAAACCGGACCGTGCAGATCAATTTCTTCGTCAATCCCGGCAAGCGCGTGTACGTGCGTCGCGTCGTATTCAAGGGCAATGAAGTCACCCAGGACGAAGTCATGCGCCGGGAAATGCGCCAGCTGGAAGGTGCGTGGTATTCGCAGGCCGCCATCGACCGTTCCAAGGTGCGCCTGCAGCGCCTCGGGTATTTCAAGAAGGTGGACATCACAACGCCCAAAGTGCCCGGCAGCGACGACCAGGTCGACGTGGATGTGAAAGTGGAGGAAACGAACTCCGGATCGTTCACGTTCGGCATCGGTTATTCGCAGGTCTACGGGCTGGTTCTGAGCACCTCAGTGTCGCAGAACAACTTCCTCGGCACCGGCGACCGCGCTTCGCTGACCGTGTCCAAGAGCGATTTCGTGACCCGCTATGCGCTGTCGTACTACCAGCCCTATCTGACTCCGGACGGCATCGGTCTGGGCTACGATCTTTCCTACTCGAAATTGAACCAGCAGGAAGCCAACCTCGCCAACTATCTGAGCGATACCGGCGCGTTTTCCACCTACATCGGACTGCCGCTGACGGAAACCGATACCCTGAATCTGCAATTGGGCCTGAGCAAGACCAAGATTATCACCGGTTACCCGACGGCCCAACTCGACGCCAACGGCAATCCAATCACCGATGCGAACGGCAACATCATCTACTACACTGTCTACTACTCGCCGCAGCCGATCGTTGACTACATCCAGCGCCTGAACCACGAGACGTTCCACGAATGGTCGATCACGGCCTCGTGGGCGCACGACACGCGCAACAAGTTCTTCAACCCCACGCACGGCTCGTTGCAGCAGTTTTCGGCCGAAGTCGCCCTGCCAGGCTCCACAGTGGAGTACTACAAGCTGATCTATCGCTACGCACAGTACCTGCCGATCACGGACGGCCTGACGTTCGAGGGCTCGACCACGATCGGCTACGGCAACAGCTGGCGCGCCGCCAACGGCATTGATCCGGCCACCGGCGCGCCGTTCAAGGTCAATGGCTTGCCGTTCTTCGAGGACTTCTACGCCGGCGGCGTATCCGACGTGCGCAGTTTCCGCGACAACACCCTTGGCCCGTACGCGCTGGCCCCAGGCTGCACCGATTCCAACAACTACTACTGCCGCCAGCCGCTCGGCGGCAACCTCAAGACCGTGGCCTCGTTCGAACTGATCTTCCCGACGCCCTTCGTCAAGGACGACAGCGCCACACGCCTGTCCTGGTACCTGGATGTGGGCAACGTGTTCAACCAGAACAATCCGGCGCTCGGCGGCCAGTTGTACAACAACGACGGGTTCTCATTGGGCGAGCTGCGTGCCTCGACGGGCATTTCGTTGCACTGGCAGGCACCGGTCGGCCCGATCGTCATCAACCTCGGCCGACCGATCCGCTCCAAGCCAGGCGATATAGGCGAGACATTGCAGTTCAACTTCGGAACTACGTTCTGACCCGCGACTCTCGGCATTTTACGGCCCGATTGCGTATGATTCGGGGCATCGCGGGAATTTCCTGAGGTGCGTGGCGTGAAGGCAGGTGCGGGCGTTTGGCGAAGCATCGGCGCGCTGGCGCTGGCGCTATTGCCTTTTCTGGCGCTTGCGCAGAGCCCTGCCGGCAAGGTCGGCTACGTGGATCTGAAACGTTTGATCGACAACGCGCCGCAGATGGTGGAAAGTCGCGCCCGCCTGCAACTCGAATTCGCCCCGCGCGACGCCGCACTCAGGACCGACACGACGCACCTGGCCGAATTGCAAAAACGCTACCAGCGCGACAGCGCGATCATGTCCAAGCCCGATGCCGATGCGCTAAAGCGCCAGATCGACACGCTCGATCGCTCCATCCAGCGCGCTCGCGAAACCTTGCGCAACGACCTCAACACACGCGCCGCCAGCGACCGTGACCGCATCTGGCAGAAGATCAACGACGCCGTGATCGACTATGCGCGCGCCCACGGTTACGACCTGATCGTGCCGAGCCCGGTGGTCTATGCCAATCCGCGCATCGACATAACCGACGCCGTGCTCGATGAATTGCGCAAGGCCAAACCGGCATCGACGCCGCCATGAGCGCAGTGGCCACTCATACTCTGGCGGATCTTGCCGAGCGCTTCAATGTGCAACTGCGTGGCGCTGGTGACCATGTCGTCAGCGGCGTCGGCACACTGACCGGCGCGACCCCCGACCAGATTGCGTTTCTCGCCAATCCCCACTACCGCGCGCAGCTGGCCACTACCCACGCCGGCGCAGTGATCGTGCACCCTGATCACGCTGCGGGCTGCCCCGGCAACTACCTGATCGCGGCCGATCCCTATGTGGCGTTTGCGAAAATCGCCGCGTTATTCGAACCCGAGGCCGCGTCCGTGCCGGGTGTGCATCCAACGGCGGTGATCGCCGCCGGCGCAGCGATTGCGACCAGCGCGTCAATCGGTCCATTCTGCAGCGTTGCTGCGAGCGCCACCATCGATGCTGGCGCCGTGCTCGGCCCGCATTGCAGCGTCGGCGAGCGCTGTCGCGTTGGCGCGCAGTCGCGGCTGATCGCACGCGTCACTCTGGTGCGCGACGTCACCCTGGGCCAGCGCGTGCTCGTGCATCCGGGCGCGGTGATCGGTGCGGACGGATTCGGCCTCGCCTTCGATAGCGACCACTGGATCAAGGTGCCGCAACTCGGTGGGGTGCGCATCGGCGACGACTGCGAAATCGGCGCCAACACCACGATCGACCGCGGCGCGATCGAGGACACCGTGCTCGAGGACGACGTGCGTCTGGACAACCAGATTCAAATCGCACACAACGTGCACATCGGCGCGCACACCGCCATGGCCGGCTGCGCGGCGGTCGCCGGCAGCGCCAGGATCGGCCGCTACTGTCTGATCGGCGGCGGCGCTGGCATACTGGGCCACTTGGAAATCGCCGACCGTGTCACCGTGACTGCACGCACCCTGGTGACTCATTCGATCCGCGCCGCGGGAGAATATTCCTCCGGTGTGCCGCTGCAGGAAAGCCGTCAGTGGCGGCGCAACGCAGCGCGCTTCAAGCACCTGGACGATATGGTCCGTCGCATCCAGGCACTGGAAAAAAAGGACATGAAGTCATGAGCGAATCCGTACCGATCACCACGCCGGTGGACATCGAACGCATCCTGGCGATGCTGCCGCACCGCTATCCGTTTCTGATGGTCGACCGCGTCTTGTCGCATGTTCCGGGCAAGAGCCTGCGCGCGATCAAAAATGTCTCTGTCAACGAACCGTTCTTCCAGGGCCACTTCCCCGGCCATCCGGTAATGCCGGGCGTGATGATCATCGAGGCACTTGCGCAAGCGTCCGGTCTGCTCGTGTTTCTGTCCACACCAAAACACGAAAAACAACCCATGTACTATCTGGTGAAAGTCGACAAGGCCAAGTTCACACAGCTCGTCGTGCCGGGTGATCAACTCGTGCTCGAAGTCGAGCTCAAGCGCATGTTGCGCGGCATGGGCCTGTTCGCCTGTCGCGCACTGGTCGACGGCAAATCCGTGGCTGAGGCCGAACTGCTGTGCGCAGGGCGCGGCGAAGGATGATCCACGCCACCGCGCAAATCGACCCGGGCGCAAAGCTCGGCAGCGGCGTCGAGATCGGTGCCTATGCGGTGATCGAAGCCGAGGTGGAGATCGGCGATGGCACCCGCGTTGGCCCGCATGCGGTGATCCAAGGGCCCGCACGCATCGGCCGCGGCAACCGCATCTGGCAATTCGCTTCGGTCGGCGCCGAACCGCAGGACAAGAAATTCCGTGGCGAACGCAGCGAACTGATCATCGGCGACAACAACACGATCCGTGAATTCACCACAATCAACCGCGGCACCGGCGACGGCGGCGGCGCCACCCGCATCGGCGATGACAACTGGATCATGGCCTATGTGCACATCGCCCACGATTGCCAAATAGGCAGCCACACGATTTTTTCCAACAACGCCACCCTCGCCGGGCACGTCGAGATCGGCGACTACGCGATCCTGTCCGGATTTTCCGGCATCCACCAGTTCTGCCGTATCGGCGAGCATGCTTTCATCGGCATGGGCTGCCTGATCAATGGCGACGTGCCACCATTCGTCATGGTCGCCAACGACTACGGACGTCCGCGCGGCGTCAATGCGGAAGGATTGAAGCGCCGCGGCTTCTCGCCCGAACGCATCGCCGCGATCAAGCGCGCATACAAGACGCTGTACGTCGCGCGCCTGCCGTTGAACGAGGCCCGCGTGGAACTGGCACGCGCCGCCACGGATGCGCCCGACGTAGCGCGCATGCTCGAATTCATCGAGCACGGGCAGCGCAGCCTGATGCGATGAACACGGACGCGAGTCCGCTGTTCGTCCTCTGCGCCGGCGAAGCCTCCGGCGACCAGCTCGGCGCAGGACTGATCGGCGCCCTGCGTGCGCGCTTTGCGGACGCGCGTTTTGCCGGCGTCGGCGGCCCGCAGATGGCCGCGGCAGGAATGGAAATCTGGCATCCGGCAGCAAGATTATCAGTGATGGGACTGGCCGAAGTGCTGCCGCACCTGCCGCAGTTGCTCGCGATCCGGCACAATGTATACAAGCGCACTTTGCTGAATCGCCCCACCGCGTTCGTCGGCATCGACGCACCGGATTTCAACCTCGGCCTGGAACGCAAACTCAAGCGCGCCGGCATTCGCACGCTACATTACGTCAGCCCATCGATCTGGGCCTGGCGCGAGCAGCGGGCCGCCAAGATTGGCCGCAGTGCAGATCGGGTGCTGTGCCTGTTTCCAATGGAACCGCCGATCTATGCGCGCTACGGCGTGGATGCGTGCTTCGTCGGTCATCCGCTGGCGGACATATTCGCGCAGGAAGCCGATCAAGTCGCCGCGCGGCGTGAGCTGGGCTTGCCCGCAGATGCGCCAGTACTGGCTCTGCTGCCTGGCAGCCGGATCGGCGAAATCCGTCGCCTCGGACGGGATTTTGTGGACGCCGCTGGCCTGCTTGCACGGGAAATTCCCCATCTGCAGATTGTCGCGCCGATGGCAAATTCTGCATGCCGGGCGGCGTTTGCCGCGTTCGACAAGCAACCGCCGAATCTGCAGATTGTCGTGGGCAAGGCCCACGCGGCTCTGATCGCCGCGGACGCCGCACTGCTCGCCTCGGGTACAGCAACGCTCGAAGCGATGCTGGCGAAGCGGCCGATGGCGGTCGCGTACCGACTCGCGCCGTTGACCTACCGAATCGTGAAAATATTCGGCTTGATGCGTACGGGTGTTTATTCGCTGCCGAACATTCTCGCCCGCAAGACCCTGGTGCCAGAATTCATGCAGGCTGATTGCAAACCCGCCGCGCTGGCCGCCGCGCTGGCACCCAGTCTGCGCGCCCGCGCGGCACCGCCGGCTCTGCTCGCCGAATTCCGCCGCCTGCATGAGACCCTGCGCGGCGGCGGCAGCACCGCCGCTGCGGCTGCGATCGCCGAACTGTGCACCCTGCCAAGCGACCACGCGGTCCTAACAGGTAAAATGGATCCATGAAGTCTCCACTGCTCCTGCGTACGCGCATCGTTATCCTGACCGTGGCGATCGCGTTCGCCGTCTTGCTGATCGCAGGCCCGTTCGCCGCGAGCGAACGCGACGAATGCCTGTTCGCGCTGGCCCTGATCGTCGACAGCGCGCTGCTGGTGGCATTTCTCACGCGCCGGCCCGCATTCGCGCTGGCCGTACCGACCGTGATCTTCGGCGGCCTGTTGATCGCCGGGGCGCTGAAGTTCAAATACCTGACCACGCCGTTGCTGGCGCCGGATCTGATCTATTTCCTAAACCGCGACCTGCTCGATGTCGCGCGTCGTTATCCGAGCATTCTGACCGCGCTGATCGGCGGCGCCATCCTGATTCCGGGTCTGCTTGTCGCGGTGTGGTGGCTGGACCGACCGCGTCTGTTCGTCGGCTTGCGCCCGACGCCGCGGCGCGTGTTGCGCAGCGCCGGCGTGTTGTGCGCCATCGCCTTGTTGCTCGTGGTCGATTCGCCGCACGGACCGTTCGCCGGCGTGTTCGACAAGGGCATGTGGGCGATGATGAACGACCGCAACTACATCGTCGATTTCTTCGCCTCGTTCTGGCAGACCCAGATCGTGATCCCGGCACCGGCCACCGATGCGGACAAGGGCCTGAGCTGGACGCAGTCGCCTGCCGACAATCCGCCTGCCTGTGCCAAGGGCCACTGCGCCGTGAGCAAGATCGCCGGCGCCCAAGATCATCCGGACATCGTCGCGATCCTCGAGGAAAGCACGTTCGATCCGTCCATGCTCAAGGTTTGCACTCTGCCACAATTCTGCAAGCGCCGTATGTTCGCCGCCGACGGGCGCGCACGCGCTCACGGACCGCTTACGGTGCACGTCTGGGGCGGCGGCACATGGACCAGCGAGTTCGCCTTGCTCGCGGGACTGAATCATCTGAGTTTCGGCGAAGCCGGATTGTACGCTCCCTACAACCTCGCCCCGCGAGTCACCTACACCCTTCCGCGCGTGCTGCATGCGGCCGGATATCGTGTCATCGCCATTTATCCGATGACCGGCGATTTCATCAACGCACGCAACGCCTACAAGGACTACGGTTTCGACAAGTTCTACGATGGTCAGGATTTCGGCCTGTCCTGGGAATCGCCGGACAGCGACCTGATGCAGGTGTTCGACCGCATCTACGCGCAGGAAAAGCAAGCCATCGGGAAACAGCCACTGTTCGTGATGATGTTGACCTTGCGCCAGCACGGCCCGCACATGGATCCGTACAACACCATGCCGCCGCCGTTCGACAAACCACTGTTCCCCGGCCGCTTCCAGCCGAAGGATCTGGACGACTGGTTGAATTTGAACCTGACCAATTACCTGTACCGTTTGTCCGGGTCGGACGCGGCGATCACGCACATCGAAAAGACCCTGCTCGACGGCGACCGGCCTGCGCTGCTGTTCCACTTCGGTGATCATCAACCTTCCTTCGACGGCGCGATCCGCGAGCTGAAAAAGATTGTGCCGCCCTCGGTGCCGGATGCCAATTTCATCAGCTACTACATGCTCAAGACGAACTTCAAACCGGCGCGCGACTATAGTTATCCGGCGCTGGACCTGAGCTTCGCCGGCGCCTTGATCCTGGACGTCGCCGGTATTCCGAAGGATGCGTTTTTCCAGGCTAACGCGCTGATGCGCCAGCGCTGTCAGGGCCGCTATCTGGATTGTCCGCAAAAGCCCCTGCTCGATTCCTACCAGAATTACGTATTCGATACGCTTCATGCCGTGCATGAATGATGCGCTCGTCGCCGGCGTGGACGAAGCCGGACGCGGTCCGCTGGCCGGCCCGGTGGTGGTCGCCGCGGTAATCCTCGATCCCGCCCGGCCGATTGCGGGACTGGCCGACTCCAAGACGCTCAGTGCGCGACGCCGCGAATTGCTGGATGCGGAAATCCGCACCTGCGCACTCGCCTTCAGCGTGATCGAGATCGGTTGCGCCGACATCGACCGCATCAATATCCTCAACGCAACCCTGCTCGGCATGGCGCGCGCGATCGCCGCGCTGCAACCGCCGCCCGCGCTCGCCCTGATCGACGGCAATCGCCTGCCGCAAGACCTGCCATGCCCGGCGCGCGCCATCGTCGACGGCGATGCCAGCGAGGCCGCAATCAGCGCGGCGTCGATTCTGGCCAAGGTCGCGCGCGATGCGCGCATGCGCGAACTCGACGCGCGCTTTCCCGGTTACGGTTTCGCCCGTCACAAAGGCTACCCCACGCGCGAGCACTTCGCGGCGCTGGAGCGGCTGGGCCCGTGCGCAGAACACCGCCGCAGTTTCGCGCCGGTGCAACGCGCGCTGTTCCCGGCATGACCTTCGCCTGTTTCCCGAGGCTGCGGCAAGCGGTACAGTGGCAACATGCCATCGACGACCAAACCAGAAACCATCCAGCTTGCCAACTACCTCGACGGTCGCCTGTGCCCACCGCACAACCGCCGCTACCTCGATGTCGTCGAGCCGGCTACGGGGCTGCCCTACGCGCAGTGTCCGGATTCGGACGCTGACGATATTGGCGCGGCAGTAACTGCAGCGCAACGCGCGTTTCCTGTCTGGGCGGCAACGCCTGCGGAACAGCGTGCGCACCTTTTGAATCGCATTGCCGACCGAATCGAAGCGCGCCTGGACGAGTTCGCGCAGGCTGAATCGCGCGATAGCGGCAAACCGCTGGCGCTCGCTCGCAACCTCGACATTCCGCGCGCGATCGCCAACTTGCGGTTCTTTGCCGCGGCGGTCACGCAGTTTGCCTCCGAAGTGCATGCGATGGACGCGGCCGCAATCAATTACACCCTGCGCCAGCCGCTCGGTGCGGTGGCCTGCATCTCGCCGTGGAATCTGCCGCTGTACCTGTTCACCTGGAAAATCGCGCCAGCCTTGGCCGCGGGCAACTGCGTCGTCGCCAAACCGTCGGAAATCACGCCGCTGACAGCGTGGATGTTCGCGCAAGTGTGCATCGACGCAGGCCTGCCGCCCGGCGTGCTCAATATCGTGCACGGCAACGGCGCAAGCGCGGGTCAGGCGCTGATCGAGGATCCCGGCATCCACGCGATTTCGTTCACCGGCTCCACGCGTACCGGCGCCGCCATCGCCGCCGTCGCCGCGCCGCGTTTCGTGAAACTGTCGCTGGAAATGGGTGGCAAGAATCCCACGCTCGTGTTCGCCGATTGGGAGGAGAACGTGGCGAACTGGAACACCCTGGTGCGATCCGCATTCGCCAATCAGGGCCAGATCTGCCTATGCGGCTCGCGCATTCTGATCGAGCGCTCGATCTATCCGGCATTCCGCAATGCGCTGGTCGAAAAGGTCCGTGCCTTGCGCGTGGGCGATCCGCGCAATGCCGAATCGGATCTCGGCGCCGTGGTTTCGCGCGCGCATTTCGACAAAGTAATGGGACACATCGCGCTCGCTCGCGAAGAAGGCGGCACCATCCTGTGCGGCGGCACTCCAGTGCGCCTGCAGGGCCGTTGTGCCAGTGGCTGGTTCATAGCGCCAACCTTGATCGAGAACCTTGGACCGGAATGCCGTACCAACCGCGAGGAAATCTTCGGTCCGGTCGCCACCCTGATTCCGTTCGAGCATGACGACGAAGCAATAACGCTTGCCAACGCGACGGAATACGGCCTGTCCGCGTCGGTGTGGACGAGCAACCTTGTGCGTGCGCATCGTGTCGCTGCCCGCCTGGAATGCGGTATCGTCTGGATCAACTGCTGGCTCAAGCGCGATCTACGTACGCCATTCGGCGGGGTCAAGCACTCCGGTGTCGGTCGCGAAGGCGGGCTGGACGCGCTGCGCTTTTTCACCGAACCGAAAAACGTCTGCGTGCAACTGGAGTGACCATGCCAGCCAGCCACTACTCGGCCCGCATCGCATTGTGCGCAGCACTATTCGCCGGCGCAGCCGTAACGTGCGTCGCCGATACGACGCACACTACGCCCACGGCCAGCGAAATGTCGCCGTCGCAATGGCGTCACCTGCAACTGGTTGCAGCCGATCAGTCGGACAAGATCATGCACGATGCGCGCAAGATGCCGGGTCTGCTCGCGCAATATCTTTACATGCAAACGCAATACGATGCCGATCACGCCCGCGCGTTTCAGCTCATCTTCGGCCAGTACCTTTCCTGGTTCCAGACGTTCATCGGCGATTACGACGGCGCCGCGGCAAGCTTCTCCATTGCCCAGCCGTCGCAGTCCGACGACGCACGCACGCCGCTGGCCGGCAGCTGGCAGGCCAAACCGGCCGCGGATGTCATCCTCGACCTGGCCAAGAGCCGCAAGGCCGTGTTTTTCAACGAGGCGCACAGTGCGCCGATCACGCGCACGCTCACCATCGAACTGCTGGCCAAACTGCGCGCCGAAGGCTACAACTACTTTGCCGCGGAAACACTGTATCGCACCGACAAGGAGCTGAACCGGCGCGGTTATCCGACGCCAGACAGCGGTTTCTACATCGACGAACCGCTGTTGGGCGAAATGGTGCGCACAGCGATCAAACTCGGCTACCACGTCGTCGCCTACGACGTCGACAATGCCGGTGCCGGCGATCCGCGTGAACTCGCCGGTGCGCAGAATCTGTATCACATATTCAAGCAGGATGCGCAGGCACGTCTGGTCGTGGATGCCGGCTTTGCGCACATCCAGAAAACCGGAAAATACCTGGGCGGCAACAGCATGGCGGAATTTTTCCAGAAAATGTCCGGTATCGATCCGCTGTGCATCGAGCAGACGATGATGATCCAGCATGCGCGTCCGGATCAGGATCATCCTTACTACAACGCGATCATTGCTGCCTTGCACCCGGCCCAGCCAATTGTGTTTGTCGACGGCGCAAGAACCTGGACGCTCAAGCCCGGGCAGTACGACCTGAGTGTGGTCTTTCCCGCCGAGCCACACAGTGATCAACGTCCGGACTGGCTCACGCTGGGCGGCCTGCGCGTGACGTATCCGGTCGGAGGGGACATGTGTCGCGGTCATTTTCCTTGTCTGCTGCAGGCGCGTTATGCCGACGAAGGCGCCGACTCCGTGGCTGCCGACCGCACCGTGCTGAACGTGATCGATCCGAATGCGGGCATTACCGACCGCGTACTGAGCGGTCATGGCTCGACGCAAAGCCGGCTGTTCCTGCGTCCAGGCAAGTACCACATCACCGCAACCGACCGTGGTAATAGAACCGTCACGGCGCGCGATGTCACCATCTATGCGAGCACGGGCAAACATCCATGAATGACAGCGTGCGCACGCAACGCGCGCCGAAGCCGGTCGGCGCCTATCCGCACGCACGTCGCGTAGGCAATCTGCTGTTCTTGTCCGGGGTTGGCCCGCGCGATCCGGCCACCGACGCCATTCCCGGGAATGTTTACGATGCCGCGGGCAAGCTCGTGGCGTACGACATTCAGGCGCAATGTCGGCAAGTATTCGCGAACGTGCGCGCGGTACTTGAAGCCGCCGGCGCACGCTGGGAAGACCTTATCGATGTCACTGTATTTTTGACCGACATGGCACACGACTTCGCCGCATACAATCGCGTGTACGCCGAGTATTTCATCGACGTACAGCCGTGCCGCACCACGCTGGGCATCACCGCCCTGCCAACACCAATTGCGATCGAACTCAAATGCATCGCCGCACTGCCCGAGGGACATTGACGTGCTGACTCCGCCGATCGATTTCCACAAGTGGATCAACGAGCATCGTCACCTGCTCAAGCCACCGGTCGGCAACAAGTGCATCGTCGACGGCGATTTCATCATCATGATCGTCGGCGGACCGAATGCGCGTAGCGACTATCACTGGGACGAAGGCCCGGAATTCTTCCACCAGATCGAAGGCGAGATGGTGTTGAAAGTTCAGGACGATGGCCGTGCGTGCGATATTCCGATCCACGCCGGCGAAATCTTCTACCTGCCTCCGCGCATTCCGCATTCGCCGCAACGCATGCCCGGTTCGATCGGCCTGGTCATCGAACGCAAGCGTCTGGCGCACGAAAAAGATGGTTTGTTGTGGTTCTGCGAACGCTGCAATCACAAGCTGTACGAGGAATTCTTCGTCCTCAAGAATATCGAAACGGATTTCCCCGCCGTGTTTGAGCGTTACTACCGTTCGCCTGATGCGCGCACATGCAAGGGCTGCGGGCATGTCAATCCTGCGCCGGAGAAATATCGCTGACGTCGCACCGCGACGCCGCGACCGGCAACGGGTAAACTGTGCGCATGCTCAAGATCGATACGCACGCACACATCCTGCCGCCGAGCTGGCCCAATTTTGCCGAAAAATACGTTGACGAGCGCTTTCCGGTGATGGTGAACACCGAAGGCCGACATCGAATTTACAAGGACGGCAAGTTTTTTCGCGAAATATGGGCCAACGCCTTCGACGCCGAGCACCGCATCGCCGAGTACGCCAAGTTCGGCGTGCAGGCGCAGGTGATCTCCACGGTGCCAGTGCTGTTTTCGTATTGGGCCAAGCCCAGTCAGGCGCTGGAACTGCATCGTTTTCTCAACGACAACATGGCACAAACCTGCCGCGAACATCCGCGCCACTACGCCGGCATCGGCACCGTGCCGCTGCAGTCGCCGACGCTGGCGATCCAGGAAATGGAACGCTGCGTGGAACAACTCGGCTTGCAGGGCGTGCAGATCGGCTCGCATGTGGACGACTGGAATCTGGATGCACCGGAACTGTTTCCATTCTTCGAGGCCGCTGCCGACCTGGGTGCTGCAATCCTGGTGCATCCCTGGGACATGATGGGACGCGAATCGATGCCCAAATACTGGATGCCTTGGCTGGTCGGCATGCCGGCGGAACAGGCGCGCGCGGCTTGTTGCCTGATCTTCGGCGGTGTACTCGAACGTCTGCCGCGGCTCCGCGTGGCTTTCGCCCATGGCGGCGGTGCGTTTCCGTACACGATCGGGCGCATCGAACACGGTTTCCGCATGCGCCCGGATCTGGTCGCCACCGACAATGCGCGCAATCCGCGCGAGTATTTCGATCGCCTGTATTTCGATTCCTGCGTGCACGATCCGCGCGCGTTGCGTTATCTGCTGGATGTAGCCGGCACGCAGCGCGTCATGCTCGGCACCGATTATCCGTTCCCGCTCGGCGAACAGGAACCCGGCGCCGGAATTGCCGCGCTGGACTTGTCGCCGGACGAACAGACGCACCTGTATCATGGCGCTGCCTTGGAATGGCTTGGCCTTTCCGCCTCCCGCTTTCACTGATCCGGAGACGACTCATGCGCAAGACATTTGTCCTGTACCCGTTCTCCCTGCTACTCGTGGCCGGCGCCGCGCTGGCGCAGACGCCCGGCGAGTATTCGCTGGACGCGGGATTCATCAAATTCAGCGCACCGCCCGCGTGGCCTGTGATCATGCAGAAAAACGAAGGCGATCCGCAGTTCGTCGCCTTCCAGGTCAAGGACCCGGCCGATAGCGGCAGTGGCGAAGCCACGCGCGTCACCGTGGAAACCCGACTGTTGAACAACTCCAGCAATTTTCAGGCATTGGTCAACCGCGACGTGGACAAGGCCAAGCAGATGCCCGATTACCAACAGCACATGGATGGCATCGACGCGTCGGTACTGCGCTATTCGGCACGCAACGGCAATACCCCCTACGAGTACCGCGAAACCTGGTATCTGAACGGGCATCTGATCGTACACGTGCGCTGCGCGCGGCCGCTGCTGGCAAAAACCGCGCCGCAGTGGACGACCGACTACAACGCCGGCTGCGCGCAGATCATGCAATCGCTCAAGCCGCATTGACGCGTCGATGAAGGCCGCCTTCGACTTCGCTGCCGCCGAGGCGGATGCGCGCGCGCGTGACGTCGCCGATCCGCTTGCCGGTTTCCGCGACGAATTCCTGATTCCCCCCCATGCCGGCGGCAGGCAGGTTTATCTGTGCGGCAATTCGCTCGGCCTGCAGCCGCGCAGCGTGCGTTCGGCGCTGACGGACGAGCTTGACGATTGGGCAGCACTCGCGGTCGAGGCACATTTTCGCGGCAAGCATCCGTGGATGCCGTACCACGAGGAAGTGCGCGCGCACCTGGCCGAACTCGTAGGCGCGCAAGCGGGCGAAGTGGTGGCGATGAATTCGCTAACGGTCAATCTGCATCTGATGATGGTGAGTTTCTATCGGCCCACGCGCGAACGTTACGCGATTCTGATCGAACAGGACGCGTTCCCGTCCGACCGCTATGCCGTCGAATCCCAGATCCGGTATCACGGTTACGATCCAGCCACGGCATTGGTCGAAGTGGAAGCTGACACGGACGAGGGCACAATCTCGCTGGCGGCGATCGAGCGCGTGCTGGACCAACACGGCGCGCGCATTGCACTCGCCCTGCTGCCGAGCGTGCAATACCGCACCGGGCAGGCGTTCGATCTCGCCGCAATCACGCGCATGGCGCAGGCCAAAGACTGCGTCGTAGGCTTCGATCTGGCCCATGCCGCCGGCAATGTGCCGCTGCAGCTGCACGATGCCGGCGCCGATTTCGCCATATGGTGCAGCTACAAGTATCTGAACTCAGGCCCAGGTGCGGTGGCGGGTTGTTTTGTCCACGAGCGTCATGCGCGTACTGATCTGCCGCGCTTTGCCGGCTGGTGGGGACACGATCAATCCACTCGTTTTCAGATGGGCGCGAACTTCGTGCCTACACCCGGCGCCGACGGCTGGCAATTGTCGAACCCGCCAATCCTCGCGCTGGCTCCGCTGCGCGTGTCGCTGGAAATTTTCCACCGCGCCGGCATGACCCGGTTGCGCGCCAAATCGATCTCGCTTACCGGCTATCTCGATGCGTTGATCCGCGCGCACCTCGATGGCCTGCTCGACATCGTCACCCCGCGCGAAGCCGAGCACCGCGGCTGCCAGCTCTCGCTGCGCGTGAAGGGTCCGCGCGAACGCGGCCGCGCGCTTTTCGAGTATTTGTCTGCGAGCGGCATCATCGGCGATTGGCGCGAGCCGAACACCATCCGCATCGCGCCGACGCCGCTGTACAACCGTCACATGGATTGCTTGCGCTTCGTGCGGGCCGTGCAGGACTGGGCCGTCGCAACAGGTTGACCGGTCGTGTTGGCCAGGATGGTACATACAGCTTGCAATCAATTATTGAACTTGTTAGTATCGCGATAGTTGAATTCTGAACTATTCCCATGAATCCCGCACCCACCTGCCCCAGTTTCGCCAACATCGAACTTGGTATCGGCAAGATCGCCAGTCGCATGCGCGGCGTGCCAATGCAGGACATCGTGCTGGTGCGGTTGATCAAGCACCTGTCGGCGCACTTCGGTGCGTATCTGGCGGTAAAGGTGCGGCCTGCGGGACTCAACGAAGTCGCCTTCCGCGCGCTGATGATGCTGTATGCGCACGCCGATGACGGCGTGCATCCGTCACAGCTGAGCGCCGCTACCGGCGAGACGCGCACCAATATCACGCGTATCTGCGACGAGCTGGCGCGCAAGGGGCTGCTGCACCGTCGCGCCAGCATCGCCGATCGCCGCCAGGTCGTGCTTGAACTCACGCGCCGTGGCGAAGCCCTGATCGAACGCCTGCTGCCGCAGGTCTGGCACGGTCTGGATCATCTGTCACGCGCACTGACACGCGCGGAAAAAAATCAACTTGAGCGGCTGCTGAAGAAACTCGCCGCGGTGTTCGAAGCAAAAGACTGAACTGGAATTTCTCATGCGCCAGTTGCTACTCCATCCTGTTTTGATCCTGTTCGCCACCTCGCTCGTCGGCTGCGCGATTCCGCCGCGTCCGCAATCGCCGGAGCTGACGCACATTGCGCCACTCGCCGGAGTGCCGGCCAAGGCTGGCGCGGTCTGGCCGGATGCGGCCTGGTGGCAGCGCTACGGCGACACCCAACTGAACGATCTGCAAGCACGTGCGCTGGCTGGCTCGCCCACGCTTGCTGTGGCCCGCGCCCGCTTCGATGAGGCCGCGCGCGCCGTCGACGTTGCCCGCGCGGCCGGTGGCGCAAGCATGCAAGGCAACGCGCAGCTGCAACGCGAGCGCCTGAGCGAACACGGCCTGATCCCAAGTCAGTTTCTCGGATTCAACTGGTACAGCCAAGGCGATCTGGGGATCGCGTTCAATTACGATTTCGATTTCTGGGGTAGCCACGGTGCCGACATAGCCGCTGCCATCGACCGCGCCCGTGCTGCGGCAGCCGAGCGCGATGCCGCAGCGACGATGCTGACCGCCGCCGTCGCTGAAACCTATTTCGGCTGGCAAGCCGACCACGCGCGCTTGGCCATCGCGAATGATCTCGTGGCGAATGCCGTGCAAGCGCAGCGCATCGCCGCGGCGCGGGTGCAACGCGGCATCGATCCCGCCGACACGCTGCATCGCGCCAATGTCAAGCTCGCAGGCGCACGTGATCAGGTTGCGCAGCTCGCAGGCGCCACCGCGATCGCTCATGCCGCACTGGCCTCATTGATCGGCACTGCGCCGCAGGCGCTGGGCGAATTGCAGGTTCAGCCTCTGCCGCTCACCGGCGGCGGAATGCCTGCGCAGGCAGGAATCGATTTGCTGGCGCGCCGTGCCGATGTCGCCGCCAGCCGCTGGCGCGTAGACGCAGCACTCAAGGATGTGGATGTCGCCCGCGATGCCTTCTTCCCGGATCTGAGTCTGTCTGCGCTGGTGGGCTTGTCTTCGATCGACCTGGGCAAATTGCTTGCGCCAGGAAGCGCCGTGATTGCAGCCGGTCCGGCCCTGCATCTGCCGATTTTCGAGGGCGGTCGCCTGCGTGCGCGCTTCGGAGTGTCGCAAGCCGCGCTCACTGCAGCCATCGCCGACTACAACGCCGCCGTGGTTGAAGCCGCCCGCGATGCGGCTACGCAAGCGCTCAGCGTGCAGCAGGTGCAGGCGCGCCTGCCGCTGCAGGCTGTGCAGCTGCAGGCCGCAGAACAGTTGCAAGAAACTGCGCGTGCGCGCGAACAAGGCGGCCTTACCGACGCGCGTCCATTGCTCGCCGCCGCCGCCGACTTCGACAATCTGCGCGATGCACAGATCCAGCTACAACGCGCCGCGCTGAGCGCCGACATCGCCCTGACCCGCGCGCTAGGCGGCGGCTACCGCGCCAGTGCGTCATCCCATCCAACCACTTCCGGAGCCCGTTCGCCATGAGCGATTCCCCGATTACCAACGGCAATGGCAATGGCAAACGCCGCACAATCCTGCTCGCTATCGCCGCGGTGTTCGTGATCGCTGGCGTGATCTGGCTGCTGTTGTGGTGGACCGTGTTCTCGCTGCGCGAAGTCACCGACGATGCGTATGTCAACGGCAATCAAGTGATCGTCTCGGCACAAGTGCCCGGCACCGTGATCGGAATTTTCGCCGACGACACCCAGCGCGTGGATGTAGGACAAGTGCTGGTCAAGCTCGATCCGACCGATGCCGAGCTAACCTTGGCGAAAGCGAAAAGTGCGCTGGCACAGGCAGTGCGTCAAGTGCGTCAGCAGACGCAGATGGCCGGACAATACGACGCCGCGATCGTCGCGCGCCGTGACGACCTGGCGCGTGCGCAAGCCGACATGAAACGCCGCGAGCCGCTGCTGGCCGAACACGCCATCGCGCCGGAGGAAGTGGCGCACGCGCGCCAAGCCGTCGTTGTGGCGCAAGCGGCGCTGAACGCCGCGCTGCGTCAGTCGGGCGCGGCGCATGCGCTGGTCGATGGCAGCGCTATCGCCGACAATCCGATGGTGTTGCAGGCGCGCGCGGTGTTCCGCGAAGCCTGGGTCAACGCCCATCGCAATGCCATCGTCGCACCGGCGACGGGCTATGTCGCCCAGCGCAGCGTGCAAGTCGGCAGTCACGTGCAGCCCGGGCAAGCGCTACTCACCATCGTGCCGCTACACGATCTGTGGGTGGATGCCAATTTCAAGGAAGGGCAACTGCGCCATATCCGCATCGGCCAGACCGCACAAGTACACGCCGATCAATACGGCGGCGCGGTGACATTCCACGGCCATGTCGCCGGCATGGCGCCCGGCACCGGTGGCGCGTTCGCGCTGCTACCGGCGCAAAACGCGTCCGGCAACTGGATCAAGATTGTCCAGCGCGTACCAGTGCGAATCGCGCTGGAGCCGAAGGAACTGGACCAACACCCGCTGCGCATCGGCTTGTCGACCAGTGTCGATGTGGATACGCACGATCGCAACGGTGCCGTACTGGCGCAAACACCGGCACAACGTATCGTTGCACAAACAGACGTTTATACGTCTGATGTTGCCGCGGCCGATGAGGCTGCAGATGCCATCGTCAAGGCCAATCTCGGTCGCTGAACGATGAGTACACCCAATTCCGCCACCGAGCGCGCACCACCGCTGAGCGGCGCGCCGCTGGCCCTGCTAACCGTGGCGGTGGCGTTCTCCACCTTCATGGAGGTGCTGGACCTGACCATCGTCAACGTCTCGGTACCGCATATCGCTGGCAGTCTGGGGGTAAGTCCGAACGAAGGCACTTGGGCAATCAGCTCGTATTCGCTGGCCAGCGCGATCATGCAACCGCTGACCGGCTGGATCGCCAGACGCTTCGGCGAAGTGCGCACATTCTGCGTTTCGGTGCTGCTGTTCGTAATCATGTCGATGCTGTGCGTGCTGGCCACCAGCATGCCGATGCTGGTGGTCGGGCGCTTGTTGCAAGGTGCCGGTTCCGGACCGATGGTGGCACTATCGCTCGCCCTGCTGCTGAACAATTATCCGAACGACAAGAAAGGCATTGCGCTGGCATTGTGGGCCATGACCGTGGTGGTGGCGCCGATTTTCGGGCCGATACTCGGCGGCTGGCTGACCGACAATTATTCCTGGCCGTGGATTTTCTACATCAACGTACCGGTCGGAATTCTTGCCGCCGTGACCACGTATTCTCTGTTGCGCAATCGCGAATCGCCCATTGCGCGCGTGCCAATCGATGTGATCGGCCTGTTTCTGCTCATTCTCGGCGTTGGCTGCCTGCAATTCATGCTCGACAATGGCAACGACAAGGACTGGTTTTCGTCACCGCTGATCCTCACCCTGGGACTGACGGCGCTAATTGCACTGGTGTTTTTCGTGGCATGGGAGTTAACCGATCGTCATCCGATCGTGGATCTGCATTTGTTCGCCAAACGCAACTTCACGGTTGGCGTGGCCGCACTGTCGCTGGGCATGGTTGCGTTTTTCGGCATCAACGTGGTGTTTCCGTTGTGGCTGCAAATCGACCTGGGTTACACCGCGACGTGGGCCGGGTTGGCGACCGCGCCGGTCGGCATTCTGGCGTTTCTGATTTCGCCGCTGATCGGCAAAAACATCCAGCGACTGGAATTGCGTCTGGTGACGAGTTTCGCATTCGTCGTCTTCGGTGCCACCGCGTTCTGGTTTGCCAGTTTTCCGAGCGACGCCAGCTTTGGCCAGCTCGTGGTACCGCGATTCCTCATGGGCATTGGCATCGCCTGTTTTTTCGTCCCGCTCAATCAGATCATCCTGTCGGGCCTGAAGCCCGAGGAAATCGCCTCGGCCGGCGGCCTGTCGAACTTTTTCCGCACCATTGCCGCGAGTTTCTCCACCGCCGTCACGGTGACGATCTGGCAGCACCGCAGCGAATACCACCACGCCGTCCTCGCCGAGCATCTGGACGCCGCAAGTCCGGCCACCACCAGCTACTTGCAGCATTTGCAGGCGCTGGGGGCGTCTGTGCAACGTGCCTGGGCAATGATCGATGGCGTGGTCACACGCGAATCGCTCACGCTCGGCGTCAACGACGTGTTCCTGCTGTGCACAGTGTTGTTTTTCGCCATGATCCCGGTGGTTTGGCTGGCCAGGCCGCCATTCGGCAACGCGGGTGCGACGGCTGTACATTGAGGCCATCAAAACATATGCTTCTCGATCCCTTGCTGGGCCAGAATCTTGCTGGCGATTTCCTCGATCGAAGTGTGCGTAGTGTTTTGCACAGGAATATTTTCGCGGCGGAATAATTTGTCCGCCAGTTCCAGCTCACGCCGGCATTGCTCCAGTTTCGCGTAGCGGCTGCCAGGTTTGCGCGCTTCGCGGACCTGGGCAAGGCGCTGTGCGTCGATGGTTAACCCGAACAAGCGTGGTTTGAACGGCAGCAGGCGCTTGGGCATTTCGAGCTTGTCCAGATCGTCCTCGGTCAGCGGATAATTCGCCGCCTTCACGCCGTAGTGCAGCGCCATGTACAAACACGTCGGTGTCTTGCCGACGCGCGAAACACCAATCAGAATGACATCCGCGTCAGCGTAACTGACGTCGATACCGTCGTCGTGGGTGAGCGCGTAATTGGTTGCGTTGATGCGTGCTTCGTATTCGGCGAAATCCGTCATGCCATGCGCCTTGCCGACGCGACGCGCGCGCTGCATTCCCAGTTCGGCTTCGAGTGGACCGATGAACGGCGCGAACACATCCAGCATCAGCGCGCCGCTGGTCGCCAGTACTTCGCTCAGCAACGGATCGATCACGGTATTGACCACGATCGGCCGCATGGCACTCGTGGTATAGACATTGCGGATGCGCGCGGCAGCGGCGTGGGCCTTCTCTTCATCGTCCACGAACGGGATGCGAAATGTGTCGAATTGCAATCCGTCGAACTGGGTCAGCACGGAATGGCCGATGGTTTCGGCGGTGATGCCGGTACCATCGGAAATATAGAAAATGCTTCGGCGCATGCGCACAGTGTAAGCGATAGTGCTTGTCTAACCTGCGCCAAACCCCGAAAATCGACATCTCGCGCAACCGCGCTGCATTTCCCCGGAGATAATCTTGAGCGACCTGGTGCTATGGCTGGATCGACTGCGCCTGTCCGACCTCGGTCAGGTTGGCGGCAAGAATGCCTCGCTCGGCGAGATGATCGGCAATTTGGCCAAGCTCGGCGTTTCCGTACCCGGAGGCTTCGCCACGACCGCCTCTGCGTTCCAGGAGTTCATCGCGCAAAGCGGACTGGCTGATCGCATCCGGAACAAGCTGGCGACGCTGAATGTGGACAACGTCGACGCCTTGACCCAGGCCGGCGCGGAAATTCGGCAATGGGTAATCGACACACCGCTGATTCCCGAATTTGACGCGGCCGTGCGCGCAGCCTACGCGAAACTGTGTGCCGACGCGGGCACGTCAAATACCGCAGTGGCAGTGCGTTCGTCAGCCACCGCCGAAGACCTGCCGGATGCGTCGTTTGCCGGCCAGCAGGAGACTTTCCTCAACGTCAGCGGCGCGGACGACGTCATCCACAAGCTCAAGGAAGTGTTCGCCTCGTTGTACAACGATCGCGCAATCGCCTATCGCGTGCATCACGGTTTCAAACACGAAGACGTGTCGCTTTCCGCCGGGGTGCAGTTGATGGTGCGTTCGGATATCGGCGCAGCCGGTGTGTTGTTCACGCTGGACACCGAATCCGGATTCCGCGACGCCGTGTTCATTACCGCCAGTTATGGCTTGGGCGAGATGGTCGTGCAGGGCGCGGTCAATCCGGACGAGTTCTATGTGTTCAAGCCGACCCTCAAGGCCGGCAAACCGGCGATTCTGCGTCGCCAGATCGGCGCCAAACAGCAGCGCATGGTGTATTCGGACCAGCCTGGCGAGCGTGTGCGCATCGAGGAAACGCCGGCTGACTTGCGCGCAAAATTCTGTATCAGTGATGCCGACGTGCACGAACTGGCCAAGCAAGCACTGGTCATCGAACAACATTACGGCCGCCCGATGGATATCGAATGGGCCAAGGACGGCGCCAGCGGAAAACTCTACATCGTGCAGGCGCGCCCGGAAACCGTAAAATCACGTGCGCGCACCACACAGATCGAACGCTTCCAGCTCAAAGCGCGTGGCAAGGTGCTTGCCCAAGGCCGCTCGATCGGCCAAAAAATCGGCGCAGGCACGGCGCGCGTGATCCGTTCGATCAAGGACATGAACAAGATCCAGTCCGGCGATGTGCTCGTCGCCGACATGACCGATCCGGACTGGGAGCCGGTGATGAAGCGCGCCGCCGCCATCGTCACCAACCGCGGCGGCCGCACCTGTCACGCCGCGATCATCGCGCGCGAGCTGGGCGTGCCCGCCGTCGTCGGCACCGGCAGCGGTCTGGATGCGATCCCGGACGGCGTCGCGGTCACGGTTTCCTGCGCGGAAGGCGACACCGGCTTCATCTACAATGGCAAGCTCGCATTTGAGCGCATCACTGCGGATCTTGGCGACATGCCGCCGGCGCCGCTGAAGATCATTATGAACGTGGCGAATCCCGAACGCGCATTCGACTTCGCCATGCTGCCCAACGCCGGCATCGGCTTGGCGCGGCTGGAGATGATCATCGCCAGCCATATTGGCGTGCATCCAAAGGCGCTGCTCGAATACGATCGGCAGGAACCCGACATCAAGCGCGAGATCGACGCGCGCATCGCCGGCTATGCGGGACCCGTCGCGTTCTACGTCGATCGTCTCGCCGAAGGCATAGCCACCATCGCCGCCTCGGTGTATCCGAAACCGGTGATCGTGCGTCTGTCGGATTTCAAGTCCAACGAATACGCCAACCTGCTTGGCGGCAAGCGCTACGAGCCGCACGAAGAGAATCCAATGCTCGGTTTCCGCGGCGCCAGCCGCTACGTCGACCCCGGTTTCGAGGACGCATTCGCACTGGAATGCCAAGCTATGAGGAAAGTGCGCGATGTGATGGGCCTGACCAATGCCTGGGTCATGATTCCATTCGTGCGCACGCTCGACGAAGGTCGCAAGGTCATCGATGTTCTGGCTCGGCACGGACTGCGCCAAGGCGCAAGTTCCGATGGCGAGCCGGGATTGAAAGTCATCATGATGTGCGAATTGCCATCAAATGCGCTGCTGGCCGACGAATTTCTCGACATCTTCGACGGCTTCTCGATCGGCTCGAACGATCTTACCCAACTCACCCTCGGACTGGACCGCGATTCCGGAATCGTTGCGCATCTGTTTGACGAGCGCAACGCGGCAGTGAAGAAGCTCCTTGCGATGGCCATCCAGACGGCCAAAAAGAAAGGCAAATACATCGGCATCTGCGGCCAGGGCCCGAGCGATCACCCGGATCTTGCCGAATGGCTGATGCTGCAAGGCATCGAGTCGGTTTCGCTCAATCCCGACACTGTAATTGATACCTGGCTCGCCCTCGCCAAAAAAAAGGCCAACGCATGAAAATCCTCGCATTGCTCGTCGCCACGCTCCTCGGTATTGCCGCAACGCCCGCCTGCGCGGCCGTGTTCGGTTTCGACGACGTGGCCAAGTTGGTTAGCCTGAGCGATCCGCAGATCTCGCCGGATGGCAAGTTCATCGTCGTCGTGCGTTCCACGCCGGATTGGAAAACGGACAAGTCCAAGCACGAACTCGATCTGGTCGATGCGCAGACCGGCGCTCTGCGTGCGCTCACGTTCGAGCGCGAGGGAGTGTCCGCGCCGCGCTGGTCACCGGACGGAACGCGCATTGCCTTCCTCGCCAAGGCCGCCCTACCCAAACATGCCGATGCCAAGGACGAAGACGCAAAAGACGAGCATGGCGAGAAGTCCCAGATTTTCGTGATGCCCATGATTGGCGGCGATGCGATGCGCATTACCGAGAACAAACAAGGCATCGATGAGTTCACCTGGAGCCCCGATGGCATGCGCATCGCGTTCGTCGCGCAGGATCCGCCGGTCAACGAGAAGGCAATCAAGCAACACAACCAATCGTTTCAGGTCACCGACGGGCATTTTCTGCTGCGTGAGGCGCTGGCATCGTGGCATGCGTGGATCGTATCCAGCGCGGGCGGCGAAGCCAAACAACTCACCCATGGCGCATTCAGTCTGAAGAACGATCAGGACGACCCTGCGCCGCTGGCGTTCAGTCGCGACGGCAAACTCATCGTCTTTACCGAATTCCCGTCGCCGTACTGGGGCCCATCGTTCCGCAGCGTGATCGCCACAGTGAGCGTCGATGGCGGCGATCCGCAAACATTGGTCGATGCGCAGGGCGCAACGGAATTCGCCTACGCGCCGGACAGCGATCGCTACGCCTTCCTGCGTCCGCGCAACGGCGATCAGAACAACGGCAATGCAGTGTACGTCGATGCCGAGGGCAAAACCGTCGATGCCACCGCCGCGCTTGCGCGCAATTTCAACAGCTATGCGTGGCTGCCCGGCGGCAAAGCGTTACTGACGACGGGCGATCTGGGCACGAACTCCACCATCTGGGAACAACCCGTCGGCGGCACGGCGAAATTGCTCGATCTGGGCAATGTGCAGGTCACATCCAATGTAAGCGTGTCACGCCACAATGCCATCGCCTTCGTCGGCAGTACCGCAGCGCATCCGAACGAGTTGTACGTGCTTGCCTCGCCGCGCGCGAAGCCGCACCGCCTGACCAGCGTGAACACCTTCGCCGATGCGCTCAGCCTCGGTCGCAGCCAATCGATTCAATGGCAGGGCCCGGACGGTTTCGCCGAGGACGGCGTACTCACCGTTCCACCCGGTTTCGACAAGAACAAGTCTTATCCGCTTGTGCTGCAGATCCACGGAGGACCGGAAGAAGCCACGGTGCTGAACTTCTCACCGCTGACGCAATTGCTCGCTGGCGCAGGCTTCGTGGTGTTCCAGCCGAACTACCGCGGCAGCACCAATATGGGCGATGCCTACCAGCATGCGATTTTCCGCGACACCGGCGCGGGTCCCGGCAAGGACGTAATGGCTGGCGTGGAAGCAGTCAAAAAACTCGGCTTTGTCGACGCGAACCGAATTGGCGTGTCCGGCTGGTCCTACGGCGGTTACATGACGACGTGGCTGAGCGGCCATTACGACGTGTGGAAGGCAGCCGTGTCGGGCGCAGCGCTGACCGACTGGTTGATGGACTACACGATCGCCTACTACCAGATGGGCGACGTATACTTTTTCGGTGGTTTGCCGTGGGCGGAAAAATACCGCGAGATCTGGCGTGAGCAATCGCCGATCCACTATGCGGCAAAGGTCAAGGCGCCCACGTTGATCATGGGCGATGTGGGCGATTCCAACGTCCCGCTGGTCAACAGTTACGAGTGGTATCACGCCCTGCGCGACAACGGCGTGACGGTGGAATTCTACGCCTACCCAGCCGACACGCATTTTCCGAAAGACGTGGTGCAGACCGTGGACGTCTATCGGCGCTGGGTTGGATGGATGCAACAGCACCTTCAATGAGGTTGACGTAAACCTTGCCGTGTGCAAGTGAAGCGGTTAGGATGCGGCGCATTGCCAATTGGACAAGGGGACTGCCATGAGCCACACCGCATTTCGCCGCATTCTTGCTCTTTGCGCCGCCTGCCTGTGCGCCGGCGCCGTCCAGGCATCGCCGATCACGTTCAACTTCACCTTCAGCGGCGCTAATTTGATACCACCTCCACCACCACCTACCTCGCCGAGTCCCCTTTATCCGAAAGCGCCGAAAGCGCCAAGTGCCAACACGGCGTTGATAACCGGCTCCATTACTTTCGAGAGCACCCTGCTCGTTAACCCCGGAAACAATGACTTTCTTCTGCCCAATGCAGCAGTACTGGCATTGAACGTCACTGTCAGCGGTGCCAGTGCAGGTAACGGCACCTATGGGTTATCTGATTTCGGTGAGGTGCGTTTTGAGACCAATGGCGGCACGCTCGACTTCGGCAAATCATTGATAGGGCAGGCGACCAGCGGATCGCCGTTGGGTACGCCAGACGGCGCGGGTGGCGATTTCAACCTGTTCGGTGTCGGGACAGCACCTAACGTAACCGCACCGTTCGGCGAGTGGTTCTTTACCGCTTGCACCAACGGAGGCGTAGAAGGATCGGGAGTTTCCGACTGTACCAACCTTATCAGCATGATCAACGCCGCAGTGGCCTCGCCCACGCCAACGCTGAACCGCTGGTCGTTGACGCTGCTGGCCGGACTGCTGGCGCTTGCAGGCTTTGTCGGCTTGCGCCGTTATCGCAACTCGCACTGAGTTTGCCTGTTCACTGCAACGGGCGCGCCACGGCGCGCCCGTTTGCGTTTCAGTGACCGATGAAATCCATCTTGCCCAACTCCACGCCATTGTGGCGCAGGATCGCGTAGGTCGTAGCGATGTGGAAATAGAAATTAGGCAGCACGAAAAAGCGCAGATAGTCCGCGCCGTTGAAATGCATGTCGCCGGTGCGCATGACGAGCGTGATCGCGCGATCCTCACTGCCGGCGAATCCCGCTGCCGGCACGGATTTGACGAACGCCTGCACTTTGCCAACACGCGCCTTCAGCTCGGCGAATGAGGATTCGTTGTCTTCGTGCTTGGGCACTTCCACGCCTCCCAGCCGCGCCACGCCACCCTTGAGGATGTCGCAGGCGATCTGCACCTGGCGCGTCAGCGCGAACATGTCCGGCGCCAGTCGCGCATCGAGCAGTACCTTGGGTTCGATTTTCTTCGCTTCGGCAAACGCGGCGCCCTTGTCGAGTATCGCGGACAGGCTACCCAGCATGCGGATGGCAATGGGAACCAGGGTGTCGTACATGGTGATTTGCATGGAATGTCCTTCGGATTGGTAACAGGGTGAGGATACTGTGCGAAAATGTGGAAACGGCCCCGTAGCTCAGCTGGTCGGGCTTCGAGCGCCTGCGCGATGCGTTGAAGCGCGTCGCGCGCTCGAAACCCGGGTGAGGCAGGATGCCGAACGGACACGCCGCACGGACGCAGTCCAGCCGCCACAATGATAACCGAAGGCCCCGTAGCTCAGCTGGATAGAGCGCGCCCCTCCTAAGGGCGAGGTCGCCCGTTCGAATCGGGCCGGGGCCGCCAGGCGCGGCTCTGGTAGAATTATACGCTTCGTGCGCCATCCGGCGCCTTCGTTTTCACCGCAATTCGGAGCTTCGATGTCCGCATCCATCCTCAAGGCGCTGGGTCTTTCCGGCACCGAATCCGGCACTTACCTCGGCAATGGCGAATGGTCGAAAACGACCGACGCCGGCACGCTCGATGTGATCAACCCGAGTACCAGCGAGGTTATCGGCCGCGTGCACGCCAGTTCCGCCGCCGACTACGAATCCCTCGTCCAGCGCGCACAGGCAGCATTCAAGATCTGGCGCACGACGCCGGCACCGCGGCGCGGCGAAGCGATCCGCCTGTGTGCGGACGCGCTGCGCCAGCACAAGGACGCATTGGGTTCTCTGGTCGCGCTGGAAATGGGCAAGATCAAGCCCGAGGGCGATGGCGAAGTGCAGGAAATGATCGACATTGCCGATTTCGCGCTTGGTCAGTCGCGCATGCTGTACGGCCTGTCCATGCATTCCGAACGCCCCGGTCACCGCATGTACGAGCAATGGCATCCGCTCGGCGTGATCGGCATCATCAGCGCATTCAATTTTCCGGTCGCGGTGTGGGCCTGGAATGCGTTTATCGCGGCAGTGTGCGGCGACATTTCCATCTGGAAGCCGTCACCGAAAACGCCGTTGTCAGCGATAGCGTCGATGAAGATCTGCAACGCCGCGCTCAAGGCCGGCGGTTTTCCGGATCTTTTTTTCCTGTTCAACGACGCCGGCACCGAACTGGCGAAGCAATTCGTGGACGATCACCGCATCGCGCTGATCAGCTTCACCGGTTCCACCGCCGTCGGCCGCCATGTCGGTGAGCGCGTCGCCAAGCGCATGGGTCGCTCGCTGCTGGAACTGGGCGGCAACAATGCGATTATCGTCGATCAGACCGCCGACCTGAAAATGGCGATTCCCGCCATCGTGTTCGGCGCGGTTGGCACCGCCGGCCAGCGCTGCACCACAACGCGGCGCCTGCTCGTGCACGAATCCATCTTCGACAATGTGGTCGATACGCTCGTGGCTGCCTACAAACAAGTCGAAAAGAAAATCGGCGATCCGACCCAATCGACCACCCTGATGGGTCCGCTCAACAGCCCGGATTCGGTCAAACGCTATAGCGACGCGGTCGCCAAGGCGCAGGCTTCCGGTGGCAAGGTGCTGACCGGAGGCAAGGCGTTGACCGATCGTCCTGGCAATTTCGTGCTGCCGACCATCATCGCCGGCTTGAAGAATTCCGACGCTGTGGTGCAAACCGAGACCTTTGCGCCGATCCTGTATGTGATGCCGTTCAAGACGATCGACGAAGCGCTGCACGCGCATAACGGCGTGCCGCAGGGTTTGTCGTCGTCGATCTTCACCCAGAACGTCAAGGCGGCCGAAGCATTTCTTTCCAGCGCCGGCTCGGACTGCGGCATCGCCAACGTCAATATCGGTACTAGCGGCGCTGAAATCGGCGGCGCGTTCGGCGGCGAGAAGGAAACCGGCGGCGGGCGTGAATCCGGCTCGGATGCGTGGAAGACCTACATGCGCCGGCAGACCAACACGATCAACTACTCTGACGCGTTGCCGCTGGCGCAGGGCATCAAGTTCGAGTTCTGAGCGGCCGGTTGTACGCCCTCGCCCGCCCATTCCTGTTCTGCCTCGACGCCGAGCGTGCGCACAACCTCGCGCTCGCGTCGATCGAAGCGGCGTATCGCACCGGCCTGAATCCCCTGCTTGCAACAAAACCAGCACCGCTGCCGATCCGCGTGTTCGGCATCGAGTTTCCGAATCCGGTCGGATTGGCAGCGGGTCTGGACAAAAACGGCGCGCATATCGACGCGTTGGCCGCGCTCGGCTTCGGCTTTATCGAAGTAGGCACGACGACACCGCGTGCGCAGCCAGGCAATCCCAAACCACGCATGTGGCGGTTGCCGGAGCATCAAGCTGTCATCAATCGCCTCGGCTTCAATAACGGTGGCGTCGATGCGCTGGTGCGCAATGCGGAGCGCGCGCGATTTTCCGGTGTGCTCGGCATCAATATCGGCAAGAACAAGGACACGCCAAACGAGCGCGCAATCGAGGATTATCTGTTTTGTCTGGAACGCGTGTATGCGCGCGCCAGCTTCATCACGGTGAACATCTCGTCACCGAATACGGAAGGTTTGCGCGATTTGCAGGAGAAGGAAACGCTCAAGCGCTTTATTGGCACGCTGCGCGAAGCACAGGAACGTCTCGCCGCCCAACACGGCGCGCGCAAACCGATGTTGCTCAAGATTGCCCCGGATCTGGTTGAAGAGGAACTTGACGCCATCGCGAATGTACTTGTGTCCGCAAAAATCGACGGCCTGATTTGCACCAATACGACTGTGGATCGCAGCGTCATTACCGGCGCACGGCGCGCAGAAGAAGCCGGAGGTTTATCCGGCAAACCATTGTTTAAAAAGGCAACATCGATATTGCGCAGCATGGCGCAACGGGTCGATGGCAAGATTCCACTGATCGGCGTCGGCGGAATTCTTGCCGGAGCAGACGCTGCAGCGAAAATTGCCGCCGGCGCATCGCTGGTGCAGTTCTACACCGGCATGATCTACCGTGGCCCGGGCATGATCGGCGAATGTGTGCAGGCCATCCGCGCACGGGTCGCGGCATGAGCACCCACAGCACCGGCGTCGCGCGCGAACCCGGCTATACGGTCGTGGAAAATGCTGCGCTGGATGGCCGCAATACGTTTCGCGTGCTGGCACGCGCGCAACTGCTGATCGACGTGAGCGATCCTGCCAAACTACCTGATCTGTTTGCACTACCCGCGCTGAAAGCCGGCCCGGTGCTGGTACTCGGCGCCGGCAGCAATGTCCTGTTCACGCGCGACTGGCCCGGTGTCGTCGTGTCGCCGGTAGCCACCGGCATCCGTATTGTCGAAGACCGCGGCGACACGACCCTGGTGCGCGTTTGTGCCGGCGAGAACTGGAACGACTTCGTGCATTGGTCGCTCGGCCACGGCTTTGTCGGTCTGGAAAATCTGGCGCTGATTCCCGGCAATGTTGGCGCTGCGCCGATCCAGAACATCGGCGCCTACGGGGTGGAAGTGTGCGAGTTCATCGCCGTCGTCGAAGCCTATGATCGCAGCGCCGGGACGTTCGTGCGCGTGGCCAATGCCGAATGCGGTTTTGCCTATCGCGATTCGCTGTTCAAGCGCGAGCCAAACCGGTTTGTCGTCACTGCCGTCGAGTTCCTGCTGCCGCGCTCGCACGTGCTGCACCTGGATTATGCCGGTGTGCGCGAGGAATTGGCAGCGATGAAAATCCACACACCCACCGCTCTGCTGGTCGCCGAAGCAGTATCGCGCCTGCGCCTGCGCAAATTGCCCAACCCGGCCCTGATCGGCAATGCCGGCAGTTTTTTCAAGAATCCTGTCGTTGACGCGAACCTTGCCGAAGACCTGCGCCGCAAGCATCCAGAAATTCCAGCGTGGCCGGCACCCGGTGGACTGAAACTCTCGGCAGCGTGGTTGATTGAAGCCTGCGATTTCAAGGGTTTGCGCGAAGACGATGCGGCTATTTCGAGCCAGCATGCGCTGGTGCTGGTCAATCATGGCCACGCCACCGGCGCGCAACTATGGGCGCTGGCACAACGCGTGATGGGTAGCGTGCACGCGCGTTTCGGCGTCGCCTTGGAACCCGAGCCGCGCGTAATCTGAGCTTAGGCGTGACCTTTGTCTATTGGCCTGTCCCCGCAATGGCCCGTAAAATTGCGTGTCCCACTCGCACGCCTGGCGTCGGCCGCATCCGGCCCCACGACGGTTTTTTCGCCTCAATTTGCAGGAGTAAACGATGTATTCGAAGAACAAGATCAAGCCACTCGCACTTGGCATCCTGCTTGGCTTCGGCCTGCTCGCCGGTAGCGGACATCCAGCGCTGGCCGATACCACACCGGCCGCAGTTACCCCGGGCAATGTTTTGCGCGCCACACTCAACAATGGCCTGCGCGTGGTAATCGTGCACGATTCGCTGGCACCGATGGTGACGACGCAGATCACCTATCTGGCCGGCAGTTACGAGACGCCAACGGGCTTCCCCGGCACCGCGCATGCGCTCGAACACATGATGTTTCGCGACAGCCACGGCATGAGCGGATCGCAGTTGAACGAGATGACCGGCAAGATGGGTGGCGACAACAACGCTTTCACCACCAACGATGCCACCCAGTATTACTTCGTTGCGCCAGCCCGGTACGTCGATCTGTTGCTCAAGATCGAAGCCACACGCATGCGTGGCGCGCAACTGTCCGACAAGGACTGGAGTCTGGAAAAGGGCGCGATCGAGCAGGAAGTCTCGCGCGACATTTCCGACCCCGGCTATCTCGCCTTTGCCGAGGCCGAACGCGCGCTGTACGCGGACACCGGCTACGCCGATGACGCACTCGGCACGCGCCCGTCGTTCGACAAGACCACGGGCAAAATTTTGCAGGGCTTCTACGATAACTGGTACGTACCGAACAACGCCCTGCTCGTGATCGTTGGAGATATCGATCCGCAAGCGACGCTGACGCAGGTCAAGCAGTCGTTCGGCACGATAGCGCGCCACGACACGCCGGTGCGCGCACCGGTCAAACTGGCGGCTTTCAAGCCAGCGACGATCCGCAAGACCACACCGCAAGGTACCGGTTCGGTGCAATTCATGTACCGCATGCCGGGCATGAAATCGAAGGATTACGCCGCATCGCAAGTGCTGATGGACGTGCTTGGCAATGCGCGCAGCCAGCTTTCCGAGCTCGCCGCGCAAGGCAAGGTGTTGTCCGCCGATGCCGGTGTGCAGCCATTCAGTCACGGTGGTATCGGCATCGTAGAGGTGGGCTTTCCCAAGGGCGGCGATTCAACGCAGGCGCAAACGCATCTGGACGATACGATCGCCGCGATGCTCAAGCACGGCGTGCCGGCCGATCTGGTCGAGGCCGCCAAGCTCGCCGAGCTCGCCCAGGCCGAATTCAAGAAAAACAGCGCCGTGCAACTGGCCAGCTCATGGTCGTGGGCACTGGCCTGGCAGGGTCTGGATTCGCCTGACCAAGCCGAGCAGCTCATCCGCGACGTGAGCGTCGACGATGTCAATCGCGTCGCCCGCGAATATCTCAAGCCGGATGCACGCGTAACCGTGGTGCTCACGCCCGATCCGAATGGCAAGCGGCCGCCGAACAGCCAGGGTTTTGGCGGCACCGAGAAATTCGCCAGCGACGACAAACTCGACGTACCGCTGCCGGATTGGGCCGCCTCCGCATTGGCCAAGCTCGACATGCCGCATTGGACGCTGAACCCGGTTTCGATGAAGCTCGACAACGGCATCACCCTGATCGTACAGCCGGAAACGATCAGCAAGACGGTTACCGTAATGGGCCATGTCGATCACGAAGCCGATCTGCAGGAGCCGGCCGGCAAGGAAGGTGTCGGCCGCCTGCTCTCTGCCCTGTTCGACTACGGTACAACCACGCTCGACCGCACCGCGTTCCACAAGGCGTTGGACCAGATCGCGGCCAACGAGTCCGCGGGCGACGATTTCCGCCTGGACGTGCTGAGCGAGCATTTCGACCGCGGCTTGCAACTGCTCGCGGACAACGAACTGCATCCCGCTCTACCGCAGTCGGCGTTCGAGGTGCAGCAGAAGACCCTGTCGCGCTCGCTGGCTGGCGAGTTGCAATCGCCGCAATACAAGATGTACCGCGCATTGACGAAGGGGCTGCTGCCGGCTGGCGATCCGGGCCTGCGCGAGGCGATGCCAGCGACCGTGGACACGTTGGACCTGGTCGATGCGAAGAGCTACTTTGCCCAAACCTACCGTCCCGACCTGACCACGATCGTGGTGGTTGGTGACGTCACGCCGGACCAAGCCAAGGCGGCGATTGCCAGGTATTTCGGCGCCTGGAAAGCCAGCGGCCCGAAACCCGACGTGATCCCGAAGCCGGTACCACTCAATCCCGCCAGTTACACCGTGGTGCCCAACGCATACGCCTCACAGGATCAGGTGCTGATGGGCCAGATGCTCGCTCTGAACCTGCACAACCCGGACCGCTACGCCCTGCAACTGGGTAACGATGTGCTCGGCGGCAACGGCTTCGCCTCGCGTCTGATGGTCGATATCCGGGTCAAGCACGGCTATGCCTATGGCGCCGGCTCGGGCATGCGCTTCGGCCGCTCGCGTTCCATCTTCTATGCTCGCTATGGCAGCGATGCGGACAAGGTGGCGCCGGTGGATGCACTGGTGCTCAAGAACATCAAGGACATGCAAAACACGCCAGTCAAGGATGAAGAGCTCAACAACGCGCGCCAGTTCCAGATCCGCTCGATTCCGCTGGGCGTAGCCAGTGTGAACGGCATCGCCCGCTCGCTGTTGTCTTACAGCTGGCACGGCGAACCACTGGACCAGCCGATGGTCGCGGCCAGGTATTACCTCAACCTGACCGCCGGCGAGGTGCAGGCCGCGTTCAAGAAATACATCAAGCCCGCCAACCTGGTGCAGGTGGTGCAAGGCCCCGCGCCGAAGAAGCACTGACGCGACGAGGCAGCCCGGTCGCAAGACCGGGCTGCCGATTCGTCAGCGTGAACTTCGGCTCAAAACACGCAATTCGTCAGTGTCGCATTATTGAACAGGATCGCCCCTTCGCTGGTGACCGTCGTGGTCGTCCATGCCGGCAGCGGCACCGAGTCGACGTCCGGTGGGAATGCTCCGCTGGATTCGTCGATATACACCGGCGCCCAGTACGCGCCCCACAACAAGCCGCGGCGCTGCTGCACTGGGTCGAAGCGCCAGCAGGCCGCTTGCGTCGGGTCGGTCGTCACGCACAGGCTCGATGACGCCGCGCCGGCCCGGCGAGCGCATCAAGACCAATCGGCGCGATTGCCTCAAGCTCGCACGCCTGGCGCGCGCCGGTGAACTGACCATCGTTCACGTTCCGGATGCCGAAGACGAAGCGATCCGCGATCTGGTGCGTGCACGCGGCGATGCGGTACGCAACCAGCGCGATGCACGGCATCGGCTCAAGGCCCTGCTGTTGCGCCACGAGATCGGTTACGCCGGCAAGGCGTCCTGGACGGCGACGCACCCGGTTTGGCGCTATCCAACGCGCGAATATCAGCGTGATCAACCGTCGTAACGAAGGGCCCGCGCCGCGTTGTCTATCGAGCTTCCCTGTTCCACATCCACGGACTGCCCACGCAGTGCGAAGAGCACGCTCGGCTACTTGACACACTCAAGCCATATCAACGCTTCGTTATTTCTGCTCCGGCACTTCTCGCTGCAACGGCGCCACCGTCTCACCACTTACACCAAGATTGCGCGCGTCCTCCAGCACATCCAGATAATGCGAATACGCTTGGTAGTCGGCCGTGGTTGGCGCCGCCGGTTGAGTCGTGCAGTTCACCAGCGTGGGATCCGTATCGAAGCGGTTCGTCCCCGTTGCCAAGGGGACGGTGCCGCTGAACGCCGGCAACGGCACCGAATCCACATCGCTGGCCGTCGTCAACGAAAGGTTGATGAATAACGGAATGTCCGGCGCACCGAACAATTGACCGCGGCGTTGCTGGATCGGATCGAAACACCAGT
>JBOHYL010000151.1:0-9033 GCA_050737915.1 Rudaea sp.
GGCTGCTGACGGCGGCTGCGCACGTCGGTGCACACGTACTGAGCGCCGGTCAGGATTTTCGCGTGCTGCCGCAACTCGATGCCTGGCGCTGGGAATATTCCAGTACGCAGCTCATGCTGCCGGAACCCGGACTGGCCGCGCCGTGCCAGATCGACAACGCCGCCGCGGCGATCATGTCCTTGTACAGTTTGCGCCAGCACCTTGGTTGGGACGCGCACGCGATCGCGCACGGCGTGCGCGCGGCGCACGCACCCGCGCGGTTGCAGCGTCTGCAAAGGCCTGGTGCGCCGGAACTGGTGATCGATGTCGGCCACAATCCGCAGGCTGCACAGGTACTCGCGCAATGGTTGGCCGCGCATCCACCGCGTGGACGCAATCTGGCCGTATTCGGCGCACTTGCGGACAAGGACGCGGCCGGCATCGCCGCGCCGCTGGCGATGCACATCGCGCAGTGGCATCTATGTGGGTTGGATGCGGCTTCGTCGCGCGGATTGAGTGCCGCACAATTGCGCGAGCGCGTGTCCTCGCTATCTGGCGTTTCCCATTCCAGCGTCGATGCCGCGCTTGATGCGGTGGGTGCGCAGGCCGGCACTGGCGACCGCATACTCGCCTTTGGTTCGTTTTTCGTGGCCGCACCCGCTCTGGAATGGGCGCGGCGTAACCGATTTGCGCCAGTGCTGGGGTTATAATTGCAGCATCCACCGAGGAGCCGTCCATGGATTCCGCACTGAAACAACGCCTGCTCGGCGCGGCCGTGCTGATCGCGCTGGCCATCATCTTCGTGCCGATGTTCCTCGGCAACTCGCCGCATCAGCCGGACAACAGCACGCTGAACCTGGATATTCCCAAACCACCGGAACACGATTTCCAGACCCGCACCTTGCCGGTGGCGGGTGCGGACGCTGCAGCCAACGCAGCTCAGGCCAATCCCGACAAGGTCGTGACTGTGGATACGCATGCGGCGCCCGTCGTGGATGCGCATCCGGAAAATTCGCCTGCTGCGCCGACAACGATGTCGACACCCAAATCGGCACCCGCCGGATCCTCCCGCTCTGCACCGAATCCGGCGGAACCCGTCAAACCGACGCCACCGTCGGCGCCCGCTGCGGTCGTGCCGAGCGGAAACTTCGCCGTGCATCTGGGCGTGTACGCGGACCGCGGCCACGCCGATGCGCTGGTGAAAGCGCTGAAGAAACGCGGATTCACTGCGTACGATGAATCCACCGAATATCAGGGCAAACCCGCCTTGCGCGTGCGCGTGGGGCCGTATGCCGACCGCGCTGCCGCCGAGACTGCGCGCCTTGCGATCAAGCGCGTCGAACCGAAAGTGCCGGGCAGCGTGATCGAGGCGGCGACCGCACAACCGACGGCGGATGCCCCTGCCAGTGCGTTGCCGGCCGCCCGCGCCGGCGGCTGGGCGGTGCAGTTGGGTGCATTCAAGTCCGAGGCCGAAGCGAACAAGTTGCGCGACCGTCTGCGTGGTGCGGCGTTCGCGGGGTTCGTCGAACGCAGCGGCAGCGGCGACGCGACTTTGTGGAAAGTGCGCGCCGGGCCGTATGCGGACCGCTCTGGAGCCGACAAGGCACGCGCAACAATTGATACCAAACTCAAGGTCAAGGGCATGATCGTGACGCAACCATGAGTCCGCCCAGGCTCTACGCCCCCTTGAGTCAAGGCGGCGTGCGATCCAGACGGGACATGCCGGGTCGTGATGAACTGGGCTGATTACTGCATCCTCGCCGCGCTCGGCCTGTCCGTGTTGATGGGTCTGTGGCGCGGTTTCATCGGCGAGGTGCTGGCACTGGCCGGCTGGGTGCTCGCATTCTGGGTAGCGTGGCGTTTCGGCTCCGCGCTGGCGCAAAAATTCACCGCAATCGACGAACCGTCGATACGCCTTTTGCTCGGTTACGGATTGTGTTTCCTGGCAGTGCTGATCGCCGGCGGCATCGTCGGTTTTCTGATGCGCAAGCTGGTCGCCGGCAGCGGATTGTCCGGCAGTGATCGTCTGCTCGGCATGGTATTCGGCCTGGTGCGCGGGTTGGCGCTGGTCACGCTCACGGTATTGCTGCTCGGCTTCACGCCGCTGCCGCGCGACCCGTGGTGGCATCAGTCGCAGCTATTACCCGCGTTCCAGGGCTATGCGCAGTGGTTGTCCGCGCGTCTGCCACCGGAGGCGACGAAATACCTTGATTTACGCGGTATCCTGCCGCAGATTCCGATCCTGCCACGCAAGCCGGATCCAGGCAACAAATCCGCAATCTGATCGACAAGGCGAAACCAAGCACATGTGCGGAATCATCGGCATTGTCGGCAAGTCCGACGTCGCGGCCTTGCTCTACGACGGTCTGACTGTGTTGCAACATCGCGGTCAGGATGCCGCCGGCATCGCCACAGTCGACGCAGGCGAACGCTTGCGCCTGCACAAGGGCGCAGGCTTGGTGCGCGACGTGTTTCAGCCCGAAAACATTCTCAAGTTGCACGGCCGCATCGGGATCGGCCATTGCCGCTATCCGACGGCGGGTTCGGAAAATTCGACCGAAGCGCAGCCGTTTTATGTCAATTCACCGTATGGCATCGCGCTTGGTCACAACGGCAATCTGGTCAACACCGAATCGCTGCGGCGGCAGATGTACGAGGACGATCGCCGCCATATCAATACCGATTCGGATTCGGAAATACTGCTCAACATCTTCGCCCACGAACTGCAGATCCAGGAACGCCACGCGCTGGAACCGGATCACATCTTCAAGGCCGTCGCCGGCGTGCACGCGCGCGCGCGCGGCGGCTATGCGATCGTCGCGTTGCTGCTCGGTTATGGCATCGTCGCTTTCCGCGACCCGTACGGCATCCGCCCACTGGTGCTCGGCGAACGCGACGTCGCCGACGGCAAGGAATACGCCGTCGCGTCGGAATCGGTGGCGCTGGATATCCTCGGATTCCGGCGCCTGCGCGATGTCGCACCCGGCGAAGCGGTGTTGCTGGCCAACGACGGCAAGCTGTTCAGCCGCCACTGCGCCGAAGGCTATCCGCATGCGCCCTGCATCTTCGAATACGTCTATCTGGCGCGGCCGGATTCGATGATCGAGGATGTTTCCGTGTACAAGGCGCGCCTGCGCATGGGCGAGCATCTGGCCGCGAAAATCCTGCGACTGCGGCCCGAGCACGACATCGATGCGGTGATTCCGATTCCCGACACCGCACGCACCGCGGGTAGTTCGCTGGCGCAGGTGCTGGGCCTGCCGATGCGCGAGGGTTTCGTCAAGAACCGCTATATCGGCCGCACCTTCATCATGCCCGGGCAGAGCGAGCGGATGAAGTCCGTACGCCGCAAGCTGAATGCGATCGAGCTGGAATTCCGCAACAAGAACGTGCTGCTGGTCGACGACTCCATCGTGCGCGGCACCACCTCGCGGCAGATCATCCAGATGGCGCGGGAGGCGGGCGCGAAAAAAGTATACTTCGCTTCTGCCGCACCACCGGTGCGCTATCCGAACGTCTATGGCATCGACATGCCGGCCGCCACCGAGTTGGTCGCGCACGAGCGCAGCGTGGAGCAGGTGCAGGACTTCATCGGTGCCGACTGGCTGGTGTACCAGGATCTGCCCGACCTCATCGCCGCGGTGGCCGAGGGCAACGACAAGCTCGTCGGCTTCGACACTTCCTGTTTTTCCGGCGAATACGTCACTGGCGTGGAGCCGACCTATCTGAGCGATCTGGAATTCGCGCGCTCGGATACGGCCAAGTCGCAGCGCCGCCAGGCATCCTGAGTTCGTCCACGCGACGGCGCGCAATGGCCACATTGCTGGCAGAATAGGCCGGCGCGGCTTGCGCTTGGAGTGTGGCAATGCAAACCCGAAACGACCCCGCCCACTGCTTGTTCGCACGCGCGCAAGCGTGTCTGGCATTGTGTGATCCGGCGGCCAAGCTGGCCGCGACCGCGCAGGCCGCCGCCGCATTCGCTGCTGGCGCGTTGCGTGTCGATGCGGACGCAGCGGCCCCGCATGACATCGCCGCGCCGGGACGGCCGCAACTGCCGCGTTTGGTCGCACCGCGTGATTTGCCGCGGCGCGGGTTGGGCACGTCCGCGGGCCGCGTCGCGCTCATTCACGCCGTCGCCCACATCGAATTCAATGCGATCAATCTGGCTTGGGATGCGGTCTATCGTTTTCGCAGCATGCCAGCGGCGTATTACTGCGACTGGGTTCGCGTTGCCGCCGACGAGGCCCGGCATTTCGCTCTGTTGCAGACGCGCCTGCGCGAGCTCGGTCATGAGTACGGCGATTTCGACGCCCACGACGGTCTTTGGGAAATGGCGGTAAAGACGGCTGAATCGTGCCTGGCCAGGATGGCCCTGGTGCCGCGTGTGCTGGAAGCACGCGGGCTGGATGTCACACCCGGCATGATCGCGCGTCTGCGCGCGGTCGGCGACGCCGATAGTGTCACGATTCTCGAGACCATACTGCGCGAGGAAGTCGTCCACGTCGCCGCCGGCTCGCGCTGGTTCGGGTACTGTTGCGCGTGCGCCGGTCGTGATCCGGAAAGCACATTTGCCGAGCTGATCGCGCAATACGCGCGCGCATCGCTCAAGGGTCCGTTCAACACGGCCGCTCGCCTTGCCGCCGGATTCTCCGCCGCGGAACTGGCGCGTCTGGAAACCGCCGCATGATCCGGCGAGCCGCCTGCGTTCTCGTGCTGGCGCTGCTGTGGATCGTCATCCTGGGCTGGGCTGCGAATGTGTCGTGGCATGCGCCATGGCAGCCCGCGCAGGTGCGTGTGCTGGCTGGCCACAATTTCCGCGTGGTGCTCGGTGCCGGCGTTGAGGATGCTGATGCACTGCGTGTCGGCGCGATCGGCGACGACGGCAACGCGTTGCAGTCGATCCGCCTTGAGGGTATCCACGCTGCCGATTTTCCAATCCTGCGCTACCGTTTCGACGGGTTCCCGCGCACGCTCGAACTGGCCTTGGTGTTCCGCCGCGCGGATACACCGGATGCGGTGCAGACCGTGACCATCCCGTGGCCCGGCGCGAGCTGGCAAGCTGTGGACTTGCGCCGCCTGAAAGAATGGCGTGGCGATATCGTCGAGCTTGGCTTTGCCGAATACGCGACCGCGCAACTGGTGCCGCCAAGCGTGGCGTTCCGTCCGTTCCGCTTCGAAGGTGCGCAACTGGCTGCACCGTCGTGGCGTGGCGGGCTCGCCGCCTTGTCTACGGCGTGGTTCGCCTACGTGCCGTGGGCGCTGCATTCGATCAGCGCTCTGGTGCCCGATCGCGCCTCGTTCGGCACCGCCTCACCGTTGCCGGTGCTGGTGCTCGGCGTCGTTCTGAGTCTGCTGGTGCTGGCCCTCATCCTGCGCTGGCCGTGGCGACGCAGCGTACGTGCGGCGGGTATTGCCGCGCTGCTGCTGTGGGCTTTTCTCGACGTGCGTTGGCTGCACGATTTTCAGGCTCGGCATGCGCTCACCGAGCATTTGTACGCCGGCAAGACCTGGGACGAGCGTCTGCACCTGCTGCCCGACCAGGATCTCGCTTTCATGGCTGGGCAAGTGAGTGGCTGGCTGGATTCGCAACCACCGGGACAACGCCTGCTGGTGGCGGCGGATACGAACTATGTCTTCCTGCGCCTGATTTACTTGTTGCTACCGCACAATGCGGGCCTGCTGCAACTGGTCGGCGATGCACCACTGCCGCCGGGCAGTCTGATCCTGCTGTATGCGAACACGCAGTGGCGCTGGGACGAGACGCGCGGCGCAATCGTCGGCGACGGTCACGTCTGGCCGGCCGAGCCGGTATTCGAAAGCGGCCTCGCCCATGTCTACCGCTTGCGCAGCGCTACGCCATGAATGTCGCCCTGTGCATCGCGTGGCTGCTGCCGCTCGTCGCCGGCGTGTCGCTGTGGCTGGCGCTGAATCCCGTGCGCCGTGCGGGCTGGCTCGCCGCGGCATGCGGACACGGGCTGGTATTCGGTCTGTTGCTCGCGGCGGCGGCTACCGCGGTGTTCGCGCGCGCCGACACCGCGCACGCCTGGCTGCACGCGGCACCGCCGCTGGGGATTTTGGCGGCGATCGCGGCTGTTGTCGCCTGGTGGCGCATGCGCGGTCGCGCATCTTTGCCGTGCACAAAAGTGGAAAAATCCCCAAAGTGGATTATTGGATTGCTGGCGCTGGCCATGGCGTCACTGGTCTGGCGCGGCTGGCTGGCATTGCGTGAAATTCTGTTGCGTCCGACATTCCCGTGGGATGCCTGGGACGCCTGGGCGGTCAAATCCAAGACCTGGTTTCTGCTCGGCCACTACGCGCCGTTCGTGTCCATGCACGACTGGCTGGCACAGCCGACGCGCGAGCTGTACACGTCCATCGCCTGGGCCTATCCGGCGACGCTGGCGTGGATGCAGGTGTGGTTCGCCAGCGCCGCCGGCGGCTGGATCGAGCCGCAGGTCAATCTGCCGTGGTTCGCGCTGGGGATCGGCCTGTTGGTCGCGCACTATGGTCAATGGCGCGCGCTGGGTCTGGATCGCACCCGCGCATTGGCGGCGATGTACGCACTCGGCTCGTTGCCGCTGCTCGATGTCCATGTCGCCCTGGCCGGCTATGCGGACCTGTGGCTGGCCACGGTGCTGGGCTTTGCCGTGCTGGCGTGGTTGCGCTGGCAGCGCGAGCGCGATCGCGGGCAGGCGATCGTGTTCGTCGTCTGTGCCTTGTTGCTGCCCGCGATCAAGCTCGAGGGCGCGATATGGTTGCTGCTCCTCGCCGCTATGGCCGGTTATGCCGCATTGCCGGTACGCTGGCGGCGTGCGGCGCTCGCCGCCGCTGCCGCTGTGCTGACACTGGCCTTGCTGTTGCCGCACTGGCGTTTGCCGGTGCCGGGACTCGGGTGGGTCGACGCCACACGCGCTGCGATCACGGTGTCCGCGGTTGGCACCTACCAGTTGCAGTTTCATGCCGACGCGCTGACGAGCTGGGTCAACAGCCTACTCGTGCAGCCGAACTGGCATTTGCTGTGGTGGCTGGCGCCTGTTATTGCGGTGTGGCGCTGGCGCGAGTTGCGCGCGCAGGCCGACCTGCGCCATCTGGGGGCATTCGTGCTGCTCGGTTTCGGTTTTCTGCTGTTCTTGTTCGTATATACCGATGCCGCGCGCTGGGCCGAAAGTTACACGGCGATCAATCGCCTGATCCTGCACATCGTGCCGGCCACGGTCACCCTGCTGGCCTTGCTGTGCCGCGATGCGGCCCGGACAGAACTTCCCGATACAACGCCGTCACCTGCGGCGTTATCCGACCCAGCGTAAATGTATCGTGGAATCGGCGTGCGCCGGCCTCACCCAGGCGCGCGCGCAGCCCTTCATCTTGATGCAGACGTCGGATCGCCGCAGCCAGCGCCACGGAGTCGCCCGGTGGCACCAGCAATCCGGTTTCGCCATCGCGCACGATGAATCCCGCACCCGAACCCGGAATTGCGCTGGCCACGACTGGCTTGCCGGCACGCATGGCTTCGAGCAGCACCAGGCCGAACGACTCGGCGCGTTCCAACGAAGGCAGGCAAACGACATCGGCTCGCGCATACGCTTGCGCCAGCGCCGCGTCACCAGGTGAATCCATGTCGATGCGACCGGCAAAGTTCACTCGTGCGCTGATTCCCAACGCGTCCGCGAGTTCGCGCAAGTCCCCGAAACACTTGCCGTCGCCGATCAGCACCAGACTGGTTTCCGGCACATTGGCCAATGCGCGCAGCAACACATCAAAACCCTTGAAATAGCTTAGTCGCCCAACCGCGAGCAGACGCAGGCCGGGTGCTGGCCATTGTATATTTGTAGAATTTGCCACATCTGGCTTGCCTTGACCGATGCCGAGCGGAATCACCCGCGTCTTGTCGCGCCACGGCGCCAGCGCCACGCTCGAATCCCGATAGGGAGCAGATGTCGCAATCACCGCACGCGCACGCCGCAGCAGCGCCTGTTCCCACGGCCGGTACAGGCGATAGGCCAGCCGCAACGCGCGCTGGCGCGTATCCAGCGGTATATCCGCATGCCAGTGCACAATCCACGGCAGGCGTCGCGCTCTTGGCAGCATCAGTGCCCAGAACGCCGACGTGTTGGGCAAATGCAGATGCAGCAAATCCGGTTGGAAGTCGCGCAGGATGCGTGCGAGCTGGCGCGGAAATCCCGGGCTGACCGGCGCGTAAATCCATTGTCCGTAACAAGCCGCCAGCGTGACATCGACTGCGCCGACGCGAAGACTCCGGCTGCGACTGACTCCCGGCTCGGCATGTGCCAGCACGCGCACCGCCATGCCATCGGCGGTTTGCGCAGTGGCCAGATCGGCAACGAAACGCTCGATACCGCCGGGGTGAGGCGGGAAGAACTTGCCGATGTGCAGGATGCGCATTTGAATCGTCATTCCGGCAGGGACTGCCGGAATCCAGTTGCCATGGATGGCGATGTCAGTTCCGTCCACAAATTGCGCCAATCGGGGTTCTGCCGCTCAATCAATTGAATTTTTGCAGTGCGCGGCCATTTCTTGATTTGCTTCTCGCGCAGGATCGCTGCCGCCATTTCACTGTGCATTTCATACCACACCAGAGTATGTACGCCGAATCTCTTGGTGAAGCCTTCGACGGTGTCGCTTCGATGTTCGTACGTGCGTTTGATGAGATCGGACGTGACGCCGACGTACAGCGTGCCATTGCGTTGACTCGCCATCAGGTAGACGCACGGGTACTTTTCGGTCATTGCCGCGTTACCGCATCCCTGCGATCTGGATTCCGGCACTCCCTGCCGGAATGACGAGTGGGACGATTGAGCGCCTCACCCATCGCCCGATTTCGCCAACGAAATCACTTGCCCGCCTGTGCCACCGCTCTTGCGCGGCGCATCGCGGCGCAGTTGCGCCAGTTCCTGTTCCAGGATCGCCAGCTTCTGCGTGAGCCGCCGCAGTTGGCGTTCGGAGCGTGAGCGGTCGATGTCCATTTTCAGCATCCGCACCAGAATCATGCCGATGCCCAGAATGATCGGCAGCACCGGCGGATAGTGGATGCCG
>JBOHYL010000152.1:0-1705 GCA_050737915.1 Rudaea sp.
CAGCTTCTGCGTGAGCCGCCGCAGTTGGCGTTCGGAGCGTGAGCGGTCGATGTCCATTTTCAGCATCCGCACCAGAATCATGCCGATGCCCAGAATGATCGGCAGCACCGGCGGATAGTGGATGCCGGTGATGCGGCCCATCCAGTCCACCACGGGCGGAAACACGCCGAGCAGCAATATTGCCGCGGCCACCGCCAGCCACCACAACGCATAACTGCCGTGCAGATGCGTGCGTCGTACCAGGTACAGAATCGCGCCGGCCAGCAGCACGCCGATCAGCGCTGCGACGATCTGCACGTTCATGGACGTGCACCCGCGTGCCGGCGCGCGCCGATCTGGGCAAAGCACAGCACCGTGGTGTGCAGCATGTAACGCGCCACCATGGGCCATGAGGAAAACACGCGCGAGCCGCCGCTGCGCCGCTGCGACATCGGCGTGGGCGCCTCGTGCAAACTCAATCCGTGCTGGCGCAGCAACATCAAAACGCCCAGATCCTGATAGTCGAGCAGGCTGGCCTCACGCGCGGACAACGCGCGAATCGCGCGGCGGTCGTACACACGCAGGCCCGAGGTGAAATCCTGCACGCCGATGCCGGTCAGCAGACGGAAATAGCGCCACGCCAAACGTTTGGCCGCGGACAGCCTCTGCGGATACGTACCGATCGCCACGTTTGCGCCGCTGGCGCGCCAAGCGGCCAACAGGCCCGGCAGTTCCTCGGGATGATGCTGACCGTCGGCATCCAGCGTGAGCACGGCGTCGTAGCGATGACGGCGCGCATAGCGCAAGCCGGTTTGCGCCGCACCCCAGGCGCCGAGACGGAAGGGCAGATCGATGACGCTGGCGCCGGCCAGTCGCGCCTGCGTTGCAGTGGCATCTTCACTGGCGTCGTTCACCACCAGTATCGCGCCGCCCACCGTCGCGCGCACGCGACGCACAATCTCACCCACCGTCGCCGCCTCGTCGCGCGCGGGAATCACGGTCAGCAGCTTGGGGTCGGGTTTGGAAACATCCGGATGCATGTGCCATTGTCCGTGGCGAGGGAAAGGGCGTCAATGCATATAACGCGCTCGCGGGTAAACTGCTTCAGACCATGATCGCTTCCTGGTACCAATAGTGGTAAAATACTGGCATGACCGCTGCGGAGAAACTCCTGGATCGCATGCGGCGTGAGCCTTCGAACATGCGCTTTGCCGATGTGTTCAAGGTATGTGTGCGGAATTTCGGCAAACCCCGTCAATCCAGTGGCAGTCATGCCGTGTTCAAGACGCCTTGGCCGGGCGATCCGCGCGTCAACATCCAGAACGACAAAGGCAAAGCCAAGGCGTATCAAGTGCGCCAGGTATTGCTGGCGATAGACAAGCTGCGAGGCTATTCATGAGCATCGATCATTACACCTACCGGGTCACCTGGTCGCCCGAGGACAACGAACACGTCGGTCTATGCGCCGAATTTCCGTCGCTGTCGTGGCTGGCGAAAAAACCCGACGCAGCGCTGGTCGGCATCCGGCGAGTGGTTGCGCGCGCCGTTGCCGATATGCGCGCCGACGATGAAACGATACCGCAACCGTTGGCCGACAGGCGCTACAGCGGGCAATTCCACGTTCGCATCCCGCCGCAGTTGCATCGGGCGTTGTCGCTGCAAGCGGCTGAGCAAGGCGTGAGCCTGAACCGTCTGGCCAGCGCAAAGCTGGCCGGTTAGGCTCATC
>JBOHYL010000153.1:0-5691 GCA_050737915.1 Rudaea sp.
CGCCCCGATCCAGCCCTCGAACGAGCACCGCTGTGGCACGCCGCGGCGACCGGTCTGAATGCGCAGGAACAGCGCAACGCTCACTGTGGCTTCTCTGCTTCGCGGCTTTCATACGCCCGCACGATGCGCTGCACCAGTGGATGCCGTACGACATCCTTGGCGGTGAAAAACGTGAAGCTGACGCCTTCGACGTCGCGCAGTACCTCGACCGCGTCGCGCAGACCAGACTTGATCTGACGCGGCAGGTCGGTCTGGGTCACGTCGCCGGTAACCACGGCGATCGAACCGAAACCGATGCGGGTCAGGAACATCTTCATCTGTTCGACCGTCGTGTTCTGCGCTTCGTCCAGAATCACGAACGCATCGTTGAGCGTGCGCCCGCGCATGTAGGCGAGCGGCGCAATCTCGATCACGTTGCGTTCGATCAGGCGCGTGACCTTTTCGATGCCGAGCATCTCGTACAACGCGTCGTACAGCGGGCGCAGATAGGGATCGACCTTCTGGGTCAGATCGCCCGGCAGGAATCCCAGTTTCTCGCCGGCCTCCACCGCCGGCCGCACCAGCACCAGGCGCTGCGCGCGACTGTCGTTGAGCGCATCCACCGCCATTGCGACGCCGAGATAGGTCTTGCCGGTTCCGGCCGGACCGATGCCGAAATTGATGTCGTGGGTGGCGATCGCGTGAAGATAACGTTGCTGGTTGGAGCCGCGGCCACGAATGGTGCCGCGTTTGACCTTGATCGCGACATCCTGGTCCTCGTCCGCCTTCGCTTCCAGTGCGTCGATCCCCGATTCGGACAAGTGCAGATTGATCTGCGCGCCGCTGAGCGTCTCGTTTTCGGTCACGGAGTACAGATCGCACAGCACGCGTTCGGCGAGCTTTGCTTTCGGCGCATCGCCGCTGATGCGAAACAGATTGCCGCGGTTGGCGATCTGCACGCCCAGGCGCAATTCAAGCTGGCGCAGGTGCTCGTCGAACGGACCGCACAAATTGGCCAGGCGCTCGCCATCGGCGGGATCGAGTGTGAGTTCGCGGTGGGTCGTCAGGGCAGTCATATTCGCTGCGGGTGTGGTCATGGGCAGCTGAGGATACGGCCAACCGCGCCGCGGTTGAAGCGCTTGGGCGTCGCGCGGCCCGGTAGCCGAAAACTGTGACGCCATTTGCGCACTGGTGCTACCCTGCGCGCAGGCGACCAGCGCTGGCCGCAAGGCGATTGGGAGATGGATACCTCAACGGCAGCCGCCAGCATGAGCTATCGCGCATTCATCAGCTACAGCCACACCGACAAGGTTTGGGCGGACTGGCTGCACAAGGCGCTGGAAACCTACCGCGTGCCAAGCCGGCTGGTCGGCCAGAGCACTGCGGCGGGCGTCATTCCGCGGCGGCTGCTTCCTGTGTTCCGCGACCGCGACGAGCTGGCCAGCGCCACGGATCTGAATCGCACCGTCAACGCGGCGCTGGCGCAGTCGGCCAACCTGATCGTCATCTGCTCGCCGCACTCGGCCGCCTCGCGCTGGGTCAACGAGGAGGTGCTGGCGTTCAAGCGTCTGGGCCACAGCGAACGGATCTTCTGCCTGATCGTCGATGGCGAGCCTAATGCCGCCGACCTGTCCGGCCGCGAGGCCGAGGAATGTTTCGCACCAGCGCTGCGCTTCACGCTCGGCGCCGACGGCCGGCCGACCACCGAGCGCACCGAACCGATTGCCGCCGACGCGCGTCCGGGCAAGGACGGCAAGCCGAACGCGAAACTCAAGCTCATCGCCGGCATGCTCGCGGTCGGCTTCGATGCGCTCAAGCAGCGCGAGCAGCAGCGCCGCGTACGGCGCATGACGGCGATCACCGCGCTGGCACTGGTCGTAATGCTGATCACGACGACGCTGGCGATCCTGGCCGTCATCGCGCGCGGCGATGCCCAGCGCCGCCAGAAGCAGGCGGAGGAGCTGGTCGGCTTCATGCTTGGCGATCTCAACAACAAGCTGCGCGAGGTGAATCGGCTCGACATCCTGCAGAGTGTCGACGACAAGGCGATGGCGTATTTCGCGTCGCTGCCGAGCAAGGATGTCACCGACGCCGCGCTGACAATGCGTATCGACGCGTTGCAAAAGATCGGCAGTGTGCGTCAGGACCAGGGCAAGATCCCCGCCGCGCTCGAGTCCTATGTTGCCGCGTCAAGGCTCGCTGCGGAGCTGTTGCGCCGCTCGCCCCTTGACGTGCAGCGTCGGGCCGACTACGCCAGCAGTCTCAATTGGATCGGATTTGCGCATTGGTACCAGGGCAAACTGGCGCATGCGCTGCAGGACTTCCAGCAAGCAAGCGATACACTGCTGGAAGCGCACGCCGCAAAACCGGCTGACACCGGAGTGGCATTCGATCTGAGTTCGGCCTTGACCAATGCCGGGCGCGTGCTGGAAACACAGGGCAACTTTGCGGCGGCGAAGCCGAAGTACGAAGCGACGCTGAAGATCACGCAAGAGCTGGTCGCCCGCGAACCCGCCAATCGCAAATGGCAGTCCGCGCTGGGCGATGCCTACGACAGCCTCGGCAAGCTGGCACTGGAGCAGGGTCAGTTGGTGCTGGCCATTCGCGAATATCGCGCCAATCAGCGCGTTCAGCAGAAATTGGCTGCCCTCGATCCGAACGATCACAATCAGCAGTACGAGCTGTTGATCAGCGACGCGATCCTGGGTCGTACGCTGGGCTTGTGCGATCAGCTCGATTCCGCGTCGGCTTATCTTGGCGATGCGGTGGCGATGGCCACAGCCTTGATCAGCTTCGATTCGACGGCCACGGACAACGAGTTTCTTTTCGCGCGGTACAGCGAACAACTCGGCGGCTTGCTCAGGCAGCAGAACAAGATCGACGCGGCAGCCGCAGCTGACGCCCGGTCGCTCAGTGTGTTGGAAAAGCTGAGCGCAAAGGATCCGACCAATGCCGAATGGCATCAGGAACTGGCGCGCAGCCGGACGGAGAGCGCACGCTTGCATCTGGCGCACAACGACGCCGGCGCAGCCGAACAAATGATCCGAGCCGCGCTCGACACGATCGAACCGCTGCGATCCAAGAGCATCGACGACCGCAATCTGATTCTCCTGGCTGCGCAAGCGGAGATCGTTGCAGGTCAGGCCGCTGCCCTGCACCCCGACATGGCAAAAGCGCGCGCGAGCTGGGAGCGGGCGCGCACCCTTGTCGCGTCAGATACCCAATCCGGTAACGATCCGAACTTTCTCGCAACGCAGGCAAGCGCTCTGTTGCTGCTGGACCGGATCGATGCCGCGCGTCCGGTTGTAGCCAAGCTGGCCGCGATGGGTTATCAAACGCCTGATTTCGCCGCGTTGACGGCGAGCAGGCACTTGCCGTACGCGCCGGATCCTGAAGTTGTGAAACGGATCGCCGATGCATTGCGATGATCGACGGCCGACCGAAGCATGGCGATGCGGCCCGCCACATTCGTGCCGCCCACTGAGCCAACCAGAAGGAGTCAACCATGACCATCAAGGTAAGTCTCGACACCAGTGCCACTCCGCCCGTCACCGTGAATCCGACCAAGGAACACGTCAACAACGGCAACCAGACCGTCATTTGGGTTCCGGCCGCCAATCAACCGGCCTTCGCCTTCGTCGGCGTGACGTTTTCGACGAACCCGAATCCGTTTTCCGCGCCCACGATTTCAAGCAATCCCGTGCAAATGTCGGTGACAGAGAACAACACGCAGTCCGGAGTCGACTATCCTTATACGATCACCGTGAGTTACAACGGCACCAACTACAACTCCGGAACGCAGGGAATTCGGGCCGGGGGCGGTTCGCCGATAATTCACAATAATTAGCGAGACTGGGTGCGGCGGTTCAACTGCCGGACACGAGGAAGGCAGTGCCGATGATCGACCGCCGGAGGGCCGAAGAACTTGCGGCCCTCTGTCACACGTGCCGAAGCGCGCATGCGGCCCCTCGCCACCGGCTCGGCCGAATTATGTATCACCAGTGCGTGATTTCCTTCGTGCACAACACTTCCGAAGAAGGCAACCCCGTGGGCGCCGACCATTACCAATTGACCGTCACCGCGAACGAGGGCAGTCGGAACTACTTCCACGCCGCCCTGCCCCAGCTCCGAAAATGAAGGCAACGGACAGCCGAAAATCCACAATCAGTAGACTGCGGCAGTGCTCGACGTGGACGAAACGAGGGGCGGGAAATGGGCCGATGTCGTTGTTCCGTGCGGGTACACGCTGCCGGCTCAGGCAAGCGCCGGCATCGTTGCGGCGTGTATGCGTCCGCGCAGTGAGTTGCGCATCGCCTGCGTGATTTGCACATCGACAAAATGCCCGATCAGATCCGGGCCGATCATGTTGGCCGGTGCTGCGAAATTGACGTTGCGCATGTTCTCGGTCTTGCCGGTCAGCTCGTTCGGATCGCGTGCGCTGGTGCCTTCGACCAGCACGCTTTGCACAGTGCCCACCATCGCATCGGCGATCCCTTTCGCATTGGCGTTGATGGTTGTCTGCAAGCGCGCGAGGCGTTCGTGTTTGACCGCGTCGGTCGTGTCGTCCGGCAGGTTCGCCGCAGGCGTACCGGGACGCTTGGAGAAAATGAAGGAAAAACTCTGGTCGAAGCCGATGTCGTCGATCAGCTTCAAGGTCTGCTCGAATTCGGCGTCGGTCTCGCCGGGGAAGCCGACGATGAAATCCGAGGAAACGCAAATATCCGGCCGCACTTTGCGTAGCTTGCGGAACTTCTGCTTGTACTCCAGCGCCGTGTAGCCGCGCTTCATTGCGCTCAGAATCCGATCGGATCCGGATTGCACCGGCAAGTGCAGAAAATTGGCGAGCTTGGGCACATTCGCATAGGCCTCTATCAGCGAGTCGGAAAACTCCAGCGGATGCGAAGTGGTGAAGCGGATGCGGCCGATGCCGGGCAGTTGCGCGATGGCGTGGATCAGCAGTGCGAGATCCGCCGTGCCGCCGTCGTGCGTCGGACCGCGATACGCGTTGACGTTCTGGCCGAGCAGATTCACTTCGCGCACGCCCTGATCGGCGAGTGCCGCCACTTCGGCCAGACAATCGTCGAACGGGCGACTGATTTCCTCGCCGCGCGTGTACGGCACCACGCAGTAGGAACAATACTTGGAACAGCCTTCCATGATCGACACGAACGCGGTCGCGCCGTCCTTGCGCGGCTCGGGCAGGTGATCGAACTTCTCGATTTCCGGAAAGGAAATATCCACTTGTGCGCGTTGTGTACGTTTGTGCGCGTCAAGCAGTTGCGGCAGGCGGTGCAGGGTTTGCGGGCCAAACACCAGGTCAACGTACGGTGCGCGCTTGACGATAGCCGCGCCTTCCTGACTGGCGACGCAGCCGCCAACGCCGATCACCAATTGCGGGTTGGCCTGCTTGAGTTCGCGCCAGCGGCCGAGCTGGCTGAACACTTTTTCCTGGGCCTTTTCGCGGATCGAGCAGGTGTTGATCAGGATGACGTCGGCTTCGGCCTCGTTGTCGGTCGCCTCCAGGCCATGCGATGCCGCCAGCACGTCGGCCATCTTGGCCGAGTCGTACTCGTTCATCTGGCAACCGTGGGTCTTGATGTAGAGCTTGCCGGGCATGGCGCCAACCGCTATCGGAAACGGTCCATTTTAGGGCGGTGCGGACACGAGTACCACGAAAATCGAGTATTCACGCCAGTTTGCGCAGGTTTGATC
>JBOHYL010000154.1:0-1683 GCA_050737915.1 Rudaea sp.
ACCGGGCACAAGCGCAGCCCATTTCATCTTTTCAGCTGCTTCGATACCGCCACCCTCGGCGGCCTCGCCTACGGCCAAACCGTCCTCAGCCGCGCGGTGCAAGCAGCCGGCTTTGACTGGGACGCGAGCGAAGCGCACTCGGCCGTCTACGATACCGAGCGCACGGCGCTGTTGTTTTGCGAGATCGTCAATCGCTGGAAATCCATGAGCGAGGCGACAGCGAACGCTTGAATATGTGGGCCCGCAGTTCCACCATGTGCCAATGCCCATTTACGAATACGCCGCTGTCACGCGCGGATGCGTCCACTGCGAGGCGCATTTCGACGTGCTGCAGAAGCTGGCCGATGCGCCACTGACGCATTGCCCGCAATGCGGGGCCGCGGTGCGACGCGTGATTTCCGCGCCGAACGTGGCATCTGGCAATGCGCGCGTGCTCAGCGAAGACCACGCCGCCAAACGCGGCTTCACCCAGTATCGCCGCTCCGAGAAGGGCGTCTACGAAAAGGCGTATGGCAAGGGGCCGCGCTACATCAGCGACAAGTAGATTCCGGAATTCGTGAATGGCTGCGAATTTGGACGTCCAAATTGCGTTTGTGGCCGCATGGCGCTAGGCTCGAACCATGTGCCTGTCCCTGCGTCCTGCCTTTGCCGCCCGCCTGCTCGCGCTGACGCGATGTTGCTGATCATGTAATCGTCGCGGTCGATTCCACAACTCCCATTCAGGTGACGCATGATCTACCAGAGCATTCTCGAAACCATCGGCCGCACGCCGATCGTCCGCATCAACCGCCTTGCGCCCAAGGGCGTGGACATGTACGTGAAGGTCGAGGCCTTTAACCCGATGTCGTCGGTCAAGGACCGCCTCGCAATCGGCATCATCCTCGACGCCGAAGCGCGCGGCGAGCTCAAACCCGGACAAACCGTGGTCGAAGCCACGTCCGGCAACACCGGTGTGGCGCTGGCGATGGTCTGCGCCGTGCGCGGCTATCCGTTCATCGCGTTCATGACCGAAACCTTCTCGGTCGAACGGCGCAAGCTGATGCGCGCGCTCGGCGCCAAGGTGGTGCTCACGCCGGCCGCGTGGAAAGGCACAGGCCTGGTCGAGGCCGCTGCCGCGTACGCGAAAAAGCACGGTCATTTCCTGGCGCGCCAGTTCGAAAACCCGGCCAATCCCGCCTACCATCGCAGCACGACCGGCCCGGAGATCCTGCAGGACTTCGCCGGCAAGCGCCTGGACTGGTACGTCACCGGCTGGGGCACCGGCGGCACGCTCACCGGCGCCGGCGAAATGCTCAAGCTGGCGCGGCCCGACGTGAAGATCGCCGCCTGCGAGCCGGAAGTCGCGGCAATGCTCTCGGGCAAGGAATGGACGCCGCACAAAATCCAGGGCTGGACGCCGAACCTCGTTCCGGCCGTGCTCAACCGCAAGGTGGTCGACCGCATCATCACCGTCGACGACACCGTCGCACGCGATACCGCACGCGCCTTGGCGCAGAAGGAAGGCATCTTCTGTGGAATATCCTCGGGCGGCACGTTCGCCGCCGCGTTGGAAGTGGCCAAACAGGCCCGACAAGGTGACGTGATCCTGGCCATGCTGCCGGACACCGGCGAGCGTTACCTGTCGACCTTCCTGTTCGAGGGCATCAACGAAGGCACGGATGTGGAGTTGGCGGATTTGTAACC
>JBOHYL010000155.1:0-5042 GCA_050737915.1 Rudaea sp.
AGGAGTTTTCGAGCTTCGAGTCGGGTCGGCCAACGGGCCGGCGCGTGCCAAACCGGTTGGGGGAATGCCTCATGAAAGGACCTGCAAAACTGCCGCTTGCGATCGCATTGGCGCTGATCGGCGGCAACGCGTTTGCTCTGGGCCTGGGAACGATCCAGGTGAGATCCAAGCTCAACCAGCCGCTGGACGCGATCATACCCGTGATTGCCGATTCTCCCGCCGAAGCCAGCGGTCTTGAAGTGGCGCTGGCCACCGCCGAGGATTTCCAGCGCGTAGGCCTGAATCGGGCGCAGGTGGATGTGCCACTGCAATTTGCCTTGGGCACCGACAGCCAAGGCCAGACCGTGATCAAGGTCACCACCAAGGACATCGTGCGCGAACCATTGCTCGACTTCCTGATCGAGGCGAACTGGCCCAAGGGCAAATTGCTGCGCGAATACACCGTGTTGCTGGATCCGCCGGTGATGGCGCCGGCCGCCGGTACCCCGGCGGCAACGGTGGCACCCGCGCACGAGGCCCCGCGCGCACGGCCACAACCGTTGCCGCGAGAACACGAACATGCCAAACCCAAGCCGGCCGCGGTCAAACCGCCGCGCACCCAGGTTGCGCACGCCAAACCGGCAACGCCCAAATCCGAAGCGGCGAAACCAGCAACCACTGCGCACGCCGCGGTCGCTGGCGAATACGGCCCGGTAGCGAGCGGCGAAACGCTGACGGAAATCGCCGGCGCGACGCGTCCGGACGACAACACCAATTTGAACGCGATGATGCTGGCCCTGCTCAAGGCCAATCCCAAGGCGTTCTACCGCGACAACATCAATGCGCTCAAGCGTGGTGCGATCCTGCGCATTCCCACACGCGACGAAATCAAGGCCGGCGGATCGGCCGCTGCCATCGCCGCCGCAGTGCGCGAGCAGAATCAAGCGTGGGCGTCGAATGTTCCGGTAGCCAAGCCAACCTTGGTGGCCAAAACCGGAGCACCGAAATCCGAATCCGCACCACACACCGCCCGCAAGTCGGCGAGTGGGTCGTCCGGCGCCCATCTGGCCTTGGTGCCGCCGCGTGCAGGCAAGGGTGGGCAGAACGCCAGCGATCATCCCGGCGCATCGTCGGGCACGGGCAGTGCGCAGAATGCGGCGGATATGGCCCGCACCAAAGAGGCGCTGACCAGCCGCGAGCAGGAAGTGACCGAACTCAAGTCGCGGGTCAAGGACCTGGAAAAGATTGACGGCGACAACCAGCGCCTGCTCTCTCTCAAGCAGAACGAAATCGCTCAATTGCAGAACAAGCTCAAGCAGCTGGAAGCCGCACAGGCAGCCACGCCAGCCGTCGTGGCAGCTGGTCCGAAAGCGACGCCCGCAGCGGTCGAAGCGGCCAAGCCTGCGCAAGCCAGTCCAGCAGGTATCAAGCCGACGCAAGAGCCCGCCAAGGAGGCCGAGGTCGGCAACAAGCAGCCGCCCAAGCTTACCGCCAAGGATATCTGGGGCGACATCGGCGCCAGCGAAAAACCCGCCGAAACCAAGCCCGGAACCGCCGCCGCACCGGCTGCCGGCTTGCCTGCTGCTGCACAGCCGGCCAAGCCGGCCGTCGAAACCGCGGCACCCGCCGCGACGGCAGCGACCACGCCGGCCGAGTCAAAGCCGGTTGAGTCCAAACCCGTTTCGACCCCTGTGGCGATCAAGCCCAAGGCGCCTGCCAAGGTCGAACCCATGTCGCCAGCGGAATTGCCTTGGTGGCAGAACAACAACGTGCTGATGGCCGGTGGTGCGGCATTGCTGATCATCGGTCTGCTCGCGCTGATGCGGTTCCTGCGCAAGCCCAAGGTCGGGATCAACGTCTCCGGTGCGGTGCCGGAAACGCAGGCCGATCACGCCGATGCGATGGCTGCCGATGAACAGCATCTGCTGGATCAACTCGCCGAACATCCGGGCGATCCGGGGTTGTCGCTGCAACTGCTCGATCTGTACTACGCGCACCAGGATGCAGACAAATTCGAAGCCGCCGCTGAAGCCATGTACGCACATCTGGCCGATCCGACCCAGGCCGAATGGCAGCAGGTGCGCGCGATGGGTGAGCATCTGTGCCCGCACAATCCGCTCTTCGGAGGGCAAGAGGATCTGACCGCAAGCATGGACGACACGCACGCCGACGCCGCACATGACATGGCCCACCTCGACGACGATCTGCACGCCGAGCAAGAGCACGAGACGCACTTCGATCCCCGCATGTTCGATACGCATGAAATGGCGAAACCGGCCGAGGACAACTTCGACTTCGATCTGGCCGAGCACGCCGCTCCTGCGCATACACAACCTGCGCGGGCCGAACCGAGCCACATCGAACCGGAGCATGCGCAACCTGCGCAGATGGAACCCGCGTCGGCCGAGGCCAAACCGACCGAGGATTTCTTCGCTGGCGAGGATGCGATCGGCACCAAACTCGATCTGGCCAAGGCGTACCTGGACATGGGCGACCCGGAAGGCGCGCGCTCGATGCTTGATGAGGTACTGGCCGAAGGCAACGACGCGCAAAAGGTCGAAGCGCGCAAACTGCTGGCGGAAATCGGATAACGGCGTACTCTCCAACGCTGGGGCCGGGCTTGTCCCGGCCTTTTTTTTGGATTGCGCATGCGTATTGCACTCGGTATCGAATACGACGGCACCGATTTTCTCGGCTGGCAGCGCTTGTCGCACGGAGTGACCGTGCAGGCTGCGGTCGAGGCCGCGCTTTCCGATATCGCCGCCGCGCCAGTCCAGGTAGTCTGCGCCGGGCGCACGGATGCGGGCGTGCATGCGCGCAATCAGGTGATCCATTTCGATACACGGGCACAGCGCACGCTGCGCGGCTGGATGCTCGGTACCACCTCGCGCCTGCCGGCCAGTATTGCGGTACGCTGGGCGCGGGAGGTCAGCGACGAATTCCATGCGCGCTTCAGCGCGCGGGCGCGGCGCTATCGCTACACGATCCTGAATCGTTCCCCGCGCCCGGCCCTGGAAACGCGGTACGTGTGCTGGGAGCGCGTGCCACTGGATGCCGCCGCGATGCACGCAGCAGCACAGGCTCTGGCCGGCGAGCACGATTTTTCCTCATTCCGTACGGTCGCCTGCCAGGCGCGCTCGCCGATGCGCTGCGTGCAGGAAATCACGGTTGTACGTTCGGGCGAACACGTCGTGCTGGAAATCCAGGCCAACGCATTTCTGCATCATATGGTGCGCAACATCGCCGGCAGCCTGCGCGTCGTCGGGCGGTGCGAACAACCGTCACAATGGATCGCGCAGGTTTTGGCTGGACGCAACCGCAACCTGGCCGGGCCGACTTCGGCCGCGCAGGGCCTGGTATTTCTCGGGCCGCGTTATCCTGCGGCCTTCGGTCTGCCCGAGGAAGCGAGTCTGTGCGAATGATCCGACGCACGCGCATCAAGTTCTGCGGCATCACCCGTGTCGACGACGCGCTGGCCGCCTGCGCGCTCGGTGTGGACGCGATCGGTCTGGTGCTCACAAGTGCGGGCCGACGCTGCGTGACGCCTGCGCTCGCGCGCGAGATCCGTCGTGCGCTGCCGCCGTTCGTGGTTGTGGTCGCGCTGTTCATGGACGATCAGCCCGGATTCATCGCCGACGTCGTCGCTCTGGTGCAGCCGGATCTGCTGCAGTTTCACGGCGGCGAGTCGCAGGAAGAATGCGTGCGCTTCGACGTGCCCTACATCAAGGCCATCGCGATGGCCGGCGGTGATGCGGCGCGCGCGCTGCACGAGCATACGGCGGCAACCGCTTTTGTGCTCGACGCGCATGCGCCGGGCGGGCAGGGCGGAGGTGGCAGCGTGTTCGACTGGGCGCGGATTCCGTGCGATCTGCCACGCCCGCTGATCCTCGCCGGCGGCCTGACCTGCGATAATGTCGGCTCCGCGATTCGCACGGTTACACCGTTCGCGGTCGATGTGTCGAGCGGAATAGAAGCGGGCGGTATCGAATCCGTACCGGGTATCAAGGACGCCGCCAAGATGCGGCGTTTCGTCGAAGAGGTCGAACGTGCTGACAGCAAAAAATAGCCGAATACCCACGCTCGATTACACGCAATACCCGGATGCGCATGGCCGCTTCGGCGACTACGGCGGAGTCTTCGTGGCCGAGACCCTGATCGCACCGCTGGCCGAGCTGACTGCGGCATACACGGCGTTGCGCGACGACCCGGCATTCCAGGCCGAACTGGCTGCGGACCTGAAGCACTACGTCGGCCGGCCGAGTCCGATCTATCACGCGCAGCGGCTGTCGAAAAAGGTCGGCGGCGCACAGATCCTGTTCAAGCGCGAGGACTTAAACCACACCGGCGCGCACAAGCTCAACAACACCGTGGGCCAGGCGCTGGTCGCGCGCCACATGGGCAAGACCCGCATCATCGCCGAGACCGGTGCAGGCCAGCACGGCGTCGCCAGCGCCACGGTGGCGGCACGGCTGGGTCTGGAATGCGTGGTCTACATGGGCGCGGTCGACATCGCGCGCCAGGCGATCAATGTTTATCGCATGAAGCTGCTCGGCGCGCGCGTGGTGCCGGTCACGTCCGGTTCGAAGACGCTCAAAGACGCGCTCAACGAAGCACTGCGCGATTGGGTAACGAACGTCGCCGATACGTTCTACATCATCGGCACCGTCGCCGGGCCGCATCCCTACCCGACGATGGTGCGCGACTTCCAGCGCGTGATCGGCGACGAATGCCTGGTGCAGATGCCCGAGATGGCCGGCAGACAGCCGGATGCGGTGATCGCCTGCGTCGGCGGCGGCAGCAACGCGATGGGCATCTTCTATCCGTACATCGACCATGCCGAGACGCGCCTCATCGGCGTCGAGGCGGCCGGGCAGGGTCTGGCCAGCGGCAAGCACGCGGCGTCGCTCTCGGCCGGCAGTCCGGGCGTGCTGCACGACAACCGCACCTATTTGCTGCAGAACGCGGACGGCCAGATCCTCGAGACGCATTCGATCTCGGCCGGCCTCGACTACCCCGGCGTCGGCCCCGAGCACGCGCTGCTGCAGTCGGTCGGCCGCGTGGAA
>JBOHYL010000156.1:0-6607 GCA_050737915.1 Rudaea sp.
GCGCTATATCGTGAGTTTGCGCCAGCGAACAACTACGAATTCGAGTTGCGGCACCAGGCCATCATCGACCGGTTCGGACGCTATCCGCATCGCAACGCGATTCTTGGCCGTACGTCGAGCCCGGAGGAGATTAAGTTTCTCCAGCAGCCGGGGTCGGGTTTTTAGCAGCCCGCTTTCGTGCGCAGCAGCTTAATCTGAGGTTCCCTCGGTTAGAATCCATACATTGCCCACAAAGTCGGTAGCGCGCATGGACCCAAAAATTCTCACTCCGATCCTGATGGTTGGTGTCGTCGCCTGGGCGATCTATCGCCGCGTTCGACGCAATATCGGCCGCCAGCGCGTGCGACCGACGCGGATGCAGTTTCGCATCGGTATTCTCGGCGTGATCGGCGGGTTGATTCTGATCGGGTCGATGCGCAACGTCGAGCTGGCTGGTGGGATGGTCGCGGGCTTGGTCGGCGGCGTTGCGCTTGCCTGGTTCGGATTGCAGCATACGAAGTTCGAGATCACGCCGCAGGGACACTTCTACACGCCGCACACCTATATCGGTCTGTTCGTTTCCGCGTTGCTGCTCGGACGCATCGCCTACCGGTTTGTGGTGCTGTATCCGGTGATGCATGCGGCGCAACAAGCCAGCGCGAATCCCTTCGGTGCGTATCAAAAGAGCCCGCTTACACTGGCGATGTTCGGCATCGTGGTTGGCTATTACGTGGCGTATTACGTCGGCGTGCTGATCAAGAGCCGTGCATCGGCTGACAGCACGCAAATGAGCAAAACCCTCACTCCGTAGTCAGCCACTCCACTCGCTGCTGACCGAAGCGGCTTTGCGTCAGATGTTCGCGTAGCACGGGCAATAGTTCCTCGAGCTGGCGGTCGAATTTCCACGGCGGATTGACGATGACCATGCCGCAACCGTTCAGACGCAGCGCGGAATTGTCCGGATGCAGCAGCAATTCCGCACAGAGGACATTTGCGATTTTCTTGCGCGCGAACCAGCGCTGAAATGCCAGCGTTTGCTGGCGCAACTTGATTGGATACCAGATCGCGTAAATGCCGGACGGCCAGCGTGCCAGCGCCGCGGCGAGCGCGGTTTCGATCGCACGGAATTCCGCATCCTGCGCCTCGAACGGCGGGTCGATCAGCACGAGGCCGCGACGTTCGGCTGGCGGCAGCAGGGCGCCGAGTGCCGCGTAGCCGTCGCGCTGATGCACGCCAATGCGGGCGTCGCCGGCGAAGAGTTTTTTCAGTTGCATGGCTTCGTCGTCTTGCACTTCGCACAACACCGCGCGATCGGATTCGCGCAGCAGCAGGCTGGCGATCAAGGGTGAGCCGGGATAGGTGCGGATCTCGTGCGACGCATGGCCGCTGTTCAGTGCGCGCACCAGGTTCAGGTAGATGTGCAAGGCAGCGGGCAGCCGCGTGGCGCCGAGCAGCCGTTGCACGCCGGCTTCGTGTTCGCGGGTCTTGCGCGCCGCTTCGCCGCGCAGGTCGTAGCGTCCGGCACCGGCGTGAGTGTCGAAGTAGCACAATGGCGTCTGCTTGGCCTTGAGCGATTCCAGCAGGCCGGTCAGAATCGCATGCTTGAACACGTCGGCGAAATTGCCGGCGTGAAAGGCGTGGCGGTAGTTCATGGTCTGGAGTGTAGCAATGTGGCGGCGATGATGGCGACGCAAGTCCGATGACTTCCGATTTCCCGGTTCGGCTCTCACGCCGGCACTTTGTGCAGGGCGTGACCTTGGGCGGCGTGGCAGCCGCACTCGGCTGGTTTGGCCAGAGCCCTTGGGCGTCGCAAGCGTTCGCGTCCCAAACAACGCTCGCCGGCACCGAGTTTGCGCTGGAGATCGGCGCGACGCCGGTCGATTTCACCGGCACCACGCGCGTTGCCACGACCGTGAACGGGCTATTGCCGGGTCCGGTGCTGCGCTGGCGCGAAGGCAGCACGGTCACGCTGCGCGTCACCAATCGCCTGCGCGTGCCGACCTCGATCCACTGGCACGGGATTTTGCTGCCGGCGCAAATGGACGGTGTGCCCGGCATCAGTTTCCCCGGCATCGCGCCGGGCGAAACTTTCACCTACCGAGTCCCGGTGCGGCAGAGTGGCACCTATTGGTATCACAGTCATTCCGGATTCCAGGAACAGACCGGACTCTATGGCGCGCTCGTGATCGATCCCGCCGGAGCCGACCCGGTGCGCGCCGACCGCGATCTTGTAGTCCTGCTCAGTGACTGGACCGACATGGATCCGGAGCGTATTTTCGCCCTGCTGAAAAAGCACAGCGATTACTTCAATCTCAACCAGCCGACCGTTGCGGAGTTCGCGCACGACACGTCACTGCTGGGTTTGCGCGGCGCCTTGCGCAGCCGGCAAATGTGGAACCGGATGCGCATGAACCCGCGCGATCTGATCGACGTCTCCGGCTTCGCCTACACCTATCTGATGAATGGCGTCACGCCCGCCGGCAACTGGACCGGCTTGTTCAAGCCCGGCGAGCGCGTGCGTTTGCGCTTCATCAATGCCTCGTCCAACAGCTATTTCGATGTGCGCATTCCGGGCCTGAAATTGAGCGTGGTCGCGGCCGATGGCCAGAACGTGGAACCGGTGCCCGTGGACGAGTTCCGCATCGCGGTGGCGGAAACCTACGATGTGATCGTGCAGCCGCAGGAAGATCGTGCCTACACCATCTTCGCGCAATCGATCGACCGCAGCGGCTACGCGCGCGGCACGCTGGCGCCGCGAGCAGGTCTGCAAGCCGATGTACCAGGGTTCGATCCGGTACCGACGCTGGCGATGACGGACATGATGGGCGCGCTGGGCGAACATGCACATGCCGGCATGCATGCCATGTCCGGCATGGACGTGGCGCGCCACGCGCGCAGCGAGTACCACAACGCCGGAGTGGACATGCGCGTGGACACGCCGCGCACGAATCTGGACGATCCCGGTGCAGGTCTGCGCGAGAACGGCCGGCGCGTGCTCACGTATGCCGATCTGCATACACTCGGCGGCGCACTGTACCGAGACGACCCGCAGCGTGAAATCGAGCTGCACTTGACCGGCAACATGGAACGTTTCATGTGGTCGTTTGACGGGGTCAAGTTCTCCGACGCCAAGCCGATTCACTTTCCGTACAACCAGCGCGTGCGCATCGTGCTGGTCAACGACACCATGATGAATCACCCGATCCACCTGCACGGCATGTGGAGCGAGCTGCAGTCGCCAGACGGACAGTTTCAGGTGCGCAAGCACACCATCAACGTGCAGCCTGCGCAGCGCGTGACCTATCTGGTGCAGGCCGACGCGCTCGGGCGCTGGGCGTACCACTGTCATCTGCTGTATCACATGGAGGCGGGCATGTTCCGCGAGGTGGTGGTGGCATGAAACTGTGCTGGCTGTTTGCGTCCTGTGTTGCGCTTGCCGCACCGGTACTCGGGCAGGATGCGACGCCCGGCAGGGACATGTCCACGATGCAGGGCGGCGATGCGCCGCCGGATGCGCGCAGTCCGGATTATTCGGATGGCTACGAATACGGATCGATGCGTGGCATGGATATGGCCGACAACGCCCCGTATGGGAGGTTCCTGCTCGATCAATTCGAATATGCCGATGGCGATCACGGCAATTCCGCATTCATCGACGGCGAGGCGTATTTCGGTAACGACGCCAACAAGCTGTGGTTGAAAGCCGAAGGCGAATACAGCGGCGGCAGGGCGCAGGACCTGCGCACGGAAGCACTGTGGAATCACGCCATTGCGACGTACTGGGACACGCAACTGGGCGTGCGGCACGATTCCGGCGACGGTCCGGATCGCAGCTGGGCTGCGTTCGGCGTGCAAGGCCTGGCACCCTGGTGGCTTGAAACCGAAGCGACGCTGTACCTGGGGCAGGGCGGACGCAGCGCGGCACGCGTGCAGATCGAGTACGAGGCGCGTTTGACCCAGCGCCTGATCCTGCAACCTAAACTGGAAGCGAATCTGTATGCGCGCGACGACCTGCAACGCGGGATCGGCTCCGGATTGTCGGATGCCGAATTCGGTTTGCGTCTGCGCTACGAAATCCGCCGCGAGTTCGCGCCCTACATCGGCATCGTGTATCGACAACGCTATGGCCACACAGCCGACATGGTGCGTGCGCAAGGCGAGTCGGCCAACGATCTGCAATTTGTCGCCGGCATCCGTGTTTGGTACTGAAGGAGCCTTGCATGAAACGATGTGCGCTGGTCGTGGTTGTCGTTGTTCTGCTCATCGGCATGGGTCTGGGTATCTTCGCCTATTCGGGCTGGTACAACATCGGCGCCGACGATCACCACTGGTCGCTGACCTACAACGCCATGCAGATGGTACGGGATCGATCCATCCATGTTCGATCGGAAGGCATAAAAGTACCGAACCTGGACGATCCGCAACTCGTGCTCAAGGGCGCCGGCCAGTACGCCGCAATGTGCACCGGCTGTCATCTGCAGCCGGGCAAGGACAATTCGGAACTGCGTGAAGGCATGTATCCGCAGCCGCCGAATCTGTCGAAGCTACGGGTCGCTCCGCAGGACGCGTTCTGGGTAATCAAGCACGGCATCAAGATGAGCGCGATGCCGGCGTGGGGTTTGAGTCACGACGACCCCACCATCTGGAGCATGGTCGCGTTTTTGCAAAAGCTGCCCGACATGACGCCCGCGCAATACAAGGACATCGTCGCCAGGGCGCCGCCGGATGAAGACATGGACATGAACAAGGACACGCCATGACTGCTTCCAGTCAGCCCAACCGGGGACACGCGCCTGCCTGCTGCAGCGGGCAAGACAGCGATGCGAAGAAAACTCCGACTGCCGCCGATCCGGTCTGCGGCATGCGCGTGGATCCGCATACGGGGAAGCACCGCGCCGAGCACGCCGGCCGCGCCCACTACTTTTGCTCGGCGCGGTGCCGCGAGAAGTTCGTCGCCGACCCTGCGCACTATCTCGGCGCAGCCGCGGTAGAAGCGGCGACGCCGGTGCCTGCTGGCACGATCTACACCTGCCCGATGCATCCCGAAGTGCAGCAGGTCGGCCCGGGCCATTGCCCCAAGTGCGGCATGGCGCTGGAGCCGTTGTTGCCGACCGCGGACGAAGACGACAGCGACTTGCGCGCTCTGGCGCGGCGTCTGTCCTGGTGCTTGGCGCTGACCGTTCCGGTATTCCTGATCGCAATGGCTCCGCACGTGACCGGCTGGCATCCGCCGGCGCCTTGGGATCGCATCGCGGCGTGGATCGAAGCGTTGTTCGCCACCGTGGTCGTGCTGTGGGGTGGGGCGGCGTTCTTCGTGCGTGGCTGGCGTTCGCTGCGGCCATGGTCGCCGAACATGTACACGCTGATTGCGCTCGGCACTGGTGTGGCGTGGCTGTACAGCGCGGTCGCGTTCCTCACGCCGGAGATTTTCCCACCGGCGTTTCGCGATGCGCGTGGCGTAGTCGCCGTCTATTTCGAGGCTGCCGCGGTGATCGTCACGTTGGTGTTGCTGGGCGATTTCTTTGAACTGCGCGCACGCCGTCGCACCGGCGCGGCACTGAAGTCGCTGCTGGGTCTGGCGCCGAAGACCGCGCGCCGCATCGATGCCGATGGCAGCGAGCACGACGTACCACTTGCGCACATACAGGTTGGCGACGTGTTGCGCGTGCGCCCCGGCGAGAAGGTGCCGACCGACGGCGTCGTGCTGGAAGGCGCCAGCCACGTCGACGAGTCGATGCTGACCGGCGAGCCGATGCCGGTGGCCAAGGCGGCCGCAGACAAACTGGCCGGCGGTACCGTGAACCAGGATGGCGCGCTGACCATGCGTGCGAAGAAGGTCGGCGGGCAGACGCTGCTGGCGCAGATTGTCGCACTGGTCGCGCAGGCGCAGCGTTCGCGTGCGCCATTGCAGCGGGTCGCCGACCGCGTGGCCGCGTGGTTCGTGCCGGCCGTGGCGGCAGTGGCAGTGCTGGCGTTCGTCGCGTGGGCCGTGATCGGTCCCGACCCGAAACTGGCGCACGCACTGATCGCCGCAGTGTCGGTGGTGATCATCGCTTGTCCCTGTGCACTGGGCCTGGCCACGCCGATCTCGATCATGGTTGCGAGCGGCCGCGGCGCACAGGCCGGCGTGTTGTTCCGCGACGCCGCCGCGATCGAAGCGCTGCGCGAAGTGGATACGCTGGTGGTGGACAAGACCGGCACGCTGACGCAAGGGCGTCCGGCATTGCAGGCCGTGCACGCGCTCGCCGGTTTTGACGAGGCGCGCGCGCTGACGCTGGCCGCCGCACTGGAGCGACCCAGCGAGCATCCACTGGCGCGCGCAATTGTCGTTGGTGCCGAAGAACGCGGCATCGCCATCCCCAACGCCGAGGACTTCGCCGCACTGACTGGCCGCGGCGTGCGCGGACGCGTCGACGGACGCGATGTCGCGCTGGGCAACGTGCGGCTGCTCGATGAGCTTGGCACGCCAGTCGACGAAGCCGTGCGTGAACGCGCCGACGCACTGCGCGGTGAGGGTGCGACGGTGATGTTTCTCGCGGTTGAGCGCACGCTGGCCGCTCTGCTTGTGGTGGCCGACCGCATCAAGCCGAGTACGCCCGAGGTGATCCGTCGCCTGCACGAGGCGGGC
>JBOHYL010000157.1:0-49178 GCA_050737915.1 Rudaea sp.
GGATTCGGCCGATTTGCGGCCGATTTGATTAAATTTTCGTATCTTCTTGATATTCAGATAAAAGTTTTTGGTCTTCTCGATTCAGCTTTAACTTGGCCAACAGGTCAGGCCGGCGTTGCCAGGTACGTCCCAGTGCCTGTTTTCGGCGCCAGCGCGCGATCGCTGCGTGATCGCCTGAAGTAAGCACGTCCGGCACCGCACCCAGTTCATGACGCTCAGGACGTGTGTAGTGCGGACATTCAAGCAGGCCGTCAGAAAACGAATCCTGCTGCGCGGAGTCCGCATCGTTGAGCGCGCCTTCCTGCAAACGCCCGATCGCGTCGATCAAGACTGCTGCGGGCAGCTCGCCGCCGGACAGCACGTAATCGCCGATGGACAGTTCCGCGTCCACCTCGTGCTGCAGCAAACGCTCGTCCACCCCTTCGTAACGCCCGCACAGCAGGATGATCCGTTCCCGTTGCGCAAGTTCAGCCACCTTGGCCTGATCCATCCGCGCTCCCTGCGGACTGAGATAAATCACCTGCGCCGGCGGTCCGGCTGCCACGCGCGCTGCATGCAGAGCCGCACGCAACGGATCGATCAGCATCACCATCCCCGGCCCACCACCAAATGGACGCTCGTCCACGCGGCGGTAGGCATCGCCGGCGTAATCGCGCGGATTCCACGCCTGTACCGTCAGCAGGCCGCGTTCCAGCGCCCTGCCGACTACGCCGATTCCCGCACATTGGCGAATGAAGTCGGGAAACAGCGTGATGACATCTATGCGCATCGGTGGCCAGTTGCATTCATGGTTCGACAAGGCGCCACAAACGCAAATCAAAACTCCGGATCCCAATCGACCGTGATGCGTCCTGCATTCAGATCGACCTCCCGTACGAACTGCCCGGTCACGAACGGAATCAGACGTTCGCGCTCACCACGCACCACCAGTACGTCGTTGGCGCCAGTGGCAATGAGGTGACTGACCTTGCCTAGCGCGACGCCATTCACGGTGGCCACCTCCAGACCTTCCAGGTCCGTCCAGTAATACTCGCCGCGCATGGGCTGCGGCAACGCCGAGCGCCAAACCTCGATGTTCGCTCCGACCAAGCGCGCGGCGGCGTCGCGGTCGTCGATTCCCGGCAACTTGGCAACGAGACCTTTGCCTTGCTCGCGTCCGCTGACTGCGCCTATTTCGATTTCGCCATCGGCAGCCTGTAACCACCACGGACGATAAGCGAAGATGCGATCGCGCGGCTGCGTGTAAGACTCGAGTTTGAGCCAACCGGCAACGCCGTACAGACCGACGAATTTACCGACCAGCAGGCGTCGATCTGCCGCCACGGCACCGCGCGGCGAATCAGGCCGCGCTGGCCTGCTTGCCGGCTTCCTTGAGCAGCATGCGCACCTTGTCCGTCATCTGCGCGCCCCTGGCGACCCAGGCTTTGACCTTGTCGGTGTCCATCTGCAGGCGTACATCCTTGCCTGCTGCGATCGGGTTGAAAAAACCCACGCGCTCGATGTTGCGGCCATCGCGCGCCTTGCGCTCGTCGGCCACGACGATGTGATAGAACGGACGCCCCTTGGCGCCGCCGCGGGACAGACGAATCTTGACCATTGTTTTTACTCGAAAATTTGCGAAATCGGCGATGCCACGGTTAACACAGGACATATTCGGGCATCGGGAGCCGCATATTGTAGCCGGAAATACAGAAAAATAAAGCTCTGCAATGACTTGAGAGGATCGGCACTCAACGTAGAACCTGGACCCGCACCTGCGCATACGTCCCGCTCGCTGCCAGCGCCGTGATGATCTGTTCTCCAGGCGTCGCAAACGCGTGCTGAAACGCTTGCCTGCCGTGCGTGCGGCCTTCCAGCCGGCCATTGACCAGCCAGACGATGCCGTCGCGATTGCCGCCGAGCGCATGCAGACGCAGGGTGGCTGGCTCGTCGCTGTTCGGCGCTCGGGCAATTGCCGCATCGTCGGCGATACCGTCGATTCGGATCGGCTGCTGCGCGTCTAGGCCGTCTGCTGCGCAACCGGGCGCCAGCGGCGGCAGGCTGGCGCGGCGACGCTGTTCGGACGCCAGCCACGGATAGGCCAGCGCAGGCCAGCGCGCGATGTCGATCGTCTTGACTGCGCTTACGCTGCAGCCCGGGCTCAGACGGCGACCCCACGCATCCACGCGCACTTGCACGAGTCCGGCACTCCATACCGACACATCGCGTTCGGGCAGCGTCGGAGGAATCACGCTGTCGAGTATCCATGCGTTGCGCTTTTGCTGACAAAGCGACGGCTGCACCGGATCGAACGCCCGACCCAGCGGCCAGCACACCTGGGCCTGCGTCACCGTTGATGGCGGCGGTTGTGGAGTTGCGGTTGTGGCCGTGCGCGGCAGACTGTCGATCGCCTGAAACATCAACGGCAATGCCGCAATGGCGCCGTACTGGCCGGGCAACGGCGTACCGTCCGGGCGTCCGATCCACACACCAACCGTGTAGCGGCGCGTGGTACCGATGGCCCAGGCATCGCGATAGCCATAGCTGGTGCCGGTCTTCCACGCGACTTGCGGATGCGTGCCCGGAGCAAACGTATCCGGTCGATAACCCGGGCGCGGACTGGCCTCGAGGATCGCGCGCACAATCCAGGCCCCGCCCGGCGACAGAATGCGGCGATCGACGTAGGCGTCGTTGGGCGTATAGCGCACGCGCCCGGCGATACCGCCGCGATTGAACGCAGCATAGGCACCGACCAGATCCTCCAGACGCGCACCGCCGCCACCAAGAATGATCGACAGGTTCGGTTCGACGCCTCGCGGCAGACGCAAGGCCAGGCCGGCATTGGCCAAGCGCGCGGCAAAGCGCACCGGACCGACGCGATCGAGCAGATCGACCGCCGGTACATTAAGCGACTCGCGCAGTGCATCCGCGGCAGCGACCGGGCCGGTGAATGCAAGATCGAAATTTCCAGGCCGGTAGTTGCCGAACGATTGTGGGGCGTCGAGTAGCAGACTTTCCGAATCGATCAGGCCGTCGTCGAGCGCAAGGCCATACAAAAACGGTTTGAGCGTGGAACCGGGTGAGCGCCACGCGCGCACCATGTCCACCTGACCCAGACGCGCCTCGTCGCCGAACGCAGCGGAGCCAACGTAAGCGAGTGTTTCGAGATTGGCGTTGTCGACCACCAGCAGCGCCGCTGACGTGCGTGCCGGCAGATGCGCCAGATAATCGGTGACGTGGGTTTCGAGCACACGCTGCAATTCGGCATCGATGGTCGTGGCGATGCGACGCGCGCCGGGTTGTGCCGCATGCAGGCGTTCTGCGAGCAAGGCCGCGTGTAATGGTGTTTGCAGATCGCGTGCGGCGACGCGCTCGATACGGGCATCGCGCACACTGGATGAGGTCCACACGCGCAGCGCCGCCATGCGCGCAAGCACCTTGTCGCGCGCGATTCGGGCGGTATACGCATTGCGATCCGGACGCAATCGGCTTGGCGCTTGCGGCAACACCGCAAGCAGCGCGGCCTCGGCTTGCGAAAGGCGCGACGCCGGCTTGCCCAGATACGCCCACGACGCCGCTTCGACGCCTTCGATGGTGCCTCCGAACGGAGCGCGATTCAGATACAGCGTGAGGATCTCGCGCTTGGACAGATGCGCTTCGAGCTGCAGCGCACGCAAAATCTGGCGCAGCTTGCCGCCGACGCTGCGCGACTGCGGCTCGAGGATGCGCGCAACCTGCATGGTCAGGGTCGATCCGCCCGAGACAATGCGCTGATGCCACAGCATCTGTGCGAACGCGCGCGCTAGCGCAACCGGATTGACACCCGGGTGTCGCCAGAACCAGCGATCCTCGTACGTGAGCAGGGCCTGCAAATACAACGGCGAAACTTGCTCCGGCGTCACCGGATAACGCCAGTTGCCGTCGGCGTCGGCAAACGCGCGCAGCGGCGTGCCATCGCGCGCAAGCACCACCGTGCTGCCACCACCGCGGTCCGGCAGGGGCAGCGGAAATAGACGGTCGAGTACGATGGCGACGACCGCCAGACCCAGCACGCTCAGCGCAAAGCGCTTGCTACGGCGGCGCCAACGCCCGGCCCGTTGGTTCGTGACAGCGCCGCCGCCTTTGCAAGGCAGCGACCGTTGCGCATTCACGGCTCGATCACCTTCAAGGTCGCCGGTTCACTCTTGCCGATTCCGCGCGCCTGCGCAAGATACATGTCTTCGACTCGCGGAGGCGGCACGCGGTAGGTGCCTGGCGACACAGCGCGCACCAGATAAAACACATGCGCGGTCTGACCTTGATCGAGTTTGAGTGCGGCCACGTAGCGGTCGTCGCGAAACTCCTCGTGGCGCACTTCGGCAGCCTGCGCGCGATCGGATAACGTGATGCCGTCGATCACCACCCCGGCCCATTGCTTGGCGTCAGTGAGATTGAAGTTCTCGATCTCCAGTCCGCCCGGCAACAGATCCACGAGCAAGGCATCGGGCATCGCTTCACGCGCATCGAGCGTCAGGCTCACGATCAGCGCATCACCCTCCTTGAGCGGCGCCGGCTTCCACGGCTTGCCATCGAGCGTGTAGAGCTGGCGGCGAATCGAGACGGAATGATCTTCCATCGCTGGTGCAGAAGTGGGTACACCGGCGATGTCGGTGCTCACATACATTGGCACATCGCCGCTCGGATTCAGGCGCACGCCGGCACGCAAATCCGCTACCGTGAATTCTCGACTCCAGATACGATCCGGCGACAATTCCGTTGCGTGACTACCTACCGTGAGGGTACCGGCAACCACGGTATCGCCATTTTTGATCAGCTCCTTGCCCAGACGCGCAATGGCGATCTGCTCCTGGGTGCTCAGCCAGTTCCAGTGAAACCCAAACTGCTTGCGTTCGGCATCTGCAGCGCGGGTCTGCGAGGTGAGCGAACGTGCCAGCGCAAACACGCGTGCATCGTATTCGGGCTTGGCCAAACCATATTGGTGCGTGATTGCGACCATCCATGCGGTATCGCGCAAATCCGAACCGTAGTCGCCCAGATACCACGGGCGCTCCACTTTTTTGGCAAACGCTTCGGCGATCGCCTTTTCCGCGCGCGGCGCATCGCCCATCAGCTTGAGCGCAATGCCCAGCTGCACCAGCGGCAAAGCGGTGATCGACTTGGCGCGATCGTTGTCGAACAGTGCGCGCAAGGTGCCAAGCGGTGCGCGATTGACGCGCGCGAGCACGTAACCGGAATACGCCTCGTCGGCGAAGCGCAAAAAATCGCTGTGCTCGTAGTCGTAATAGGGATGTCCACCCGCCAGCAGATCGTCGTTCAAGCGCTTGAGCGCCTTCTGCAGCACGTCGTCGGGCACCACGAAACCTTCCTCACGCGCACTCTCGAGAAAATCTACCACGTAGGGCGTCAGAAACGTGTTGACATAACTGTCGCCGCCCCACATCGAGAAATGCCCGGACGGAATCTGCATCGAGGCGATGCGACCGATGGCGGCGTCGATGCGCTGCTTGCGCTGTTCCGGTTGCAGACTTGCTACATGCAGATTCGCGGCGGTTTTCTCGTCAAGCAGCAGATTGGCCCAGGCCTTGCTCGTGGTCTGTTCGACGCAGCCGTAGGGATACGCCAGCAGGCCCTGCAGGGCGCTAGCGAACGGTAACGGCGGCAAGCTCGAAACCGTCAGCCGCGCGACGACCGAATCGGGCAGCAAACCATCCAGCGCATCGGTGCCAAACACGATCGGCTGCAATTTCTCCAGCGTACGCGGCGTCGAACGCAATATGGCAGGCCATGCGGCGCGTACCGGCAGATCGAAATGGCGATCGATGCGGATGCCACCACCAGCGGCGACAACTTCGATCTTGCCCACGCCATAGCCTTCGCGCGCAGTCAATGGAAAATGCAGCGTGGACTTGGCTTGATCGGCCAGCTTGAGCGTGCGCTCGCCATTGGCGACAGCCAGCAGCTTGTCTGCGCTCACCTTGACCGTGAAGTCGCGTGCAGTACCGGAAAAATTCTGCAGATCGAGCGTGATCTCCGTCTCGTCGCCGGGCGCGAGCACGCGGGGTGTGGAAATCTCTGCCACCAGCGGCGCGCGTACCACGGTTTCGGTATCGTTCGCGCCATACTGGTTCTCGCCGAACACCAGCGCGGTGACGCGCACGGTACCGTTGAAATCCGGCATCTTCAGCGCAACCGTGGCGTTGCCCTGCGCATCCAGTACCACCGGACCGCTGAACAGATCGACGGTTTGTACATGCGCGGTCGGTCGCCGCGCCTGCGGCAATGCCGCCAGCGCGATATCGCCGCCGTAGCGTAGTTTCGCTGCAACACCGTCGAAACTTTCGATGACGCGGCCATACAAATCATAGGCGTCGATGCCGAGCCGACGCTGGCCAAAGAACCAGCCGATCGGATCGGGCCGCTCAAAGCGTGTGATGTTGAGTATGCCCACGTCCACCGCGGACACAGTGACGTAGGCTTTCTTGCCCGCGAGTGCCGGTGCCTTCACCGTTACCGGCAGGTCGATCTCCGGTTTCATGGTTTTCGGCGCGTCGATGGCCACCTCGATCTTGCGCGCAGCACGATCGATCGGCACGAACGCCTCACCGACGGCGCGTGCCGGCGTGATCTTGTCCACCGCCGAGCCACCACGGAATACCAGCGCAGTCAGATACACGTCGTGGCGTTCCCAGTCCTTGGTTACCGGAATCTCGAACGTGGCGCCGTCCGCGGCATCAATGTCGCGCGTGTACAGCAAATGATCGGATTCGACCAGAAGCACGCCCGGCCCCACATGCGGCGGCGTCAGCGTGACTTTGAGGGTGTCGCCGGCGCGGTAGCTGGGCTTGTCGAGCGCGAGCTTGACCTTGTCCGGGCGCGCTTCCTTGCCACGATTGTCGTCGTTCCAGCTCCAGCCGGCAAAGAACGGATAGCGCATCGTCAGACCCGTTGCCGGATCGCGAATCTCGATGCGGTAGTTGCCCCACTCCACCGGCACATCGAACTTGGCCGATCCTCCGGCCGGCACATCCAGAGTCTTGGCCTGCATGTCCTCGAAGTTCGTGTTGTAATCGAAATGCCAACCGCTCTGGTTGTCGTAGGTCCAGTGATAGGCGCGGTTTTCGCGCACCAGCGCGACTTTGAGTTGCGCGGCGGCGAGCAGATCGCCCTGCGCGTCGCTGCGGATCACCTCGAAATCGGCGCGCGCGTTGGCTTTGGCGCCATCCTTGGGATCAAACAACGGGCGCACGCCAACCAGCGCGACGGCCGGCCACACGCTGCGCTTGAGCGTGCGTGTCACCGTGCGTCCGCCGGTTTCGTACACGCTGCCGGATACGGTCGCAGCAACCGGCGCGGCGGGTTTGGCACCGTCGAGTATCGGAATGCCCACACTCAATTTGCCCTGCGTGTCAAATTTGCCATCGACGACATCCTTGGCTTCTTTCGGCACATCCAGGGTCGGATCGCCGAAAAAGTAATCGGCATGCTCGGCCACCGGATGCACGTCGGGCGCCAGGGTCAGACGCGCACTGAAACGATTGCCCGCGGCGGGCGCACCGTACAGGTAAGCGGCCGTCGCCACGAGTTTGAGCGGCGCGCCCGGCTTGAGCGTGGCGTCGGTACTGGCCAGATCGAGCTTGAGGCGCTCGGGCAGGAATTCCTCGATGCGCAGACTCAGGCTCTGAGTGGCCTGCTTGCTTGCTGGATCGAGCCGGAATTCGACCTGCCAGCGTCCAGTCGGCGCATCCACGGGCAGCGTGCGCGACCAATCGAAGTAACCCAGATCCTTCGCTTCGAGTTTCGCTTCCGCGTAAGGTCGTCCATCCGGCTGCTTGAGAGTCAGGAACAGCGATTGCGGCTTGATCGGATTGCCGTCGTGATCGCGCAACAACGCCGACAACCGAATCGTCTCGCCTGGACGGTACAGGTCGCGGCCCGACCAGGCGAACACATCGAACCATTCCTGTTTGCGCCCGGCGACGGCGAAATCCGACAGATCCAGCGCCGGCTGGTTGAACGCCAGGATCGATAAGTCCTTGCCGCTGCGCGCGGTCAGCACGTGATCGGCCTTGAGCGTGTAGGCAAGCAACGCGTTGCCGTCGGCGCCGGTTTTGCCGGCGATCACGGTGTCACCTTTGGCATCGAGCACGGCCAGATCCACGCCGCCCAGCGGCGCGCCGGTCTTGAGCGAAGCGGCGTGCACGAACAACGCGTCCTTGTACGCACGCGTGTGCAAGCCGATGTCGCTGACGAAGAAGAAACTGGTGTCGTATTGATCACGGAAGCTGCCGGCCCGGCGCATCGCGGCGAAGTACATACCCGGCTTGGCCAGCTCGGCGATGTTCTGGATCGGCAGATACGACAAGGTGCGCTCGTTCTGTTTTCCGTCGAGCACAAAGCGGTTGGAGTACACCGAATCGGCAATCGCGGTGAGCGGCTTGCCCTTGCGCCCGCCCCAGCCGTATTGCGGATCCAGCTCCCAGCTCGAGCGTTTGCCGTTGCGCTGGTAGGCAGCGAAGAAGTTGGCCAATTCACCGTCGCGTACGCGCAGAAATTCGACGTCCACTTCCTTGACGTTGACTGAAACCACCGGCAAACCGCGCGTCTCGCGTGCGGGCAGCACGCTGCCCTGCGAGGCGAAACCGGCGGCCGGTTCCATCGGCCCGGTGTAGACGTCGCGATCGACGGCCTGACCGAGCGTCTTGCCGGCAGCAGCGGCGAGCGCGGCCTGGATGTGCACCACGTACGTCGTGTTCGCCTTGACGTAGGGAAAGCGCAGCGTCTTGGCGTTCTCGTCCAGCGCCCAACTTCCGCTCACCGGTGCGCCTTTGCCATCCTTGATCTGGATCAGGGTGTCGAAGGCCTGCGCGCCCGCCAGCGCTTGCGAAAACTCCAGCGTAACCGCGAGCTGGCCTTCGTATGCTTCCGGATGCGCCGAGGTCAGTGCGAATTCGTGCGCGGTTGTGGCCTTGGCTGATTGCGCGGCTACTGGCTGCTTGCCTTGCAGCGGAGGTAAACCGGACTCAGGTTTTTGGCAGGCAGCGAGCAGCGCGATGCAGACAAACGAAGTCAACGCGGCTTGCCACGACCGCGATGCGAGCTTGGACACGATCATCGGTATTCCCCTGCGCGGATTACGCGGCAAGTATAGCCACCGATTGCGGCGAGACCATGGCGGCGCGGTGCGTGCGCCGTGTCTGCGTCGGGGCGAAAACGGGCAAGCGTTACTGATCGAAGCCGCGGATATCGAAATCGTTGCGGAAAATGCCGTCGGTGGTACCGGACGGCGCGCCTTCGGCAATCCAGTCGTAGATCAGCGCCTGCTGCTCGGGAGCGAGCGTTCCCGGTGGAAATCCAAACGGCATCCGCGCACCGACCGCTGGCGTATCGCAGTTGATTTTCTGGAACAGCAGGCTGCGTTCGGGATGATTGGGTACCACATAGTCGATGTCGGAGTCTTCATAGCTCGGCACGTTGATCAGATGGCTCCAGGAAACGCCGTCGGTCAAATCCAGATGACCTGCGGCACCGGAAGCCGGATGGGTGTGACAATCCACACACCCGGCGGTGCCGCCATTGGTCAGGAAGTTGTCAAACAGGCCCTGGATCGCCGCGCCGTACTGGATGCCGCTGTAGATCGGCGTTACATCGGCGATGGAGGTGCAACCACTCGGTACGGTCTGGCCTGCGACCGGCATGGCGGCCAGTGTCGCCAGCGCGCTGAAAGCAGCGCACAACACCACCGACAAACGGCAGCGAAACGACACGCGCATCGTCTCCGGATCAGACAAAGCCGAGGTTGTTGCTGGAGAAATTCACCAGATTCGGGAAGATCGTATTGCATTCGCTGACGGAAATTCCCATCCATTGCGCCAGGGTCGCAGCGTATTGCTCCACGCCAATGCCCGGAATCATCTGGCCGCGCGCAAAATTGTTCGGCGCATTGAGCGACTGATCCGGAAAGCCCGTTATCGCTCCGCCACCATTGCTGTACAGCTTGCCGCCCTTGACTGCGCCGCCAAGTACCATCTGCATCGTGCCCCAGCCGTGATCGGAACCAGAGCCGTTGGATTGCAAGGTACGCGCGAATTCCGAAAGCGTAAACAGCGTGACGTTGTTTTGCGCATTCACGTCGGTCGAGCCCATGCTGGTCCAGAACGCACTGAGCGCTTGCGACAGCGTAGTGAGCAAGGCGGCATGATCGCCGTTGCCGGACATCATGCCGGAATGCAGATCGAAGCTGCCGAGCGTGACGTAGTAGATTTGCCGCGTGGCGTACTCCTGCGCCATCGACAACTTGATCATCTTCGCAACGATTTCAAGTTGTGCGGCGAGTGAATTGCCTTGCGGGAAAACGGTATTCAACGTGGTGCCGGCCAGATTCGTATTGAGCAGGCTGAACAAATCGCGCCCGCGCTGAAACGTGGCCGAATAGCCGCCGGCGAAATCGTTGGCGTAGGTATCGCCAAGCAACGTGTTGAGCGCCGTGTCGCGCGCACTCGTCGAACCGGTGCAGGACGACGTGTTGCACATGCCGGACAAGTTGGTCAAACCGCTCGATGCCATCTGGTACGGAATGGTGCTCACGCCGACTTCAAACCGATTCGCACCAGCGATCGAGATGCACGGCGAGAGCTGGGTATTGTCGTTGCCGGATTTGAGCAGATCGCCGCACTGCCCACCCCAGCCCAGCGTCGCGCCTTCCACCGCATAGGCCTGCTGCCACTGCGCGGTCTGGTCAGCGTGCGAGAACAACTGCGCCGGATAATTGCTCGAGTTGGCGTTGTAGTCGGTCATTGTGATCGGCTTGATCAAGGATCCGGCGTTGACCACGAACGCCAGTTTTTTCTGGTTGAACAGCGTGGTCATCTCCGGCATCGACGGATGCAGAAAATACTGGTTGGTGGCCGAATGCGGATCGTTGCCGTCGATGATTTTCTGCAATGCAATGTGGGCACCGGTCGGCAGGCTCAGGCCGAGTCCGCCGGGATTGTTGACGGCATCGTAGACGCCACTGCGCGAGGTGACATAGGTGTTGTAGCGCGTGTTGTCGAACGGCACGAGCATGTTCCAGGCGTCGTTGCCGCCGTAAAGGTACACGCACACCAATGCCTGATACGTCGACGACACTGCGGTACTGGCCAGCGCGGCACCCATCATGCGCAGCTGCGGCAGCAGTGCCGCTGCGGTGCCCCCGCAGGCAATGCAACCCAGATTGCGCAGGAAATCGCGGCGTGCATTGCGTAAATGACTCATGGCCATCTCCTCAGCGCTGGGTGGCGTATTCGGGCGAAAGCATCGCAACGTAGATCGCCGACCAGGCTTCTTCCTGCGGTGTCATGTTTTTCACGCCGATCAGACTGTTCAACATCGTGGTCAACGCTGATTGCATTTGCGCCGACATGCTGCCGTAGAACATGTCGGCATTGACCGTGGCCACCATCGCGGCGGGGTTGCCGGCGTTGGCCACCAGCGCAGACAGGTCGATCAACGGCCGATCCGTTGGCGGATTGGCCATGCCCTGATAGGCCTTGGCGGTGAAGTGGTAGTCGGTATTGGCCGCGCTGTAGGTCGTCGATTCGTCGGTGATCTGCAATTCCGGCGAGTACAGATCGTTGTCCGCGAACACGCCCGGTTGCTGGTAATCGGGCAGATAGAAATTGAACACCGTAGGCGATTCGTACGGGGCTTGACCGAGGCTGCCGAGAAACCCGCCATAGCTGGTCATCGCGATCTCGCCATACTGATCCGGCGCCGGCGCCTGCGCATTGAAGACCCGCCACATCGCAGTCAAGCGCAACACCGGCTCGCGCAATTTGCCGTAGCTGTCGCAATTACCGCTGGAGCAACTGCCAGTCGTGCCCGGCAACGGCGGCGGATTCTTGGCTTCCTTGTCGGTCAGTATGGCCTTGATCACATCGCCCAGATCGTTGCCGGGCTTGTCGAATACGGTGACGATGCGCTGGATGTAGGCAGGCGAGGGATTGCTCTCGATGAAACGTTGAATCAACTGGCGCGAAATGAATGGCGCCACGTTCGGATGTGTGGCGATGATGGACAATTCATCCGTGACGTCCTGCGCACACGTCTGACCCGCAGGAATCGTATTCGTGGTCGCAACGCCGCCATCGCCGAGCACAGCCTTGGCCGTGATGTCGTGCAACATGTACTTGCTGTCCGCCGCGAACAGTTCTGTGCCCCAGCACGCCATCGGCGCATATTGCGCAGCGAAAGTCAGGCCGCCGCCGTGAAAGTTCGGAGGATTGGTCGGCGCATCACTCCATGTGAAACCAGTGAACGCCTTGGCGGTCTGCGTGATGACGTCCTGGCCGTAGGTAGGCACAGTCGTACCGTTCTGCAGTACCGGTGAGAAATCCGGATTGCGCAGGATCAAACCGATCGAAAACAACTGCATTACTTCGCGCGCGTAGTTTTCGTCGGGACTCGTGATTGGCACGCCATTGACGATTGTCGCCTTGACGTTGCGGAACACATTCAGGTAACGCCCCATGATCGGGTGATAGGTGACATTGAGCAACGCCTGGCCATACGGAAGAAACGCCGATTGCGCGAGCATGTCCTGGTACTGCGACAGCGGCACCATGTAGGTGTTGCTGATCGCACTGGCCTGATCGGAAACGACGAAAATCTGGCTGAGCGCATAAGCCATGCGCTGACGCAACTGGTCCGGCGCATACACCGCCTGCCAGAACCAGCGATCGAGGCGAATGTTGTTGTTCACGTTCTGCCCGCCTGCGGTGCGCGCATCGGCGATGGCCTCGACCGTGGGTTCCCCCAGCGTGGCCGGTTTGGCCAACTGTTCGTCGATCCACTCGCCGTAGCCTTGTGCCATCAGGTAGGCGATATCGGCCTGGGTCGGCCCGAACGTAGCCTGGGTGAGAAAGCGCGCGGCGGCGTTGACGCTGGCCGGCTGATCGGCGGGAATGTCAAACGCGCCCTTGAAAAGCTGGTCGTGTACGCTTGCGCCAGCCAGTGGCGCGAACGCAACGGCCAATACGAACGTCAACGTCTGGATGCGCGCCTGCATGGTCCGGCCCTCGTTGCTTGCCGCAATTTAGTGGCCTGTAACAGAGGAATCGACAGCACCTCGCCTGGTCTGTCGTCGCTTGGCTTGATCTTCACTCGGCCAATAGCTTCGGCTATCGGCCTCGCTCCAGATCGGCGCCAGCCACCAACATCCCAGCGCAATCTATCTACCGCTCCCTCTGTTACCGGCCACTAGCCACATCAAACGCGCACAAACCCGAACCGTTGACACAGTCGGCCGCAGAAATTTTGTGGCAGGCGTCTCGTTTGACGCGCTGGAACGATCAACGTCCGGGCATTGCGCCCGGCGGCATTCCACCCGATCCCATATTCTTGAGCGCACCCCCCATTTGCCGCATCAGACCCTTGATGCCACCGGACGCCATTTTTGACATCATCTTTTCCATTTGCATGTATTGCTTGAGCAAACGGTTGACGTCGGCCGGCTGGGTGCCGGAGCCACGCGCCACACGCACCTTGCGCGAACCGTTGAGCAAATCCGGATGGCGGCGCTCCTTTTTTGTCATCGAATTGATGATCGCAACCATGCGCTGGATTTCCTTGTCGTTGACCTTCGACTTGACGCTGTCCGGCAGGCCGCCGACACCGGGCAGCTTGTCCATGAGCGAGGCCAGTCCGCCCATGTTGAGCATCTGTGCGAGCTGATCGCGCATGTCGTTCATGTCGAAACGCTTGCCCTTCATCACCTTTTCGGCAAGCTTTTGCGCCTTTTCCTTGTCGACGTTCTGTTCGACCTGTTCGACCAGCGACAACACATCGCCCATGCCGAGAATGCGCTGCGCAAGGCGATCCGGATGGAACGCTTCCAGACCATCGGGCTTTTCGCTGACGCCGAGAAACTTGATTGGCCGTCCGGTGACGTAACGCACCGACAACGCCGCGCCGCCACGGGCGTCGCCGTCGGTCTTGGTCAACACCACGCCAGTGAGCGGCAATGCTTCGGCAAACGCCTTGGCCGTGGTCGCGGCATCCTGACCGGTCATCGCATCTACCACGAACAGCGTTTCGATGGGATCGAGCGCCGCATGCAGTGCGCGGATCTCGGCCATCATTTCCTGATCGATGGCGAGTCGACCGGCAGTATCCACAAGCAACACATCGGCAAAATTCTTTTTCGCCGCATCGACCGCGGATTTGGCGATCGCAATCGGATTCTGATCGCTGGCGCTGGGATGGAACAGCACATCGACCTGCTCGGCGAGCAGGCGCAATTGTTCGATCGCCGCCGGACGATACACGTCACAACTGACCACCATCACTTTTTTCTTCTTGCGATCCTTCAGGAATTTGCCGAGCTTGGCGACCGTTGTCGTCTTGCCGGCACCTTGCAAACCCGCCATCAGCACCACGGCCGGCGGCGGGCAATTCAGATTCAGATCGGAATTGGCCGTGCCCATCAGTGCAGTGAGTTCGTCGCGCACGACCTTGACCAGGGCTTGTCCCGGCGTCAGGCTTTTCAGCACTTCCTGGCCGACCGCTCGCACCTGTACGCGCTGGATCAGCGCCTGCACTACGGGCAGAGCTACATCCGCTTCGAGCAAGGCAATGCGCACCTCGCGCAGCGATTCGCGGATGTTGGCTTCGGTCAGGCGCGCGCGTCCGCGCAGGCGCTCAATGGTGGACGAGAGGCGCTGGCTCAGGGACTCGAACATGATTTGCAGCCGACTTGCAGGGGGACGGATTATAGCGTTTCCCGCCACTCCACTCCCGCCGCGCACTGTGCCACACTTGGCGCATGCTCATCCATGCTCTTGCGCTGATCGCCGCCGCGCTGTACCTCGCCAGCACGGTGATGCTTGCCCTGCCGCTGTTGCACCGGCGCATGCTGCCGCGCGTGTGCGGCTTGAGTTTGGCTGTCATCGCCGTACTCGCGCATGGAACCATTCTGATTGGCGTGCATTCCGGCGGCGTGGACTTGCATTTCTTCGCCGCGCTGTCGCTGGTCGGGGCCTGCGTCGCGGCTTTGTGTCTGCTGGTGAACGTGGCGCGGCCGGTGGCAACACTCGGCGTGATCGTGTTCCCGCTCGCCGCCATCCTGTTGTTCGTCGACGTGTTTCTGGCGCCGCACACCCAACCATTACCGATCGACTGGCAGATCAAGCTGCACGTGATCTTCGCCGTGCTCGGCTTCTCGGTGCTCAGCGTCGCTGCCGTGCTGGCGATCCTGCTCGCGCTGCAGGATCACGCCCTGCGCCGGCGCCAGCTCAACGGCATCGCCGCCGCGTTGCCGCCGCTGACGCTGACTGAAACGCTGATGTTCCAGTTGATCGGCGCCGGCTTCGTGTTGCTGACAGTGGCGATCCTGATTGGCCTGTTGTTCGTCGACAACCTGGCCGCACAGCACCTGGTGCACAAGACCGTGTTGTCGATCGCCGCGTGGATCGTATTCGGCGCGCTCCTCTACGGGCGCTGGCGCCACGGCTGGCGCGGCCGCCGCGCGGTGCGGCTGACCCTGGCCGGGATGGCCCTGCTGCTGCTCGCGTTCTTCGGCAGCCGCTTCGTGCTCGAACTCATCCTCAAGCGCGTACCTTGATCGCCGCTGCGCCGCTGTGCAGAATCGCGCCATGAGACAGCCCGCCAACACGCCCGAACGCCGCCGCTTCCGGCGCTTTCATTTCGAAGGCACGGTCAAGTTGTATTCGGACAAGGCGATGTGGGAAAGCAAGCTCGACGACATCTCGCTCAAGGGCGTGCTGATCGAGCATCCACCCGGCTGGAACGGCAAGATCGGCATGAGCTACCGCATGGATCTGCGCATCAACAATTGCGTGATCATCAGCATGGGCGTGACCGCCGCGCACATCATGCCGCACCGCATCGGCTTCCAGTGGCAGAAAATCGATCTGGACAGCTTCGCCGAACTCAAGCGACTCGTGGAATTGAATCTGGGTGATCCGGAACTGCTCAATCGCGAGCTATCGGCGCTGGGCTAATTCACCGCCGCAATCGCCTCGCTCAAGCGTTCCACCGCCACGATTTCCATTTCCCCAACCTTGGTTTTTTTCGGCGCGTTCGCCTTGGGCACGATGGCCTTGAGAAAGCCGTGCGTCGCGGCTTCCTTCAGGCGTTCTTCGCCATTCGGCACCGGCCGGATTTCGCCGGATAACCCTACTTCGCCGAACGCCACGAGTTTTTCCGGCAGCGGCCGGTCGCGCAAGCTCGACAGCACTGCCAGCAGCACCGGCAAATCGGCCGCGGTTTCCTGCACGCGGATGCCGCCGACGATATTGACGAACACATCCTGATCGTAAACGGCCAATCCGCCGTGCCGATGCAACACCGCGAGCAACATTGCCAGTCGATTCTGCTCCAGTCCCAACGTCACCCGGCGCGGATTGCCAAGGGACGACTGATCCACCAGCGCCTGCACCTCGACCAACAGCGGCCGCGTGCCTTCGCGCGTGACCATCACCGCACTGCCCGGCGTCGGCCCGGCGTGCGCGGACAGGAATATCGCCGAAGGATTGGGCACTTCGCGCAGGCCCTTGTCGCTCATCGCGAATACGCCCAACTCATTGACTGCGCCGAAGCGGTTCTTGAACGCTCGCAGCACACGGAAACGCGAGCCGGTTTCGCCTTCGAAATACAGCACGGCATCGACCATGTGTTCGAGCACGCGCGGCCCGGCAATGCCGCCTTCCTTGGTCACATGGCCAACCAGAAAAATGCTGGTGCCGGTTTCCTTGGCAAAACGCACGAGGCGCGCTGCGGACTCGCGCACCTGCGACACCGAACCCGGCGCGGCGGTCAGCGTTTCGGTCCAGATCGTCTGGATCGAATCGATCACCAGCGCACGCGGCTTGTCCTTGGCGGTAATTTCGAGAATTCGCTCGATGCAGGTTTCAGCCAGCGCATGCAGCGGCTCCAGCGGCAGGCCCAGCCGCTGCGCGCGTGCGGCGATCTGGGCGAGGGATTCCTCGCCACTGACATACAGACTTTTCAGACGCACACCGAGCGCACCCAACACCTGAAGCAGCAAGGTCGATTTGCCGATGCCGGGATCGCCACCGACCAGCACTACCGAGCCCTGCACCAGACCGCCACCGAGCACACGATCCAATTCACCGATACCGATGCGCGTGCGCACTTCGGCCTCGGCCGCAACGTCGGTCAGCGCCACAACCTTCGCCGGTGCCGTGCCCGCATACCCGGTGCGCTTGACGGCACCGACCTGCGCGCGCTCGAGCACGATTTCACTCAGCGTATTCCACGCTCCGCAAGCCTCGCACTGACCCTGCCACTTGTTGTATTCGGCGCCACATTGATTGCAGACATAGGCGGTTTTTGGTTTCGCCATGATCACACCTCGTCCTCGACAAACAGGACCCGTCGGGTAACGCCGCACGTCAGATCGTAGGAAATCGTGCCGGCGCGTGCGGCGACCTCCTCAACCGGCAAATTCCCGCCCCACAGCTGCACGAGGTCGCCGACCTGGACATTCGGCACGTTGCGCAAATCGATCGCGATCAAGTCCATCGACACGCGGCCGATGATTGCTGTCCGCACGCTGTTGACTACTACAGGCGTGCCCGACGGCACGCTGCGCGGGTAGCCATCGCCGTAGCCGATCGCGGCCACACCCACGGGCATGTCTTCGGGACATCGGTACGTGCCGGCGTAACCCACACGTTCGCCGCATGGTATGCGTTTGACTGAAATCAGCTTGGTGGACAAAGTCATCGCCGGCTCGAAACCCAGATCTGCACCGGTTTTTCCTGCGATCACGGACAATCCGTACAGCAAGCCACCAACGCGTACCCAATATTCGGACGAGCGCGTGCCATCCTGCACTTGCTCGTCGTCGCGAGTCCGGTTCATGCCCGGACTCGCTCCCGCCGAATCGACTGCTGGCGCAGACGATTCGCGGGCGATCCCTCCCTGGATCGCACCACACGCGGCCGGCCAGCCGAGCACGCCAGCGGAATTGGCCAAGGCACGCGGTCCGGGTAAATCACGCGTGGCTGCATCGAACGCAGCGATCTGCGCGGGCGTCGTCGGCGAATCGAATTCGTCGGATGCGGCAAAATGCGTCATCAGTACGCTATCGGCTTCGACATTCGGCAACGCGCGCAAGCGCGCGTGCACGTCACGTACTTGTGCCGATACAAATCCGAGCCGGTGCATGCCGGTGTCGATCTTCAGCCACACGCGCAGCGGATGCGCGTTGGCGGATGTCGCGCTACGGTCGGCTTCAAGCCACTGCAACTGCGCCTCGTGGTGGATCACGGCATCGAGTCCGAGACGCTGGAACTCCGCGATATCTGCGGCCTCGTCGGGCCCGGACAGGACCACGACGCGTTTGTCGATGCCGGCCGCGCGCAAGCGCAAACCGTCGCCGAGTGCGGCCACGCCGAACGCATCCGCGCCGGCCAGTGCACGCGCGACCCGCTCCAGTCCGTGACCGTAGCCGTCGGCCTTGACCACTGCCATTACCCGTGCGGTGCCAGCGCGCTCGCGCACGCGCGCGAGGTTGCGGCGCAGCGCACCCAGATGAATGGTCGCCAGCGCGGTGCGGCTCATTTATCCGATAACCCTTCGGGATTTGGCGCAGGATGCGCCAACGTCGCGCGAACGCGCGTCGGGAGCCGACCCGAATTCACTTCGGGTCGAGCGACGCAAAAGTCGCGGGATGGATGCCCGATCTTTTGCATCATTGATAACGGTCGCCGTGCGCTTCCGATGCGGTGGACTCGAAGCGCGTGTAACGGCCCAGGAACGTAAGCTTGATCGTGCCGGTCGGGCCGTTGCGCTGCTTGCCGATGATGATCTCGGCCAGACCCTTGTCGGCCGAATCCTTGTCGTAATACTCGTCGCGGTAAATGAACAGGATCACGTCGGCGTCCTGCTCGATCGCGCCTGATTCGCGCAGGTCGGCCATCACCGGACGTTTGTCGGTGCGCTGTTCCAGCGAGCGGTTGAGCTGCGAGAGCGCGATCACGGGGATATTCAGTTCCTTGGCCAGCGCCTTCAGGCTGCGCGTGATTTCGGAAATTTCCGTGGCGCGATTCTCTTTGTTTCCGGGCACCGACATCAGTTGCAGGTAATCGACCACGATCAGGCCCAGGTCGTACTGGCGTTTCATGCGCCGCGCGCGCGCGCGCAACTCGGCCGGTGACAGTGCCGGCGTGTCGTCGATCAGAATTTTCGCTTCCGACAACAGCGTCATCGCGCTGGTCACGCGCGGCCAGTCCTCATCGGCCAGATCGCCAGTGCGCAAATGCTGCTGATCGATGCGACCGAGCGATGAAATCAGGCGGAATGCAAGCTGCGACGCGGACATTTCCATCGAGAAGAGCGCCACCGCCTTGCGCGATTTGATCGCCGCATGCTCGGCCATGTTGACCGCCAGAGCGGTCTTGCCCATTGCTGGACGCGCCGCGACGATGATCAGATCGGATGGCTGCAAGCCGGCGGTCAGCTCGTCCAGATCGGTGAACCCGGTAGCCAATCCCGTCACTGTGCCCTTGCTCTCGAAGCGCTGATGCAGGATCTGGAATGCCTCTTTCACTGCAGCCTTCATCTCCACATAGCTTTTCTTGCCGCGCGCGCCGGATTCGGCTATGTGAAACACGCGCTGTTCGGCCTCGGCGAGGATGTCCTCAGACTTGCGCCCTTCGGGCTGAAAGCCGTCGCCGACGATCAGCGTGCCGGCCTCGATCAACTGGCGCAGGATGGATTTCTCGCGCACGATGGCCGCGTAGGCCAGAATGTTGGCCGCGCTTGGCGTTGCGTTGGCCAGCTGGATCACATACGCCACGCCGCCGACCATTTCCGCCAATGAGTTTGACTCAAACCACTCGCCGAGCGTGACCGCATCGCAGGGCTGGTTCTTGCCGGCCAGCTCGCCGATCGCGCGGAAGATCAGGCGGTGGTCCTTGCGATAGAAATCGTCTTCGCCAAGTTTGTCGGCGATGCGCTCCCATGCATGCTCGTCCAGCATCAAGCCGCCGAGCACAGCCTGTTCGGCGTCGATGGAATGCGGCGGCACGCGCAGCGCGTCAACACGCACGGGTGCAAATCGGTCAGGTGAGGCGGCCATTGATTCTCGGAAATTCCTTTTGTGCCGACGAGTCGTGAGTAGCGACGCGGAGCATCGCCGCTTGCGATCTCAAAACCCGCGACAGCGCATGCTGGCACATCTGCTTGTTAGCTTGCCAGTGGACAACTTGTGCGTTGTTTCGTACCAAAAAAAGAAAGGCGCCTCGCGGCGCCTTGTTTCCGTCAGACGGGATGAGCCGCGGGCGCAGCCCGTCGGCTCTATCACCGCGTTAGTGATTTATTCTTCGGCGGCGATTGTCACCTTGACCGTAGTCTGCACATCAGCGTGCAGATGCACGTGGATTTCGAACTCGCCGGTGTGGCGGATCGGGCCTTCGCCCATCACCACTTCGCTCTTTCCCAGCGCATGGCCGGCGGCGCTGAACGCCTCGGCGATGTCGCGCGGGCCGACCGATCCGAACAGTTTTCCTTCCGGGCTGGCATTGGCCTTGATCGTGACGGCCGCGCCTTCAAGCGCAGCGCTACGCGCTTGTGCCGCGCCCATCACGTCATTGGCCTTGGCCTCGTATTCGGCGCGGCGCTTTTCGAATTCGGCCAGGCTGGCGGCAGTCGCCGGAACAGCCTTGCCGTGCGGCACCAGAAAGTTGCGGCCATAACCCGGCTTGACCTTGACCTTGTCGCCGAGGTTGCCGAGGTTTTTCACTTTTTGCAGCAATACCAGTTCCATGCAAATCTCCGATTCGTTAGCGCCAGAAACCTGGCGCAGCTGATTCAAGTTGTCCGAGGAGCTGAATTTTCAAGAAGATCGGTTATCGAGAAACACTGCCTGGGAAGCGGGAACAAGGCCGATTAACGCGGTTCCAGCGAGCTGACGAAGTTTCTCAGTGGTTGTCGCAATACGGCAGCAGTGCCAGAAACCGTGCGCGCTGGATCGCTTGGGTTAATTCGCGCTGATAGCGCGCCTTGGTTCCAGTGATGCGGCTGGGCACGATCTTGCCGGTTTCGCTGATGTACTGACGCAGCGTGTTCAGATCCTTGTAATCAATCTCGGTCACACCCTCGGCGCTGAAGCGACAGTATTTTTTGCGGCGGAAGAATTTTGACATGATCGGGCTCCCTTACTCGGCGGCTTCGGTGGTTTCGGCACGCGGCGGGCGCGGTGCGCGTTCGCGGCGCGGTTCGTCGTCGTCGCCGAATCCGAATCCATCCTCGTCGCGACGGCGGCCGCCCTTGTCGTCCTTGTTCTTGAGGATGAACGACTGATCAGTGACCGGCCCGTCCTTGGCGATAATGAGATGGCGCAGCACCGCGTCATTGAAACGGAAACCGGACTGCAACTCGACGAGCACATCCTGGCCGCACTCGATGTTCATGAGCACGTAATGGGCTTTGGCGAGATTGTCGATCGGATACGCCAGCTGGCGACGGCCCCAGTCTTCCAGGCGGTGAAGCTTGCCTTTGCCGCCTTCGATCTGCGCCTTGTAGCGCTCAATCATGGCAGGCACTTGCTCGCTCTGGTCCGGGTGGACCAGAAACACGACTTCGTAATGACGCATGTTGTCTCCTTGTGGATACCGACCGGCGGATTCCGGCACGGCAGCCTTCCGTTATTGATTCGCAAAACCGGGCGTCCTGCCGCGGTTTGCGATCAAACGGCCGCGGCAAAGCCGCGTCACGTTTGTCGCATCAAGCAAAAAGGGCTAGTTGCGCCGACACATCCTGTGCCGAATCTGTCACGGTAAGGCAAGGTCCCCGGCAATGCGGGGGTGCGAATTGTAGGCGAATCAGGCGTTTGTGGCAACCGGCCGACCGGGATCGCTGATCCAACCGCTCCACGACGGCGCATAGAGACGGGAGCCGCTCAGACCGGCGTACTCCATCGCGAGCAGATTGTGGCAGGCCGTGACGCCCGAGCCGCACATGTGGATCGTGTCTTGCGGCAAGTGCGAACCGAGGAGTGCGGTGAATTCGGTACGCAATTGCGCGGCCGGTTTGAAGCGGCCGTCGGCGTCGAGATTGTCCGTGAATGGCCGGTTCCGCGCGCCGGGAACATGACCGGCCACCTTGTCGATGGTCTCGTTCTCGCCGCGAAAACGCGGCGCCGCACGCGCATCGAGCAGCAGCGTTTGCGGCTGCCTCAGGGCGCCCACGAGCGCTTGCGTGTACACGATTTGTGCCGCATCGAACGCCACCTCGACCCGCGTCGGCTGGCGCCGCACCGATTGCGCATCCAGTGCGAATCCGGTTTGCGTCCATGCTGCCAGGCCGCCGTCAAGCACGGCCACCTCGCGCGCACCGCACAGGCGCAGCATCCACCACAGCCGCGCCGCCGCCAGCGCCCCATTGGCCGCGTCGTAGGCGACCACTGGCGTATCCGGCGTCCAGCCCCAGCGCGCGAGCACGGCGGCAAAGGCGACGGCATTCGGTACGGGATGCCGACCGAGGTCGGTCTTGGACAAATCCGACAAATCGGCATTCAGATCGGCGTACACCGCGCCGGGAATGTGACCTTCCGAGTAATCGCGCGCACTGCGTGTGGCGTCGGCAAGATCGAATCGGCAATCCACCACCAGCACAGTGCCGGCGCGAATACGTTCGTGCAGATCCGTGGCGCCGAACAAGCCGGACAATTTCAAGACACTGCCTCCAGACGGCGCGCAAGACTCAACAACATCGCGGCGGTTGCGCCCCAGACGACCTGGTGATTGTATACAAATTCCCATACTTCGCGCGGGCGTCCGCGCCAGTCGATGCGACGATCGCGCCGGTTGCCCGGATCGAGAAAAAACGCCAGTGGCGCCTCGAACGCTTCGGCCACCTCGCGCGGATCAGGCGTGGCGCGATAGGCCGGGTCAAGTTCGGCCACGACCGGGGTGACGCAATAGCCGCTGATCGTCTCGAAGCAATCAAGATAACCGAACGGGTGCAGCAGCTCTGGCGAGATGCCGACTTCCTCGCGCGTTTCGCGCAGCGCCGCGGCGATTGCGCCGGCATCGGCGGATTCGATGCTACCGCCGGGAAAGCTCACCTGCCCCGCGTGCTGCGCCAAGTGCTCGGTGCGGCGCGTGAGCAGGATCGCCGGGCCATCCGTGCGCTCCACCAGCGCCACCAGCACCGCGGCTGGACGGCGTGGGGTGTCGCCAAGCAGGTCTGCAATTTCGGCATGATTCCAACCCGGCGCCTGCGGTGGATTGTCGAGTGCGCGCACGGCGCGGCGCACGCGCAAAGCCAGATTTGCCGTTGTCATCATACCGGCGCGTCCGTGACCGCGCGTTGCGGCAGGATCTCGTTCATCAGATGCAATCGTTCGGCGTCGGTTAGCTGCAGCCAGCGCGCAATCTCCTCGCCGCTGCGCCGGCAGCCCTCGCACAAACCGGTCGCATCCAGCCGGCACCGGCCGATGCAAGGGCTCGCTATGGTCGTTTGCATGGGGATGACAAACATGCCGATGTATGGGAATTGCCGGATATTCTTGCTAGATTGCCGTGACTCTTCTGGCGTGTAGAAGCGATGCTGGCGCTAGCGACCAAGGTGGTGACCGACTACGGACGCGTGCTGGCGCAAGTGCAGCCGGGATTGCATGGCATTCCCGAATCGCTGCTGCCGCATTCCAAAACGCAGATTCGCAGTGCCATCGTCATGTTACTCCAGCATCTGGAGCCCGAACACACCGCGCTCAAGGAAAGTCTGGCGCGCGGGTACGTGTATCTTACCCAATTCGTGCCGGACGCGGACGCCGCAGTGCTCGACGAAACCGCCGGCGCCGCACCTTCGAGCGTGCCCGCCATGCGCCTGATGAACCGCATCAAGCTCGACATGGAACGCGCACTGGAAGAACTCGGCGCGATGGGTATTTACGCTGTGCCGGTACAAGGGTGACGCAAAAAAAACGCCGCACAGGTCGCGGCGTTTTCTGGAACCGGATCCCGGCGCAACGTACTTGCTTGCACTGGCCGGGATGAGTTCATACTGAACTTACTTGATTGCGATCAGCTTGAGCTCGAATACCAGCGCTTCGTTCGGGCCGATACGCGGTGGTTGGCCGCGTTCGCCATAGGCCAGCGCCGGCGGCACGAAGATCTGCCAGTGATCGCCCACGCGCATCAGCGGCAGCACGTCCTGCCAGCCCTTGATCACGTCGCCGACCTTGAAATGTACCGGTTCGCCGCGCGCGAAGGAACTGTCGAATTCCAGACCGTTCATTAGTGAGCCGCGATAGTGCACCGTCACCTCGCTGCTGAGAGTTGGATGCTGGCTACCGCTGCCTTCCTCGATCACGCGGTACTGCACACCCGAAGACAGCACATGGATGCCGGTCTTGGACTTGTTCTCGGCCAGGAACTTGTCGCTCTTGGCCTTGTTCTCGGACGCGAGCTTGTCGAATTCGCTCTTCGCCTTGGTGTACAGCTGGTACTGCATGCGCGAGAGCAAATCGTGCATCTTGTCGTCGCTCACGCTCGGCGTGCGCTTGGCATAGCCATCCTGGATCGCGCGAATGACAGCGTTGAGGTCGATGTCGAGCTTGCGCTCCTGGAAATCCGATCCGATCTGGTAGCCGATCGCATAGGAAAGATTCGGCTTGTCCGCCGCGGTCAACGGTGCGGGCGGCTGTTGCTGCGCCTGCGACTGGGCGGATGCGGCAGCACCGCCGCTCTGGGCGAACACAGCGCCGGTGGCAAGCGTAGCCGCTGCCAGAAAAAGTCCACGCAAAATCATGCAAACCTCCGAAAGGGAAAACGCCGCAGCGGCGAGGGGAACGCCGTCATGAGGGCGGGCAATCATACCCGAAAAGCCGCGCGCGGGGGCGGTGGACGCCACTGCGCCACAGCCGCGGTTCAGCCGGCGAGCTTGAGCGCGAGCAGACCGACAGCGACCATCACGCCGCCGATGATACGCAACTGGCGCGGCTGCAGCTGACGCATCTGCTCGGCCATGCGTTGCCACGCCTGCGGCGCGGCAAACAGGAACAGTCCCTCGAACACCAGCACCAGGCAGACGGCGGCGGCGAGCGGATGTGCCATCGCCGGTTACGGCTTGCCCGCCGGCGACCTGCTTTCGTCGAAATAGCGCAGAAACTCGGATTTCGGATCCAGCACCAGTACGCCACCGTGTTTGAACGCTCCGCGGTAGGCTTGCAGGCTGCGGTAGAACGCGTAGAAATCCGGATCCCTGTTATACGCCGAGGCATAGATTTCCGCCGCCTTGGCGTCACCTTCGCCGCGCGCTTCCTGCGCATCGCGCTCGGCCTCGGCCTTGATCACCTGCACTTGACGGTCGGCATCGGCCTCGATCTTGGCCGCTGCCTCCTGGCCGTTGGAGCGCTGTTCATTGGCCAAGCGATTGCGCTCGGCGCTCATGCGCTTGTACACCGAGGCCAGGACCTCGTCCGGAAACTCGATGCGCTTTATGCGCACATCGACCACACGAATGCCGAGCTTGCTCGCGGTGGCCTGATTGGCCTGCGCGAGCACGTGCTCGGTGATGTCCGAACGCGCGCTGGCGACCAGGTCGTTTAGCGTGCGTGCGGTGAACTCGAAGCGCAACGCATCCTTGATGATCGGCGCCAGGCGCTGATTGGCCAGAGTCTGCATGTCGTCCGCGCCAAACGAGCGGTAGTACGCCGCCGGATCGTCGATCTGCCATTTGACGTAGAAATCGACATTGACGGCCTTCTTTTCGGAAGTGAAGTAACGTTCCGGCGCGACCTCCAGATTCAGAATGCGACGGTCGTAACGCACCACCTGCTGGATCAGTGGGAACTTGAAATGCAGACCGGGTTTGTAATTGTCGGCAACATTGCCGGCGTCAACGATGCGACCGAATTGCAGCACCAGCGCGCTCTGCCCTTCGGGCACGATGAACGCGCTGTTGGCGATGAGCAGCGCCAACAGCACGGCGACGACGGGGGTCAGCAGCTTCATGGGCTGTCTCCCTTGGCGGTTTTTTCCTTGGTCGAGTCAGCACTTGCCGCCGCGGCGGCTGTGGCGGCGTCCAATCCGGCTTTGAGCTTGTCCAGTGGCAAATAGATGAGGTTCTTGCCGCTACCCGCATCGACGATCTTGAGGTTTGAACCGAGTACGTCCTGCATCGTCTCCAGATACAGGCGCTTGCGCGTGACTTCGGGCGCCGCCTTGTATTGCGCATCAATCAGCGAAAAGCGTTGCGCGTCGCCGGTCGCGGTCGCGATATGCGCGGCCTTGTAGCCTTCGGCCTCGGCGCGAATGCGCGCCGCCTCGCCCCGCGCCAGCGGCACCACTTTCGCTGCATAGCCCTGTGCTTCGTTGATGAACTGCTGCTGGTTGTTGCCGGCGTTGTTGGCGTCGTCGAACGCCTCTTTCACTTCTGGCGGCGGCAGAATTTTCTGGAAATTGATCTCCGTGACGAGCAGGCCCACGCCATAGCCGTCAAGGGTTTGCTGCAACAGTTTCTTGGTTTCGCCAACCACTTCGGAACCGTGCCCGGAAAGAATCGTGTCCATCGCACTGCGGCCGATCACCTGGCGCACCGCGCTCTCCGCCGCCTGCTTCAGCGTTTCGTCCGGCTGGTTCGCGCCGAACAGGTATTTTTTTGCGTCGGTGACCTGGTATTGCACGTTGAAGTCGACCAATACGATGTTCTCGTCCTTGGTCAACACGCGCACTTCGTCGGACACCTGCTTGACCGTTGTGGCATCGACCCGGATCACGCGTTCCACCGGTGCCGGCCATTTCAGGTTCAGGCCGCTGTTCATCACCCGGTTGAACTGGCCGAAGCGCAACACCACGCCGATCTGGCGCGCGTCGATCACGGTCCACGAATCCAGCGCCAGCCAGGCGACGATCAGCGCCAACACGATGAGGGCAATGCCGCCCGACCCGCCACCGACCTTGCCCCCACCACCGCGGAACAATCGATTGACGCCGTCCCGCAGGCGTTTGAGCCACGCCTCGATATCCGGCGGCTGCGGCTTGTTCTGCCACGGGTCGCGCTTGCCCCCGCCCGGTTCGTTCCACGCCATGTTCGTCTCCATTGGTACCGCGTTGCGCTGATCCGGATTGTAGGAAGCCGCGTCCGGTACGGCAAGGGAAACCGCAATAGATCAGGAATTCAAAAGCTGTTCACGCAACCAGTCGCCATCGCCTCCGGCAAGGCCGAATAATGGCTCGACCAGCGCACGCGGCGCGTCGATCTCCACTTCCCAGCCCTGCTCGGCGGAGCGTTCGCTGGCAACCAGGCCTTGCGCGAACAGGCGCGCACGCAGGCGCCCGGCATCGCCCGGCAGATGCAGCCAGCGATGCACCCGCTCGCCACGCAGACTGCGCGCGATGACTTCGCCCAACATATCCAGACCGACTGCGTGCGTGGACGACAGCCACACCCGCGGCGTGCTGCCGCCATCGATGCAGTCAATGCGCGGCGAGGGCATGCCCTCGCCGTTGCCGAGCTTGTCGATCTTGTTGAACACCAGAATCTGCGGCACGTCCTGCGCGCCGATTTCGGCAAGTACGCATTGCACCTCGTGTATACGCGCCGCACGCATTGGATCGGCCGCATCCACCACGTGCAGAAGCAGATCCGCGTCGCGCGTTTCGGCGAGCGTGGACTTGAATGCGGCGACCAGATCGTGTGGCAGATCGCGGATGAAACCGACTGTATCGGCCAGCACCAGCGGGCCGCAGTCGAGGCCATCGATACGGCGCAAGGTCGGATCGAGTGTGGCAAACAACTGGTCGGCGACGTACACGCCGGCACCACTGATTGCATTGAACAAGGTGGATTTGCCGGCGTTGGTGTAACCGACCAGCGAAACCAGCGGCAGCGCATTGCGTTCGCGCGCGCGCCGCGCCGTGGCGCGCTGTGCATCGACCTTGCGCAAACGTGCAGTCAGTTGCTTGACCCGCGCAGCGAGCAGGCGCCGGTCGAGTTCGAGCTGGGTTTCGCCGGGTCCGCGCAGGCCGATCGCACCGCCGCGCTGGCGCTCCAGATGTGTCCAGCCGCGTACCAGACGCGTGGCCATGTGCGAGAGTTGCGCCAGTTCGACTTGCAGTTTGCCCTCATGCGAGCGCGCACGCTGGGCGAAGATGTCCAGGATCAAACCAGTGCGGTCGACCACGCGACACTGAGTGAACTGTTCGAGGTTGCGCTCCTGCACCGGCGACAGCGCATGGTTGACCAGGATCAGATCAGCATCCAGCGCCAGTTTCTGGGCCTTCAATTCATCGGCCTTGCCACTGCCGATGAAGAATTTCGGGTTTGGCCGCTCAATCCGCGCGCTCAACGATCCGACTACGCTGGCGCCGGCCGAGCGCGCCAGCTCGCCGAATTCGGCCAAGGCGTCTGGATCATTGTGTCCAACCCATTGCGGCTGCAGCAGCAGCGCGCGTTCGCCTTTGCGGGAGCGTTCGAACAACGTCAACGCGGTCTCAGCTTTCGGCGGATTCGACTTCCACTGTCGCAGCGTGGGCGTACTCATCGTGCTCGGCACCGACGCGCACGTTGCGGCTCGGCACGATGGTGGAAATGGCGTGCTTGTAGACCATCTGACTGACCGTGTTGCGCAACAGCACCACGAACTGGTCGAAAGATTCCACTGTGCCCTGTAACTTGATGCCGTTGACCAGATAGATCGCGACTGGAATGCGCTCGCGGCGCAGGGCGTTCAGAAACGGATCCTGCAATGATTGACCTTTGGACATGGTTCTTCTCCTGATGCAGCTTGTAGTTATGCGAACCGGGAAAAAATGCGCCGCCACAGCACGATATCGTCTGGGCGCTCCGATTCAAGGTGTTGAAAGTATACTCGATTCCGGCGCACAGTTGAAGCGCCCGGCAGCCCTTCAACGCCCACCCAGGACGAGAAAATCGGCCACGGCGTGTTGCGCGGTCGCCGTATGCGCGGAATCGAACGGATCGATGCCGCGGGCGTCCAGTTCCGAGCGCAGCCAGGTACGCTGGCGCCTGGCGAGCTGACGGGTGGCGAAAACCGCATGATCGCGGAACTGCGCCATGTCGAAATGGCCGTCCAGATGCTGCCAGGCCTGGCGGTAGCCGACCGCACGCAATGCCGGCAGGTCGGGATGCAGATCGCCGCGCGCGCGCAAGGCGCGGACTTCCTCGAGAAATCCCTGTGCGATCATTGCGTCCATGCGCGTGCGGATGCGTGCGTGCAACGCGGCGCGATCCTGCGGAACCAGGGCGAGCTTCAGAACGCGATATGCAAACGGCGCCGGCATTCCGTCCTGTTGCGCCGACAACGGCTTGCCAGTCAGCGCGATCACTTCCAGGGCACGCTGGATGCGTTGCGCATCGCCGACACCGATGCGCGCGGCGGCGTGCGGATCGAGCTCGCGCAGCTGCGCGTGCAATGCCGCCCAACCGACCACGTGCGCTTCGTTAGCGATTTTTTCGCGCGTCGCCGCATCCGCCTCGGGCAATGCAGACAGACCAGACTGCAAGGCGCGGAAATACAATCCGGTGCCGCCAACTAGCAGGGGCACGCGTGCGGCCGCCGTGATCGTCGCCATTTCACCCAACGCGTCGGTGCGGAACTCGGCCGCCGAATACACATCCTTCGGATCTCGGATATCGATCAAGCGATGGGGAAACTTCGCCTGCGTTGTGGCATCGGGTTTGGCAGTACCGATTTCCAGCCCGCGATACACCAAGGCCGAATCGACACTGATAAGATCGAGTGGAAATCGTTCTGCCAACACGCAAGCGAGTGCGGTCTTGCCCGACGCGGTGGGCCCCATCAGGAATATCGCAGGCGGGCGTGTGTCGATGGTCATGCCGGGATTGTAAGGCGCACCTGCCCCACGCGGCCTATAATCGGCGCATTCGCAGGAGCTACCCATGCCGAACACGATGAAGGCGCTGGTCAAGCGCGAAGCCGCCAAGGGCATCTGGATGGAACAGGTGCCGGTTCCCGAAATCGGGCCGAATGAGGTGCTGGTAAAACTCGAGAAAACCGCGATCTGCGGCACCGACCTGCACATCTACAAGTGGGACGAGTGGAGCCAGCGTGTGATCAAGCCGGGGCTGGTCATCGGCCACGAATTCGTCGGCCGCATCGTCGACATGGGCCCGGGCGTGCGCGGATATACGTTGGGTCAACGCGTTTCGGCCGAAGGCCATATCGTCTGCGGCATTTGCCGCAACTGTCGCGCCGGCAAGCAGCACCTGTGTCCAAACACGGTCGGAATCGGCGTCAATCGCAACGGCGCGTTCGCCGAATACATCGCCATGCCGTCTTCGAACCTGTGGCCGATCCCGGATCAGATTCCGTCGGAGCTGGCCGCATTTTTCGATCCTTACGGCAATGCCGCGCACTGCGCGCTGGAGTTCGATTTGATCGGCGAGGACGTGCTGATCACCGGCGCCGGTCCGATCGGCATCATCGCCGCCGGTATCGCCAAGCACGTCGGTGCGCGCAACGTGGTTGTCACCGACGTCAACGATTATCGCCTGAAACTCGCCGCCGACATGGGCGCGACGCGCGTGGTCAACGTATCCAAACAGTCGCTGAAGGATGTGGTCAAGGACCTGCATATGGAAGGCTTCGATGTCGCCCTGGAAATGAGCGGCAATCCGCGCGCGTTCAACGACATGCTCGACTGCATGTACCACGGCGGCAAGGTGGCCTTGCTGGGAATCCTGCCCAATGGTGCCGGCATCGACTGGGACAAGGTGATCTTCAAAGGGCTGGTGCTGCACGGCATCTATGGTCGGCGTATGTACGAGACCTGGTACAAGATGACGCAGATGCTGCTGACCGGATTCCCGCTGCAGAAAGTGCTCACGCACCAAGTGCATATCGACGATTTCCAGAAGGGCTTCGACCTGATGGAAACCGGCAATTGCGGCAAGGTGGTGTGTTCGTGGAATTGAACTAGACACCGGTTCGTTCAGCCCCGATTGGCGTCGCTTGCGGCATCTTGCCGCGATGAAGTTTTCGATACTCCTTGCGCTCGGCGCAATCACGTGCAACGTGCACGCCAGCGAAACCTTCGAGCCGGAACCCGTACTCAAGGCGCCGGCGCTGGCGCAACCGGCCCTGCTCAGCGGGCCCGATTTCCACGTCGTGCCGGAAGTGCCGATTCGCGGCTACATGGCCAATTTCCTGCTCGATACGAGGTTCGGCCCATTGCGCGCAGACAGCGTGCAAATGCTGGCGATCCGCGTAGAAGAAATGCCTGCGCTCGAGGCGCTCGACCGGGCGAGCAAAACCGGCGCGTTTGTGCATTCGCTGGCCGCGCGCGGCAAGAAAACCGGATCGGCAATCGTGAATGTGATCGCGCATCCGGTCGATACAATCACCGGCCTGCCGGAAGGCGTGGCGCGGTATCTTGGAGCGCAATGGGACAAATGGAGCGGTCGTGCGCAATCGCTGGCTGACCGATCCGCGCGCGAATTGGAAAATAGCGGCAATCCCTACCGCGCGCCGCCCGGACCGATGACGGCCATGCGCACGGCGCCCGAAGACCTGCCGCCACCCACCAACGACAGCCCGAACCGGGCCTGGTATGCGCGCGCGGGCAATGAAACCGGACGCGAGAGCAAGCGCTTGCTGCAATTCAACTCGCAGCGGCGCGAGCTGGCCAAAGTGCTGGGTGTGGATCCGAACTCCAACAACCCGATTCTCAACGACAAACTCGATACGCTGGCTTGGGCGGCGGTCTGGGGCAATTTTTCCGCGGGAACCGCCCTGGGCCAGATCGGCGGCAGCGCAGCCACGGTGATCGGCGATGCCGGCAAGCTCAATCAATACGTGTTGTCGAAAACGCCGGAAGATTTGCGCAGCAGCAATCGCAAGCGCCTGCTGGTGTTGTGCAGTGACGAGGTTGCCGTGCGCAGCTTCCTGCGCCGCGGCGGTTTCACCGATACGTTGCGCACGGCATTCATCGGGCACCTGGAAAAGCTCGCGCCGAAGTCCGGCTGCAATTCGCTGCTGGAACTGGCCGCCACCACGCGCGGCGAAGTCGAGGCGCGCTATCTGGTGGATGCACTAGCCCTGATTGAGCGCCAGTCGGAAGTTTACGGCGGCGCGTTGTTCACCGTCGGTGCGGCGATCGTCTGGCGCACGCGATCCGGAAAATTGATTCTACCGTTACCGGTGGATTACCTCACCTGGAATCGCCAGCTCGCGGCATTTTTCGATCAGCCGCAATTGCGCAGCACCAACAAGACCGCACTGATCGGCGGCGAAGCCTCGATGCTGGCCCAGCGCGCGTTGACCCAACGCGGTTGGAGCCTGCAATTGCGTGCGCCGTACGCAGGCGCACCGGCGTATGCGCACTTCGGCGAGTTCGCGTCGGGCAGGCTAGAATAGCCGTCATTTCCCGGAGATGGTCATGCCCTACCCTGCCCGCGACCGCATCCAAGCCGAACTCGACGCCATCCGCGAACAAGGTCTGTACAAAACCGAGCGTGTGATCGCTACACCACAGTCCGCGGCGATCAAGACCGCCGACGGCCGTGAGGTGCTGAACTTCTGCGCCAACAATTACCTGGGTCTGGCCGACAATCCGGAAATCATTCAGGCCGCAAAGGATGCGCTGGACAGTCACGGATTCGGCCTGGCCAGCGTGCGCTTCATCTGCGGCACACAGGACCTGCACAAACAACTCGAGGCGACCATCGCGAAATTCTTCGGCACGGACGATGCGATTTTGTACACAAGTTGCTTCGACGCCAACGGTGGGCTGTTCGAGACCATTCTCGACGAAAACGACGTGGTGATTTCCGATGCGCTTAATCACGCCTCGATCATCGACGGCATTCGTCTGTGCAAGGCCGAGCGCCGGCGTTACGCCAACAGCAACATGGCCGAACTCGAACAGCATTTGCAGGAAACACAAGGCAAGCGCACGCGCCTGATCGCCACCGATGGCGTGTTTTCGATGGACGGCTTCATCGCCCGGCTCGACGAGATCGTCAGACTCAAGGAAAAATACAACGCCCTGCTGATGGTCGATGATTCGCATGCGACCGGCTTCGTCGGCCCGAGCGGTCGCGGCTCGGCGGAATTGCATGGCGTGCTGGGTAAGGTGGACGTCTTTACCTCCACTCTTGGCAAGGCACTCGGCGGCGGCTCCGGCGGATTCACGACCGGCCGTCGCGAGATCATCGACCTGCTGCGCCAGCGCTCGCGTCCGTACCTGTTCTCCAACACCCTGCCGCCGCCGCTGGTCGCTGCATCGATCAAGGTATTCGAGATGTTGTCGTCGAGTTCCGCTCTGCGCGACAAGGTCAATGCCAACGCCTTGTATTTCCGCAAGCAGATGGCCGCTGCCGGCTTCGACATCAAACCCGGTGTCCATCCGATCGCGCCGGTGATGCTGCACGACGCCAAACTCGCGCAGCAATTCGCGCAGGACCTGCTTGCCGAAGGCATCTATGTCATCGGATTCTTCTTCCCCGTAGTGCCACAGGGTCAGGCGCGCATTCGCACGCAGATGAGCGCAGCACACACACACGAGCAGATCGACCGTGCAGTCGCGGCGTTCATGAAGGTGGGCAGGAAGCTTGGCGTGATCCGCTGATTCGCAACGCGCGCGCCCAGGAAGCCGAATGTTTACCCAAGCTATCGTCCGCCCGCCCGCCGCGAATTTTGCCGATGGCCTTACCACGGCTGGATTGGGCAAGCCGAATCTTGCAACTGCACTGGCGCAGCACGCGCGTTATTGCTCGGCGCTGGAAAGTTGTGGATTAACCCTGACTCGATTACCGCCGAACGAGGAGTTCCCGGATGCCACGTTCATCGAAGATACGGCGATCCTGACTGCACGTTGCGCCATTCTGACGCACCCCGGAGCACCCAGCCGAGCCGGCGAGGTTGCCGGAATTGCCGAAGTGCTACGTCGGTTTTATACCAACGTTCACTCGATTGCCGCACCGGGCACGGTGGATGGCGGCGACGTGTGCGATTGCGATGGGTATTTCCTGATCGGCATCTCCGCGCGCACGAATGCGGAAGGCGCCAGACAACTGGCGGAATTTCTGGCGCGCGAGGGATTCACGTCCGCAACAATCGATATTCGCGGCGTGCGTGGAATCCTGCATCTGAAAAGCGGCATTTCGTATCTGGGCGATTGGCGCGTGGCAGTGATCGATACGCTGGCCGGACATCCGGCGTTGCGCGACTATGCCAGCGTGCTGGTGACGCCTCAGGAAAACTACGCCGCCAATTGCCTGCGCATCAACGACCACATCATCGTAGCGGCAGGACATCCTCAGTTCGAAGCTGCCGTGCGCGAGTCCGGCCATCCGGTCATCGCGCTGGACATGTCCGAATTTCGCAAGATGGATGGTGCGCTGACCTGTTTATCGTTGCGTTTCTGAATCGCCGCTCGGAAATTACCCTGCTCGAGCGCGCACTACCGCCAACCGCGCCAGACTTTCCGCCGGCCAGTGTACGTTGCGATCGTAATACTCGGTAACGGCCGGCGTATCCGACGGCAGGATCACCCACGGCTGCTTGGTCGAAGTGAAGATATGAATATCGGGTTTGAGCCGGAAGGCTTGATCGAGCGTACCAACGCGGACGAAGCGGATGGCCTCGCCAGCGCCGCTGTAATTGCTCCACAATGCGATCCGGCAAGAAGGACAACGTGTGATTTTCTGGCCCTTGCCGCTGTTGGATGGCGTCGCCACAACTTCGACCTCGCCTTGCAACAACTCCACGCGATCGGCTTCGACCATCGCGTTGAGCGCGAACGCGGTGCCGGTTTCACGCTGGCACCACGTACAGTGGCAGCAGTGCACAAACAGTGGCGCGGTCAACATGCGATAGCGCACTGCACGGCAGCTGCAGCCGCCTTCGAGCGGAAAAGAATCGTTGCTGGCCATGACAATGATGTAGCCAAGGATCGTATCAAGATATTAGCAGTCTTCGGCGAGCCAGCGTCTGAGTTTTGCGTAAACCTGCCCGCGGTCGAGCAGATCCAGATGATTCATACGGTGGCCAATCCACTGCTTCGATTTCGGAATTGCCAGATCACGTATGCCACCTGAGTCGTGCCCAAGCGCGCTGTCCAGCGGCACCAGGCCGTCGCCGAGCAGCCGTTCCTTGAGCGCGCCGGATTTTGCCGCCAGCGACGCGGCAATCGCATAGCAGGCCACGCCATCCGGCAACGGTAGCCCGCGCGGCTTGCGCTGCGATCGCGCGGACCGGTCGCAGGACTGCCAATCCTCGTCGCAAAGGCTGGCGTGACGCAGATCGGTAATGCCGGCGCTGCGCAGTTTGCCGAGCCGCGCGAATGCCGTCGTGTACGGACTGGCATCCAGGACAGCATCGATCCAGTGGCCGCCACGTTCCAGCGGCGCACCCAGATGCGGGGTGCCAAGGAAAACGATCTTGCGCAGATGCCGCGGCCAATGGTGTCCGGCCAGTTCGCCATAGCGGCAGGCGCTGCGTGCAAGCAGGCCACCCATGCTGTGACCGACTATCACCAGTTCGTCCACCGGCACCGGCCATGCCTTCAGCAGCGTTTCAATCAAGTCAGCGAATTGGCGACCATTGGTGGAGATGTGCATGCCACTGTTGTAATGCAGATACACCGGCGTGAATCCTGCGTCAGCAGCGAGCATGGCGCCATGATCGTGGCCGTTGCGTCGCCATTGCAGATCGTTCATGCACAGCCCGTGGATCAGCAACAGCACCTTGCCGGACGCATCCGGTAGTGCACGGCGCAGTGCTACGCGTGTGAGTGGAAGCACGTGGCCGGCGCGACGCCACTGCATCGCAATTGCCAACGGATTGACGCTGGCAACGAGATGATCGCCAAGCACCCCGTTCAACGCGGCCAGTACCGCTTCGCGTTCAGCCGACGATTCGGCGTGCTCTCGATCAAGCAGCGGGGCAAGTTGGCTCAACACCAGATCGATGCCGCCGCCAACCATTTTCGTCACACCGCGAATGGTTTTGTATACAAATCCGGTAATGCCTTTCGCAGGCAGTTGCGTTGATGTGCCCAGCACGCTTGGCGTACGCAGGATATTGTGGTGCAGGGTTTCGACCAGGCGGGTCAGGCCCAGCGTCGCCTCGACCGCCAGCCGGCCAGCGCCGCGAATATCTGACCCGTGCAGGCGGGGTGGTTTGGACATCACCACTTTCCGACTTCCGCAGCGCTCAGTGAACGCCACTGACCCTTGTCCAGTTCGCCCAGCACCAGTGGTCCGATCGCCACCCGCACCAAGCGCAGAACGTCGATATTCAAGGCCGCGAACAGACGCCTGATCTGCCGGTTGCGGCCTTCGTCGAGCACGATCTGCAGCCACGCGTTCTTGTCGCCGCGGCGCAGCTCGCGCACGGATTTTGCGGCGAGATGCTCTCCGTCGTCATCAACGCCACTCCGTAGCCGCTTCTGCAGATCGCTATCCGGCAATGCGTTGATCTGCACGTGGTAGGTCTTGTCCAGATGCGATTGCGGATTGGTCAGGCGCGCCGCCCAGACACTGTCGTTGGTGAACAGCAGCAAGCCTTCGCTCGCCTTGTCCAGGCGCCCGACCGGTGCCAGCCATGGGAATTTTCCATCTTGCAGTAATGTATATACCGTGTTGCGACCGCGTTCGTCGCGGGCCGTGGTGATATAGCCACGCGGCTTGTTCAGGGCGATATATATTTTTTCGACAGCGGCAATCGTTGCGCCATCAAGCGTGATTTGGTCATCCAGGACCGCAGTTGGCGCTTCCGGGTCGCGCACGCTACGCCCATTTACGCGCACGCGCCCGGTGCGCACCAGTGCTTCCGCTCGCGCGCGGGAGCACACGCCAAGCTTGCTTAACGCGCGCGCCAGACCATATCGCGGCGCTTCATCCGGCACACGATGACGTCGCCGCGCGGATGGGGTAGGCTTGGGACTCATTCGCGCACGTTGCCGCAACGGCGGCGCGCCGTCAAAGTCCCGGGGAGAATTCGATGTCGGAACATCGCATCGGCTTGGAGTGGTCGCGCAATGGCGGCCCGTTCGCGCGCGGAAATTATTCGCCGGATCACCTGATTCGCTATGCCGGCGGGCAGACCCTGCACGGCTCGCCATCGTCGGCTTACGGCGGCAACGATGCGCATGCCGATCCGGAGCAGTTGCTGCTGTCTGCACTCAGCGCCTGCCACATGCTCACGTTTCTGGCCGTGGCTGCGAATCGCGGCTATGTCGTCGATAGCTATCACGACGACGCCGTCGCGGTGCTCGACAAGAATGCCGACGGTAAGTTGGCCGTGGTCAAGGCGACCCTCGCGCCGAAAGTCGTGTTCTCCGGAGACAAGCGGCCGACGCCAGAGGAGTCCGTGGCCCTGCACCAGCGTGCGCACGCGGCCTGCTTTATCGCCAATTCGGTCAAGACCCAGGTCGAACTCCAATTGTGAGCGTTCGCGCCGGCATGCGGGCGGCCTGAAGCGGTTGCACGGCCACCTTCACCGCATCGTCACTGCGTACGGGCGACACTCCCGCACCCCAGAAAGGAACCGCTGCGCGCATGAACCCCGCCCTCGCCAAACGCCGCTCCGGCAAGCTCGCGGCGATCACGCAATGGTTCGATGCCGATGCGGCGAACGCATACGAGAATGCGGCTGTCGACCGCATCGACTGGCTGCGCGTGATTCCGTTTATCGGCATGCATCTGGCGTGCCTTGGCGTCATCTGGGTGGGATTTTCCTGGACGGCACTGATCGTGTCCGTGACGCTATACGTGGTGCGCATGTTCGCATTGACCGGTTTCTATCATCGCTATTTCTCGCACAAAGCGTTCAAGACCTCGCGCGCGATGCAGTTCGTGTTCGCGCTGATCGGAGCGATGTGCGTGCAGCGCGGCCCGCTGTGGTGGGCTGCGCATCACCGCAACCATCACCGCCATGCCGACACCGAACGCGACATCCATTCGCCGCTGCAGCGCGGCTTCTGGTGGAGCCACATGGGCTGGTTCCTGACCCCGCGCGGCTTCCGCACCGATTGGGAATCGATCCCCGATCTGCGCCGTTTGCCGGAATTGCGCGTGCTCGACCGATTTGATATTGCCGTGCCGATTGCGCTAGCGATTGGGTTGTTCTACTTCGGGCGCTGGTTGCATTACGCGTATCCGACGCTGGGCACCAGCGGTGCACAGATTCTGATCTGGGGATTTTTCGTTTCCACCGTGGCGCTGTTCCACGCCACGGTCACGATCAATTCATTGGCGCACCGCTTCGGCTCGCGCCGTTTCGCCACGCGCGACAATTCGCGCAACAACTGGATCCTTGCCCTGCTCACTTTCGGCGAAGGCTGGCACAACAATCACCATCATTTTCCCGGCGCTGCGCGTCAGGGATTCCGTTGGTGGGAACTGGATTTCACTTATTACTTGTTGCGTGGTTTTGCGGCGTGCGGACTGGTGTGGGACCTGAAGCCCGTTCCACCGGGATTGAAGCAGGTGCGGGGAGCATGAGAATTGCGGTGATCGGTTCTGGCATTGCCGGACTGGCCAGTGCCTGGCTGCTGGCACGCGAGCACGACGTGACGCTGTACGAAGCCAACGATTATCTTGGCGGACATACGCACACGCACGACGTCGAAGTTGGCGGACGCTGCCATGCCGTGGACACCGGGTTTATCGTGTTCAACGAACCGCATTATCCGCTCTTGCACAAATTGTTTGGCGCACTGGACGTGGACACGCAGCCGACCACGATGAGTTTTGCGGTGAAGAATGAAGGCACCGGCCTGGAGTACAACGCCACTGATCTGCGTGGCCTGTTCTGCCAGCGCCGTAATCTGTTTTCGCCGCGATTCTGGCGCATGCTGCGCGAGATCGCGCGTTTCTACCGCAATGCGCCGGACTTGCTGGATCGGTCCGAACCAGGTCCGACCTTGGGCGATTACCTCGCCGAGCACCACTATTCGGACGCATTCCGCGACGATCATCTGGTGCCGATGGCTTCAGCCTTGTGGTCGTCTCCGTCGGCGCAGATTGCGCAATTTCCGGCGAAGTATCTGGCGCAATTCATGGCCAATCACCAGATGCTGCAAGTGCGCGGCCGGCCGCAATGGCGAGTGGTCAAGGGCGGTTCGCAAAGTTACGTGAGCGCGCTGCGCAAGTCGTGGCGCTTGCGTGAACGTATTGGCTGCGCGGTGACGAAACTCGTGCGCGCGGGCGACGGCGTGCGTGTCGACTGTGTCGCCGGCAGCGATCGCTATGACCATGCCGTAATCGCCAGCCACAGCGATCAGGCGCTGGGTCTGCTTGGCGATGCCAGCGAAAACGAGCGTGCCATTCTCGGCGCCATGCCGTATCAGGAAAACGATACCGTGCTGCATACCGATGCGGGTCTGCTGCCACGCCGGCGTCGGGCCTGGGCCGCTTGGAACGCGCTGGTGTCGGCGGATGCCAGCAAACACTGCACGGTCAGTTATTGCATGAACCTGCTACAGGGTCTGGATTGCGCCGAGCCTATCGTGGTCACGCTGAACCGCACGGACCGGATTGCGCCGGCGAAGATTCTCAAGCGCATGCGCTATCACCATCCGCTGTACACGCAAGCCGCTGTCGCTGCACAGTCGCGCAAGGCGCAAATCCAGGGCATCAATCGCACCTGGTTCGCCGGCGCGTACTGGGGCTGGGGCTTTCACGAGGACGGCATGCGCAGCGCGGTCGAAGTCGCCAACGCGCTCGGCGTGCGTTGGCCATGACTACACCTCTGGCCAGTTGCCTTTACGAGGGCTGGGTACGCCATCGACGGCATGCGCCGCACGCGCATGCGTTTCGTTATCGCATGTACTTGCTGTATCTGGACCTGACCGAACTCGATCGCGTCTTCACCAAACGTTGGCTGTGGTCGGTCAATCGGCGCAACCTGGCCGAATTTCGCCGCAGCGATTATCTGGGCGATCCGGACATTCCGCTGGATCAAGCCGTACGCGCACGCATTCATGAAGTTTGCGGACGCGCTCCAGGTGGGCCAATCCGTCTGTTGACGCATCTTCGCACTTGCGGACATTGTTTCAATCCGGTCAGCTTCTACTACTGCTACGCCGACGACGGCACGACGCTGGATACGATCGTCGCCGAAATCACCAACACGCCGTGGAAGGAGCGCCACAGCTACGTGTTGCCGGTGGCCAAAGCCGAGCGGCATGGCGCCGCGCTGCGCTGGGATTTTCGCAAGGACTTCCACGTCTCACCATTCATGCCAATGCAGCGCGATTACGCCTGGCGCTTTACCGCGCCCGACGATGCGCTGCGCCTGCACATGGATGTACTTGACGGTGCCAAGCGCGATTTCGACGCCACCCTGGTGCTGCAGCGCAAGCCATTGACCGGTGCAAACCTGGCGCGCGTGTTGCTGCGCTTTCCGGCAATGACTCTGCGCATCGTCGCGGCAATCCACTGGCAGGCGTTGTTGATTCTCTTGCGTCGCAATCCGGTGTACACGCATCCGAATTCCAAAACGAGTTGACGCCATGAATTCCGAATCGGCCAGAACGCTCGAATTTGCGCCACCCGTCAGCTACGGCGCATTGGATCGCGCTTTGCGCCGGCGCCTGTTCGCGCAAATCGGAGCACTACGCGATTGCCGACTGCACATCGTCGATGCGCTCGGCGAGACGACGCTCGGCACTCCCGCGCCGAGTCCGGCAGACACCTTGCAGGCGACACTGAAAGTATACGATGCAGTGTTTTACCGCCAGGTCGCCGGCAACGGCAGCGTTGGTGCGGGTGAAGCGTATATGGACGGCGCTTGGCAGTGCGACGATCTGGTCGCGCTGATGCGCATGCTGGTACGCAATCGCGATCTGCTCGATGCCATGGAAAGCGGACTGGCGCGTTTCGGCGGGATGCTCATGCGCGCACTGCATGCGGTGCGTCGTAATACGCGCGACGGCAGCCGCCGCAACATCGCCGCACATTACGATCTGGGTAACGATTTCTTCCGTTTGTTTCTCGATGACAACCTGATGTATTCCTCGGCGATCTTCGCACACGTCGAAGAATCGCTGGAAACCGCGTCCGTGCGCAAGCTCGAATGCATTTGTTCCAAACTTGAACTATCAGCGCACGATCACGTCGCCGAGATTGGCACCGGTTGGGGCGGCTTTGCCATTCATGCCGCGCGCAATCACGGCTGCCGTGTCACCACAACGACGATCTCGCGCGAGCAATACGATCTGGCACGTCAACGCGTGCTTGAAGCCGGACTGCAAGATCGCGTCAAGGTACTGCTTGAGGATTACCGCGATTTGTCCGGTCACTACGACAAGCTGGTATCGATCGAGATGATCGAAGCAATCGGCCACCAATACATGGACTCCTATTTCGGCAAGGTCGGCTCGTTGCTCAAACCCGATGGCATGGCCCTGATCCAGGCGATCACGATTGAGGATCATCGCTATGCACAGGCGCTGCGCGCGGTCGATTTCATCAAACGTCATGTTTTCCCTGGCTGTTTCATCCCATCGATCAGCGCGATGCTCAGTGCCGCCGCGCGGTCCAGCGATCTCAAACTGTTCCAGCTTGAGGATATCGGTCCCAGCTACGCTCTGACGCTTGCGGCGTGGCGCGAACGTTACCATCGGCATCTGCCGCAAGTGCGCGCGCTAGGCTACGACGAGCGTTTCGTGCGCATGTGGGATTTTTATCTGGCCTATTGCGAGGCCGGTTTCCGCGAACGTTCCACCGCCGACGTGCAAATGCTGCTGGTCAAGCCGGGTTGCAGACGCGCGCAGTATCCGCTGAATCCGGGGGCGTCATTGTGAATTTGTGGATCAATGCCATTGCCTATCAAGCCACCTGGCTGATCGCCATCGCCGGCGCCGCGCACGGCTGGTGGTGGGCGGGTCCATTGGCGCTGATCGCATTTGCCGCCTGGCAATTTTCGATATCGACGTTGCGTCGCGCCGATACAATGTTGCTGGTGTGTGCGGCAGTCATCGGCTTCGTCGTAGACTCGGGTTTTGCCCAATCCGGATTGCTGGACTATTCCGCCGCCGTTCCATGGCCGCAGCTTGCGCCGGTGTGGATCGTGGCGTTGTGGATGAGTTTTGCATTGACGCTCAATCATTCGCTGGCGTGGCTCAAGTCGCATGCGTCGGCTGCGGCATTGCTTGGCGCCATCGCCGCGCCTCTTGCCTACCTGGCGGCAGCGCACTGGGGCGCGCTCGCATTTGCCCAAGCTCGCTTGCCGACGCTGCTAGTACTCGCGGCAGTCTGGGCTGTGCTCACGCCGGCGTTGTGCGTACTCGCCCGTCAACTTGCCGGCACACAACGTACCGGAACGATGTATCACGGAGCCGCACCATGAACCCGATGACTATCTTGTATGTGTGGATTGCCGCCAGTATTGCGATGTTTATCGGCTGGCTGATCCAGTTGCGCACACGCAATATCGGCATCGTCGATGCGATCTGGGCCGCGTGCATGGGTGCGGCCGCACTGTTCTATGCGTGGGTCGGCAGCGGCGGTCTGGTATCTCGGTTGGCGGTGGCCATGCTCGGTGGGATCTGGGCGTTGCGGCTGTGTCTGCATATCCTGGCACGCGTGCTCGGCGAATCCGAAGACGGCCGCTACCGTTACCTGCGCGAATACTGGAACGGCGATCAGCGCAAGCTGCTCGGCTTTTTCATGACGCAGGGTTTGCTGACGGTGCTGTTCTCGCTGCCGTTTCTCGCGGTTGCCGAAAACCCGCGTGAGACGTTCTCGATTTGGTGCGCCTGTGGCTTGACAATCTGGGCGATCAGCATCGCAGGCGAATCCATCGCCGATGCGCAGTTGTCCGCGTTTCGCAAAAACCCGCAAAATCACGGCCACACGTGTCGTAACGGCCTTTGGCGCTATTCGCGCCATCCGAATTATTTTTTCGAATGGCTGCACTGGTTCGCTTACATTTTTCTCGCTGTCGGCACGCCGTTCCCAGCCTGGCTGCTGAGCTGGCTCGGCCCCACGCTGATGCTCGCCTCGCTGGTCTGGATCACCGGCATCCCGTTCACCGAAGCGCAAGCGCTGCGCTCGCGAGGCGATGACTATCGCGATTACCAGCGCAGCACCAGCATCCTGATCCCGTGGTTTCCAAAAGAGTCCGGCTCATGAACACGACCGCGTCCGGCGCCGCTAGCGCGGCCCATTCCGTATCTGCCGCTGCGGGCCTGCTTGGCCTGGCGGAACGCGGTCTGCTTCCCGACTGGTTGATTCGCCTCGGTATCCGTCGCCTGTGCTCTCAACGCCTGCGCGAGGAATACGGTGGCGACAGTTGTGCGGCATGGGCGCGATTCCAGCAATGCCTGGACAGCTTGCGCACAAGCCCTATGGCGATTCACACCGACAAGGCGAATGCGCAGCATTACGAGTTGCCGCCGCGCTTTTTCGAGCTGTGTCTGGGCAAGCGCCTGAAGTATTCAAGCTGCCATTTCGCCAACCGCACCGACACTCTGGATCAGGCCGAAGAGGCGATGCTGAACCTTTATGGCGCGCGCGCACAGCTCGCCGATGGTCAGGATGTCCTTGAGCTCGGTTGCGGTTGGGGCTCGCTGACCTTGTGGATGGCGCAATACTTTCCCCACAGTCGCATCACCGCAGTGTCGAATTCACGGCCGCAGCGCGGATTCATTCAGGCCCGCTGCAAGGAACTCGGTTTCGAAAATGTGCGCGTGATCACGCAGGACGTGAATCAGCTCGCACTGGAGCCAGCGCAGTTCGATCGCGTGGTTTCGATCGAGATGTTCGAGCACATGCGCAACTACGAGATCCTGCTCGAGCGCATTGCGTCATGGCTGCGCCCCGGCGGCAAAGTGTTCGTGCACATCTTTTGCCACCGCGAATTGATGTATCCGTTCGAGACCGAAGGCGATGACAACTGGCTCGGCCGGCAATTTTTTACCGGCGGTCTGATGCCGGCGGCCGATACGTTGCTGTGGTTCCAACGCGAACTGGCCATCGAGCAACAGTGGCGTTTGTCCGGGACGCACTATCAGAAAACCGCCAATGCCTGGCTGACCAACCAGGACGCCCATCGCGACGAAGTGCTGAGCGAACTCGAACGCGCCTACGGCCCGGATGCAAAACTGTGGTTACGACGTTGGCGCATGTTCTGGATGGCCTGTGCGGAACTGTTCGGTTACCGGGGTGGCAACGAATGGATGGTCGGACATTATCTTTTTGGGAAACGCTGACCGTCGAAAAGACTCTTCAAAAAAAAGCCCGGCATGAGCCGGGCTTTTTTGTACTTGCTTGTGCAACCGAACTTACTGGCTTTCCACCTTCAACTCGACGCGGCGGTTACGCTGGCGGCCGGCCGAAGTCTTGTTGGTGTCGATCGGGTTCGATTCGCCAAAGCCTTTCGGGCCATCCAGACGGCTGGCATCGATGCCATGGTCGGACAGGTAGTCGTACACGCCCTTGGCGCGGCGCTCGGACAACTTCTGGTTGTACGCATCGCTGCCGATCGAATCGGTGTAACCGTCGACGGACACATGTACGTTCGGATAGCGCTTGAGGGTATCCACGGCTTCGTCGAGGATCTGCACGGAATCGGCAGTCGGCGCCTTCAGCGACGGCACCAATTTCTCACCAACACGCGGATGGTCGAACTTGAACTCGACGCCACGCAGGTCGATGGAAACCGAAGCCGGAGGAGTGGCTTCTTCATGTGGCGGCGCTGCCGGCGGTGGCGGAGCGGCTTCTGCATGCGCAGGCGCCGAGGCCGGAGCCGCACCACCGCCGAAGCTGTAGGTCAGGCCGACTGTCGCGATCGCATCGGTAAACCCGGTGTGAGGCGAGAAACCTTCGGAAGCCGCCAGCGTGGAGTTGAGCGAGTTGTTGTCGCGGTCGTAACGCGCCGCGATTTCGCCGCGGAACGCCAGACGATCGGACATGTTGTACTGCATGCCGATACCGGCCGTGACCATCGGATCCCAACCGCCAGCTATGGCGAACTGACCTTGGGATTGGCCACCAAAGGAAGTGGTCTGGTGCAGCAGATAACCCGAGAAGGCTTTGTGGCGCAACGCACCGACACCGCCCATCAGGTACGGACGCCAGCCGGAGCCGATTTCACCGAAGAACCAGCGCGCGGCGACATCCAGCTGCATGCTTTCCCACTGATGACCATTACGCGGCGAATTGGTCTTGAAATCCGCATTGTTGATGCCGTATTCGAAGTCGACGGCAAGATTCGGGTTGACCCACACGCCGGCACCGATGCCTTCGAATGCGGAGGTCTTGGTGGTACGGGAGCTGTCGGGCGAGACGATGCCCAAGCGTGGAGCCAGATACCAACTGCTGGCATCCTGGGCATTGGCGACACTCACGCCGCCCAGTCCCAGGGCGATCAGGACAAACAGGGTATTACGTTTCATCGGAGAGTCTCCTCATAGCTAGTTTTTTTGGGCGTCCGCTCCACTCACGCGGCACGCGACAACGCCACGAAGCCGTGTGGCGTCTGCGTCGCGTTAATTATACGTTAGCACAGGTACAACGCGAGCGGCAGCAGTTTAGCAAAACTGATAGGCGTCCTCCAGACTCCGGGTTCAGCATCCGCTCAGCCTGTGTACCTGCTTTTTTTCCTGTAACTTCCGGGATTTAGCCAGTTATCCTCACTGGGCGAACAACGCCATCCAGTCCGAGGCGGGCATAGCCTCAAACGCAGCCGGATCCCGTGTGGCAGCGAGGACGCTTCGGACCCGCCCCCCCAAAAGATGCCCACCCAGGGCGGCCTCGAACTTTTGGAGCAGCACCGGAATGCCTTCGGCGCGGCGTTTGCGGTGGCCGATCGGATAATCGATCGAGATTTTTTCGGTCTTGCCGCCACCCTGGAAGAACACCTGCAAGGAATTGCCGATGTAGCGTTTGTCCGGATCGAAATAGTCGCGGGTGAACTGCGGATTCTCCTCGACCGTCATCTTCGCACGCAGCGCATCAATGCGCGGATCAGCGGCCACGGCATCTGCATAATCGTCGGCGGTCAGGCGGCCGAAGATCAGCGGCACGGCCACCATATACTGGATGCAGTGATCGCGGTCGGCGTAATTTGCCAACGGCCCGGTCTTGTCGATGATGCGCGCGCCAGCTTCTTGGGTCTGGATTTCAATGCGTTCGATCTGGTCAAGCCTGCCGCTGACCTGGCTGTGCAATTGCATCGCACATTCCACCGCAGTCTGGGCGTGGAACTCGGCGGGATACGAGATCTTGAACAGCACGTTTTCCATCACGTAACTGCCGAAGGGACGCTCGAACTCGAACGCCTTGCCCCTCAACGCGACGTCGTAGAATCCCCAGGTTTTCGCGCTCAGTGCCGACGGATAACCGACGCAGCCCTTGACTGCATTGAGCGCATGCGTGACCGCGCGACGGCAAGCGTCACCCGCGGCCCAGCTCTTGCGCGGGCCGGTGTTCGGCGCGTGGCGATAGGTGCGCAGCGCACCGTTGTCGATCCAGCTGTGCGAGATCGCGTTGACGATTTCGCCCTTGCCGCCGCCGAGCATTTGGGTGACGACCGCAGTAGAGGCCAGGCGTACCAGAATCACGTGGTCCAGGCCGATGCGATTGAACGAATTCTTCAACGCATAGCAACCCTGGATTTCGTGCGCCTTGATCGCGGCAGTCAGCACATCCTTGATGGTGAGCGGCTGGCGGCCTTCGCGCACATTCTTGCGCGAAACATAATCGGCCACGGCCAGAATCGCGCCGAGATTGTCGGATGGGTGGCCCCATTCGGCTGCGAGCCAGGTGTCGTTGAAATCCAGCCAGCGCACCTGCACGCCGATGTTGTACGCGGCCTGTACGGGATCCAGTTCCCAACTTGTTCCCGGCACGCGTGCGCCACCCGGCAGGATCGCGCCAGGCACCAGAGGCCCCAGGTGCCTGACGCATTCGGGAAACTTCATCGCCAGCATCGCGCAGCCGAGCGAATCCATCAGCATGTAGCGTGCGGTGTCGTAGGCCTCTTTCGAGTCGATCTTGTAACCGAGTACGTAATCGGCGATATCGACCATTGGCTGATCGGGCGCCGGACGCACGGCAGAGCGAATGTCGTGGTGGCTCATGGAACTCCCGCGGACAGGTGAAAAGGTCGAGTATTTTGCCAGATTCGGCACTGTCGCGGCAGCTGAGACGGGGTCGAATTAGTGTGGGGGAAACAAACGGAGGACAATCGCCGGATGTCGCTCGAATGCTTTCATCCCGCCGTCGCGGCCTGGTTCCGCAGCGCATTCGCGGCGCCGACGCCCGCGCAAGCGCGCGCGTGGCCGGCAATTGCATCCGGCCGCCATGTCCTGATTGCGGCACCGACGGGTTCCGGCAAAACGCTGGCCGCGTTCCTCGCCGCGATCGATGCGCTGGTCCGCGATGGCGTCGACGGCAATCTTGCCGACGCAACCCGCATCGTCTACGTTTCGCCGCTCAAGGCGCTGTCGAACGATGTGCGCATCAATCTGGAAGCGCCGCTCGCCGGCATTCGAGACAAGCTGCTGGAACTGGGCTTGCCGGATGTGGAAATCCGCAGCAGTGTGCGCACCGGCGACACGCCGCAGGCCGAACGCAATGCGATGCGACGACGGCCGCCACATATCGTAGTGACCACGCCCGAGTCGCTGTATATCCTGCTCGGCTCTGAATCCGGGCGCGCGATGCTGGCGAGCACGCGCACTGTCATCGTTGATGAAATCCATGCGCTGGCACCAAACAAGCGCGGCGCGCATCTGGCGCTATCGCTGGAACGGCTGCAATCATTGTGTACCCGACCGCTGACGCGGATCGGACTGTCGGCGACGCAGAACCCGATTGATGAAGTTGCGCGCTATCTGATTGGTGGAGCGTGTCGCGTCGACGCGATGCGAAGTAACGCCTCGCGTGCAGCACGTGGCGACGTAGCAGGAAACCGAATGGAATCCGACCCGGGAACGGTCGCATGTCCCGATGTCGATTGCGAAATCGTCGACGTCGGTTACACGCGGCAACGCGATCTGGCCATCGAACTTCCTCCGGTGCCGCTCTCAGCGGTGATGTCAGGCGATGTCTGGCAGCTCGTGTATGCGCGCCTCGCACAACTGATTCAGGCCCATCGCACGACGCTGGTCTTCGTCAACACGCGGCGCATGGCCGAGCGCGTGGCGCGGTATCTGTCCGAATTGCTCGGCAGGGACGCGGTGACCTCGCATCATGGCAGCCTGGCGCGCGAACAACGCCTCGCCGCCGAGCAGCGTCTGAAACGCGGCGAACTGCGCGCGCTCGTCGCCACGGCGTCGCTGGAACTGGGCATCGACATCGGCGACGTCGATCTGGTGTGTCAGATCGCCTCGCCGCGCTCGATCACCACTTTTTTACAGCGCGCCGGACGCGCCAACCACGCCGTCAACGGCATGCCCAAGGCACGCTTGTTTCCGACTTCGCGCGACGATCTGATCGAATGTGCAGCGTTGCTCGACGCCATTCGGCGTGGCGAACTCGACACCCTGCATGTCGAACACAACGCGCTCGATGTACTCGCCCAGCAGATCGTGGCCGAAGTGGCCTGTCGGGAATGGAACGAAGATGAATTGTTCGGCCTTGTCACCCGTACCTATCCGTTCGCCGGACTGAGCAGAGCTGCATTCACCGGAATCGTGCGCATGCTCGCCGACGGATTCAGCACGCGGCGTGGACCGCGCGCGGCGTATCTGCATCGCGATGCCGTCAACGGCGTGCTGCGCGCCCGCCGCGGTGCGCGTCTGACCGCGATCACTTCGGGTGGTGCGATTCCCGACACGGCCGACTACGAAGTGATGCTGGAACCGCAGGCGCAGCGTGTCGGCACGGTGCACGAGGATTTCGCGGTCGAATCCATTGCCGGCGATATCTTCCAGCTCGGCAATACCGCGTATCGCATCCTGCGCGTCGAGCGTGGTCGCGTGCGCGTAGAAGACGCGCAAGGCCTGCCACCGACGATTCCGTTCTGGCTCGGCGAGGCGCCTGGGCGCAGCGACGAATTGTCGTTCGCAGTGTCGCGCTTGCGCGAGGGGATTTCGGCCCGGCTGCTTGGGGATGGAGGTCAAGCTTCCCTTCCCCCGCTCGCGGGGGAAGGTGCCGAAGGCGGAAGGGGGCAAGCCAGCACAGCCCCCATCAGTCCTGCGGCCAGCTTCCCCCGCCAAGCGGGGGAAGCAAATGCCGTGGAATGGCTACGCGCCGAAATTGGCATTGGCGAATCCACAGCACAACAG
>JBOHYL010000158.1:0-14213 GCA_050737915.1 Rudaea sp.
CCTGGACGAAGCCGCCGCACGCCACGCCAAGGAAAACGCCGAACGCCTGCTCGCCAACCGCGTCGACGCCGTGGAAATCGCACAGGCCCAGGTCGAACTGCTGCAGGCCGTTGCCCAGTTGCAGGCGATTGAACGGTTGCGCAAGCAGTTGCGCCACTGAGGAACCTCTGCTTGACCTGCTGTGCTCGGCAGCTTGCGTGCCGACGGTGCTCCCGGCCCGCGCGAGTGGCGCGGGCGTTCGCTCGCGCGGCTCGCTGTGCGAGCCAAGCAGCGCTCGACTCACCCTCATTTACCCTCAAGTAAACTCCGGTTTCTGCGCTCCGGCGGCACACAATCTGCCTTCGCTCGCGACGGTCAATCAGAGGTTCCCCAAGCGCAAGCCACGAATCAAGCCGGCGTTTTCGTATGGACCTCGAAACGCGCTATCGTAGGCGCATGAACTCCAGCCCCCTGCACATCCTCATTCTCGCCGCTGGCGAAGGCAAACGCATGCACTCGGCGCTGCCGAAAGTGCTGCTGCCATTGGCGGGTCGGCCGATGCTGGAACACGTGATCGCGACCGCACGGGAATTGGCGCCGGCGCTAATCCACGTTGTCTACGGCCATCGCGGCGATCAGGTGCGCGCTGCGTTTGCCGAGCAAGCGGACCTGGAATGGGTGCATCAGGCGCAGCAGCACGGCACCGGCCATGCCGTGCAACTGGCGTTGGCGCAAGTGCCAGAAACCGCACGCGTACTGGTGCTGTACGGCGACGTGCCGCTGATTCGCGCGGCTACGCTCAAACCGCTGTGCGACGCGGATGCGTCGCTGGCCGTGCTGACTGCCGAGGTATTCGACCCGCGCGGCTACGGCCGCGTGATCCGCGACGGACTCGGCCAGGTGCGCGCCATTGTCGAGGACAAGGACTGCACGCCGGAGCAACGCACCATCGCCACGGTCAACACCGGCATGCTCGCCGCCGACGCGCGCCGCCTGCGCGTATGGGCGCACAACCTGGACAATCAAAACGCGCAGGGCGAGCTCTATCTCACCGGCGTGTTCGCCCAAGCCGCTGCCGAGAATATGCCGGCAGTAATTTTGCGCTGTCGCGACGAACGCGAGACGCTCGGCGCGAACGACGCCTGGCAACTCGCCCAGCTTGAGCGCCATTTCCAGCAACGCCAGGCCCGCGCGCTATGCGAACAAGGCTTGCGACTTGCCGATCCGGCGCGTTTCGATTTGCGCGGTCAACTGCATTGCGGAACGGACGTTGAAATCGATGTCGATGGCGTATTCGAAGGCGCGGTCGAACTCGGCGATGGCGTGCGTATTGGCCCATTCTGCCGGATCCGGAATTCGCAGCTTGCGGCAGGTACGCAAGTGCGCGCACATTGCGATCTGGACGGCGTGGCGACCCACGGCGCCTGCGTGATCGGCCCGTTCGCACGACTGCGTCCAGGTACCGTACTGGCTGCCGGCACGCAAATCGGCAATTTCGTCGAGGTGAAAAATGTAACGCTCGGCGAGGATTCCAAGGCCAATCATCTGAGCTATCTGGGCGATGCCAGCATCGGCGCGCGCGTGAACGTCGGCGCCGGTACGATCACCTGCAATTACGACGGCGCGAACAAGCACCGCACCATGATCGAAGACGGCGCCTTCATTGGCTCGAACACCGCGCTGATCGCGCCGGTGACGATCGGCAAGGACGCGACGATTGCGGCCGGCTCGACCATCGCCGTGGATGCTCCGCCCGGCGAATTGACCGTCGCGCGTGCGAAACAGGCGACCTTGCCGGGTTGGAAACGCCCGCAAAAATCCCCGAAATAACCCCGTATTCAGCCGCCGAACCGGTAAAATACGCGCCAGTTTCGAGGATCGTTTCATGTGCGGAATCGTGGGCGCCGCCGCGCGGCGCAATGTGGTGGGCACGCTGATCGCGGGCCTGAAGGCGCTGGAATATCGCGGCTACGATTCGGCTGGCATCGCCCTGCTCACCGCAAACGGGCTGGAGCGCGTACGCACGAAGGGTAAGGTGCACGAGCTCGAAAGTCTGTACGCAACACAGCCGATTGTCGGTCACACCGGCATCGCGCACACGCGTTGGGCCACGCACGGCGTGCCGAACACCGTGAATGCGCATCCGATCGATTCGCGCGGCAACGTCGCGGTGGTGCACAACGGCATCATCGAGAACCACGAGCAGCTGCGCGCGGAACTCATCGCGCTCGGTTACCAATTTGCGACGCAAACCGACACGGAAGTCATCGCCCATCTGATTGAGCATTATCAGAGCGAGGGTGCCGACCTGCTCGACGCGGTGCGCAAGACCCTGCCGCGCCTGCGCGGCGCCTACGCCATCGCGGCGATCTCGCGGCGCGAACCCGATCGCGTGATCGGCGCGCGCCGTGGCAGCCCGATGGTCGCCGGTCTCGCCGACGGTGAGCAGTTCATCGCATCGGACATCCACGCCCTGCTGCCGGTGACGCGGCGTTTCATCTATCTTGCCGAAGGCGATATTGCCGATGCCCGTCCCGATGGAATTACCATCCACGACGAGCACGGTCGCGTCGTCGAGCGCCCGGTCAAACAGGCGCACTTCGGCGCCGACGCGGTCGAACGCGGCGAATACAGTCACTACATGCTCAAGGAAATCCACGAGCAGCCGCAGGCCCTGGCCGATACGCTCGAAGGCCGCATCAGCGCTGCGCATATTCTCACCGAAATCTTTGGTGTCGGCGCGCGCGAGCTGTTGACGAAAACGCATGCCGTGCATTTGATCGCCTGCGGTTCGAGCTACCACGCCGCGCTCGTCGCCCGTTACTGGATCGAAGCGTTTGCCGGCCTTGCCTGCAATGCTGAGATCGCTTCCGAATATCGCTACCGCGATGCCGTCGTGCCCGCGGATACGCTGTTCGTCACTATCAGCCAGTCCGGCGAGACTGCCGACACACTGGCCGCGCTGAAGCAGGCAAAAACACGCGGCTATCTGTCCACGTTGGCGATCTGCAATGTGCCCGAATCCTCGATCGTGCGCGAATCAGCGCTGACGTTGATGACCCGCGCCGGCCCCGAGATCGGCGTCGCCTCGACCAAGGCCTTCACTACCCAGCTCGCGGCGCTCGCCCTGCTCGCGCTGGAACTGGGACGGCACCACGGCCTGGACAGCGCGCGCTACGAAGCGCTGGTGCGACAACTGGAAACCCTGCCCGGCGCGGTGCGCGATGCGCTCGCGCTGGATGAGCGCATCCGGCAGATGGCCCAAGCGTTCGCCGCCAAGGAACATGCGCTGTTCCTCGGCCGCGGCACGCAGTATCCGATCGCGCTGGAAGGTGCGCTCAAGCTCAAGGAAATCTCCTACATCCATGCCGAAGCGTATCCGGCCGGCGAGCTCAAACACGGCCCGCTGGCACTGGTCGACGAGGCCATGCCGGTGATCGCGGTGGCGCCGAACGATCATCTGCTGGAAAAACTCAAGTCGAATCTGGAAGAGGTGCGCGCACGCGGCGGCGAGTTGTATGTGCTCGCCGATGCCGACGTCGCCCGCCACATGCCGCACGAGAACGGCCATCTCCTGGCCCTGCCACCCTGCGGAGAACTCGTCGCACCGATCGTGTTCACGATCCCGCTGCAACTGCTCGCCTACCATGTGGCCGTACTGCGCGGCACCGATGTGGACCAGCCGCGCAATCTGGCCAAGAGCGTGACTGTGGAGTAATGACCTCGATTTTCTCCAACGGCTTCGACGACTGACCGTTTAGCGCAATGCGGAGAAGTTCAGTCCCGCCAGATCCAGCTCTTCATCCGGACGGCGGTGCAATGAGCCGTCACGGCTTTCGGCACGCCGCCGCCACGACAGCAGGGCTCGCAACCAGCCAACCTGTGACGCCCGCTCGCGAGCGACCACCGCAGGCACGGCCTTGCCGGCCGCGTGTTCGACGGCACTTTTGGCTTCGTCCAGCGTTGCAAACAATTCCAGTGGCTGTGATGTTGGCAGCCGGTCCCACCAGATCAGCACGTAGCGATCCGACCACGGCCCGGAAATACCGGCAATCGGGTTGCCGCCCCGATAGGCGACGTGGGCGATGCCATCGTAGCGTTGCTGCCAGACGATGCGACCGTGAGTGTGTGTGGTGCGTGCCAACGGCGCGCTATCGGAAACCAAGGGAGTGGAAACGAGCATGAGCAAGCAATCCAGAATCGATGCCATGTGTTGAGCAATTTGCGTGCCAGCAAGGAATACGCGAATGGCGGCAAAAACCCGGTGACGGCCATGGTCACACCAGCCGCGCCGCGGCACTTCAGATCAGCGCATCCGGCCGGCGTGCGCCGGCGAAGCGGCGCGCCCAGTAGTGTTCGCTCAGGCGGTCCACGCGCACGCGCTCGCCCGTGGTCGGCGCGTGGATGAAACGGCCTTGGCCAAGGTATATGCCGACATGCGAGATACGTTTGCCTCGGGTGTGGAAGAACACCAGATCGCCGGCGCGCAGTGCGTCGCGGTCGATCTTGCGGGCGTTGTGGAATTGTGCGGCGGAGTTTGCCGGCAGGTCCACGCCCAGTACCTGGGCGTAGACGTAATGCACGAAGCCGCTGCAATCGAAGCCGCTGTGCGGGCTGCGGCCACCGCGGCGATAGCGTATATCGCGCAGAGTCATCGCAAACGCCACCAGCAGTTGGCGCGGATTGGCGTCGGTTTCCGCGACCGCTGCCTCTGCTTGCGGCGGCGCACCCAGCCAGCCCGGGCCAGCCAACTCGTCCAGCACGGACGGCTCCAGCAGGGCGTGCCACGCTTGCGCCATGCAAACGGCTTGCGGCGACGGCAGGGCCGCAGCCGCATTGCCCGATACAGCGGCAATGCAGGCAATCAGGATTGTGCAACGCAATCGATGCATCTACGAAAACCCCGACATCTCTGCCCCCGGCAGATCACACAAGCCCGACCCTAGCAGAGGATTCGTTGCGATCGCGTTAACCGGTAGAATCTGCAGCCCTCCCGGGAATTGTCATGCGCATCTGCGTCTACTGTGCCTCCAGCGAACACTGCGACCGCGCCTACCATGCCGAGGCCACACACTTGGGTGAACTGCTCGCGGCGGAAGGCCACACCATCGTCTATGGCGGCGGCGCAGTCGGCCTGATGGGATCGCTGGCGAATGGTGCGCTCAGCAAGGGCGGCAAGGTGATCGGCATCATTCCGCGCTTCATGACCGAGGTCGAATGGCAGCATCCGGGCATCGCCAATCTCGAGGTCGTCGAGGACATGCGCGAGCGCAAGCATCGCCTGCTGACCGGTTCGGATGCAGTCGTCGCCCTGCCCGGCGGCTGTGGCACGCTGGAGGAATTGTTCGAGGCGATCACGCTCAAGCGCCTGGCCCTGTATTTCAGCCCGATCGTGCTGCTCAACACACGCGGTTTCTACGCGCCGCTGCAAACCTTTCTGCAGCAGGTGATCGGCGAGCATTTCATGAATCCCGAGCACGCCGCGATGTGGTCACTGGTGGATGCGCCCGAGCAAGTATTGCCGGCGATCCGTGCGACGCCGCGCTGGGACGAACACGCACGCGATTACGCGGTGGTGCGCTGAGGAACCTCTGATTACCCTACTGCGCTCGACAGCTTGTGTGCCGGCGGTGCTCGCAATCCTCATTTACACAGAAGTAAACTCTGGTCACTGCGCTCCGGCGGCACACCTGATTCAATTCGGCATGATGCCTTCGCTCTTGACGGTTAATCCGAGGCTCCCTAACCATCATTCGGGGGTTCAGCTTCGGGATCGTCCAGAAACCCACCGCCCTCCGGCTCGTCGGATTGCGCATGCGACTCACGGTGCTGGGTCAAACCGCGCTCGCTGCGCTCGACCTGTTTCTGCCATCGGGTCTTGATTGGATTGGCCGCCTCAGCGGATTCCGCGTCGGCCACGAGCGAACGTTTGCGCTCGTCCGGCAGATCGGCCCAGTGGCAATCTGCGATCGCACCCGCCAGCGAATAGAGCAGGTTCAAGCTCGGTCGGAAGCCGGCACGCTTGACCTTCATGAACGCCTCGACCGGCCCCACCCGGACCAGATCGTCCTGCGTGCGCACGCCGACCTGGCGCAGCCAGGCTGCGCCTTTGGGACCAACGTTGCGAATCTTGCTGTCGTCCTTTGCGACCATGTCAGCTTCCCGCGCGCAAGGATTGCAGGAAGATGCCGGCCAGGCGTTCCATGCCGGCGCGGTCGTCATCGTCGAAACGGGCCAGATCCGGACTGTCCACATCCCACACGCCGATCAGGCGTTGCCCATCGAACAGCGGCACGACGATTTCCGAACGCGAGGCTGAGTCGCAAGCGATATGGCCGGCGAACGCATTCACGTCGCGCACGACCTGCGTTTGTCCGGTCGTGGCAGCCGTGCCGCATACGCCCGTGCCGAGCGCGATACGAATGCACGCCGGCTGACCCTGGAACGGCCCGACCACGAGTTCGTTGCCGTCGAAGAAATAAAATCCGGCCCAGTTCAACCGCGGCAGCGCGTGGTAAACCAGCGCGGCGAAATTCGCGGCGTTGGCGATACGGTCGCGCTCACCGTGCAGCAGACTGTGCGCCTGTTCGGCGAGTTCGGCATAAAAATCCGTTTTGTTGGCGGCTTCGATCTGCTTGGGGGCAAACATCGGCTGGACTATCAGATGGCGAGTTGCTCATTGTACGCACCGCCAGAAAGATTCGCTAAACTGGCCGCTGCGCGCCTTGCGCATCGCCTACGAGTTTGTGTATGACCCACCATCCGCGGACCGACGCTTACGGGTTCCGCCTGCGCGGTGGCGAGAATACCCGCATCGAGGCGTTCACCGATGCGGCGTTCGCATTCGCCGTCACCCTGCTCATGATCGGCGGCGGGCATGTGCCGACCGACGTCACCGAATTGCTCGGCGCTCTGCAGGGCCTGCCGGGATACGCGTTGAGCTTTGTCCTGCTGTGTGTGTTCTGGTATGCGCATTACGACTGGTATCGGCATTTCGGCATTGAAGACGGTCGCAGCATCGTGTTCAGTCTGTTGCTGGTATTTCTGGTGTTGATCTTCGTCTATCCGCTGCACATGATGTTCGATGCCGTCATTTTGATCGGCAGCCGCAGCGCCGCCGGCAGCGTGCACATTCGCACCTGGCACGATTGGCGGGTGGTGTACGTGGTCTTCGGTATCGCCTTCGCCAGCATGTCGGCAGTGATCGCGATCCTGTATGCGCATGCCTGGCGGCAACGCAAGGAGCTTGAATTGAATGCCGCCGAGATGCTGATCACCCGCTCCGCGTTGTGGCGCTGGTGCACCAGTGTGAGCGTGAGTCTGCTTTCCGCGCTGACGGCACTTTCGATCCCGGCTACGGCCCCGGCCATAGTCTACGCGTTGCCGGGGTTCACGTATTGGCTGCTCGGTCTGTCCGGCCGGATTCGGCGTCTGAGTCTGCGCCGCCGACTGGCCGCGCTGGCGAGACAGGCATGACCCTACGTGGCGTGTTCATCACCGGCACCGACACTGGCATCGGCAAGACCCTGGTGTCGGTGGCTTTGCTCGCTGCGCTCAATGTCGCCGGTCGTCGCGCCGTCGGCATGAAGCCGGTCGCAAGCGGGTGTGCGGTCACGCCCGTTGGCTTGCGCAACGAGGATGCGCAACTGCTGATCGAGCACAGCGCCGGTGCGCCGGACTACGTGCAGGTCAATCCGTATGCGTTTCGCGATCCGATCGCGCCACATCTGGCTGCGATCGATGCCGGGATCGAAATTCGCCTGCAACCGATCCAGACCGCTTTCGCCGCATTGTCCGCGCGTGCGGATTTCCTTGTTGTCGAAGGCGTTGGCGGCTGGATGGTGCCGTTATCGTCCAAGCGGATGCTGACCGATCTGGTGCGCGCATTGAATCTGCCGGTCATCCTGGTCGTCGGCCTGCGGCTTGGCTGCCTCAATCATGCGCAATTGAGCGCGCGTGCGATTATTGCTGATGGTTGCCAGCTCATCGGCTGGATTGGCAACCGGATTGATCCGGACATGGCTCGCGTCGAAGACAATATCGCCACGCTGCGTGAACGCATGCCGGCACCGTGTCTGGGCGTCGTGCCCTACGCCAGCGCACCCGATCCGGGCGCGCTGGCGGCGCATCTGCGCGATGCGGCAACTGCTATTGTTTCGGCCGCATATCCGGCGGCGCCTTGATCGGATCGGCTTGGCGCGGCGCCAATGCCGGCGGGTTGGCCTGGATCTTCTTCATCACTTCGGCAATGGCACGATCCAGTTGCGGATCTTTGCCGTGGCTGGTGGAAAGCACATCGTTGTCCACTTCGATATCCGGCTCCACGCCCTCGCCTTCGACGTGGTACTTGCCGTCGAGATCGGCAATGGCGACGAACTCCGGCACCTCGACTTGGCCGCCGTCGAGCAGCGGACCGTAGTCGTTGATACCGACCACGCCACCCCAAGTGCGCTTGCCGATGGTCGGCCCGAGTTTAGCTTGCTTGAACATATAGGAAAAAATATCGCCGTCGGAGGCACTGGTTTCGTTGATCAGCGCGGCCATGTAGCCGTGGAATACCTGTTGCGGATAGGTACCGGTCGCGGTGGCGTTGCGGTCGTAGTTCAGGCCCAGCAGTTTGCGCGCCAGGCGCTCGATGATCATTGGCGAAACGTTACCGCCACCGTTGTCGCGCACGTCCACAATCAAACCCTGTTTGCGGATTTGCGGGTAGAACCACTTGATGAACTCGCGGATGCCATCCCCGCCCATGTCGGGAATGTACAAATATCCGACCTTGCCGCCGGTCTGCTTCTCGACATAGTCATAATTGTGTTTCACCCAAGCGTAGTACTTGAGGTCATTCTCGCTGCTCAGCGGCTTGATGAGCACATTGCGCGCACCCTCATCGGACGGCTTGGAATTCACGCGCAATTCAACCGGCTGGCCCGGCGCGATTTGCAACAGGTGGTAGGGATTGTCCTGCGCGGTCAATTCGCGACCGTTGATGGCCAGAACGTAATCGCCCGCATGCACGTCGATGCCGACTTCGGTCAGCGGCGAACGGTAGCGATCCTCGTCGTTTTCGCCCTGCATGATGCTGGCTATGCGATATCGACCCGCACTCGCATCCAGCGCAAAGCGCGCGCCGAGCAAACCGACGGTCGGCTTTTTCGGCACGCCCAGATCGCCGCCCTGCACGTAGGAGTGCGAATTGCTCAGCTCGCCCACCATCTGGCCAAGCAGGTAATTCAGATCGGAACGATCGCCCACGTACTGCAGCTGTGGCTCGTATTTGGCGCGCAGCGCGTTCCAGTCGTAGCCGTTCATCTTCGGCGAATAGAAATAATCGCGGTAGCGACGCCACACCTCGCGGAAGATCTCGGCGAATTCCTGATGCGGATCGCGGTTCAACGCGAGACCCGAGGTGTTGATGGTTTTGGCGTCTTTGCCGTCGCCGGCGATATCATAGACTTTGTACGTTTTTTCGCTTTGCACGAGCAGCTTTAGCCCATCGTCGGACAAGGCCGCATTGTCCACGTCTTTCACCAGCGTCGTGTCCTTGCGCTTGGCAATATCGTAAGTGTGGATTTCCGGCTTGAAGCGGCCGTCGCGCCCGTAATAGAACGCGTCGGTGATCGCATAGATGAGATATTTGCCGGTCACCGCCAGACTCTGGATGTTGTCGGCATCGATCGGTGCACGGGTCAGGCGCGCGGCCAGACCGTCGAAGTCGATGCGTTCGATGACCTTCTCGTGCTTTTTGTCCTTGTCTTGTTTCGACTTGTCCGCGTCCTTGGCATCGTCGCTGTCGGTCTTGTGCGCCTTGTCTTCGTCGTCGCGCAGCGGGAACGGACTGGGGCCGTCCTTTTGCAGCGTCAACGCGTAGATTTCCACATCACGATTGGCGGCATAGTTCCATTCCACTGCGCTGATTTGTGGCGCCCATTCGCGTGCGCCGAGGAAATACAGGAACTTGCCATCCGGCGAAAACGCCGGGTTGGATTCGCCAAACAGCGGATCGGTGACGCGGCGACTCTTGCCGTCGGCTGCCGACCACACGAATACCGATGGCTGCGCATTGTCCTCGTTCAAGGTATAGGCCAGGTAACCACCCTTGGGTGACCAGGCGTAATCGCGCTGCAAACCGAACGGATCGCGTGCGATGTCGCTCACTTTGGCGCCGGCCAGTTCCAGCACATGGACGCGGTTGGCGCTGTCGCTGAACGCAATGCGCTTGCCGTCCGGCGCCCAGACCAAAGCATACAAACGCCCATACACCGTGTGCGTCAACTGCTGCGCTGCGCCATCACCCTTGGCATTACCCACCCAAACGGCTTCGTCGCCGCTTTGATCGGACACGTAGGCGATGCGCTTGCCATCCGGCGACCACGCCGCTTCGCGCTCGTGCGCGCCGGGCGTCTGAGTGAGGTCGCGGGTGATGCCGTGCTCGACCGGCACGCTGAACAGATCGCCGCGGGCGACGAAAAATGCACGTTCCCCGTGCGGACTCAGGCCGAACTGTTCGATACGATCGGCCACCGCGATATGCTGCGGCCGTGTCTTGGTGCCGTCGGTGGGCACATCAATGCTGATCGCGCGATCCTGACTGGAGTTGACGTCGTACTCGCGCAACTGGCCGCCGTATTCGTAGACGATATGTCCGGCGCGGTCGCCGCTGGCCCAGCGCACATCGAACTTGCGGTGTTTGGTCAACTGCGTGGTCTGGCCGCTGCCGATGTCATAGCGATACAGATTCAACACGTCGTCGCGATCGGAAACGAAATAGATCGCGTTGCCGATCCAGACCGGATCGCGGTCGGTGCGCGGATTGTTGGTGATATTGCGGCCCTGTTGCGTGGCCATGTCGAAAATGTACAAATCCTCCGCCCAGCCGCCCTGATAACGGTTCCAGGTACGAAAGTCGCGGAACAACGGCGAGTACACCAACTGCTTGCCGTCCGGGGAATACTCACCCACGCCGGATATCGGCATCGGCAACGCCTGCGGCAAACCGCCGCTGGTGGCTACAGTGAACAGGCGTGGTTGCGCCAGCGCGAAACCATCCATGTAGGAGCGAAACAGGACGCGGTTACCGTCGGGCGTCCAGCCATAGACCTGGTTGTCGAAACCCCAGCGTTGCGGCAGCGGACCGATGGCCGGATACCAGGTCAGCTGTTTGGGCACGCCACCGTTGGCCGGCATCGTGTACACCTGATGTTCACCGCTGTACTCGCCGGTAAATGCAATCTGCGAGCAATCCGGCGAAAACTTCGCCGACTGCTGCAAACCGGGACCGGCGGTCAGGCGAATGGCCGTCCCACCCTGCGAGCCGACCGTCCACAAGTCGCCGCCATAGGTGAACACGATGCGATCGCCGCAGACATCGGGAAAACGCAGCAAGCGGGTCTGCGCGACGACGCAGGTCATAAAGGCGCACAGCACGGGTGCGGCGGCAAACGCCAACCAACGGCAACGCAGCGTCATAAATATCCCCTGGCAATGATGCGGGTGGATTTGACAGTGTAGTCCGCAGTGTTAGGTCACGGGCGGGCCGGAAGTCATGGCGGCACCGTCCATTGCTTCTGCTAGACTTGGCGGTTGCAGGAGTTATCGATGATGTCTGCACAGCGCTATTACCTGAGCATCGACGACCTGACGCGCGCGCGCGGCGAGTTCGACGAATTGTCGTTTCACGGCAATTCGCCGGACAGTTTCGCCGTGCTGCTGCAGTCGGCGCTACGCGAACCGACCCTGTGGCGGCGCTGGCGCGCGATGCAGCCGGATCCGGATGCGGTCGATCCGGCCCTCGGCGCAAGCGATCCGCAGGCCACGGTGAGCGCTGCACAGTCGGACATGCACACCGATATCGTTGTCACCACCAGCTTGCCGCACGCCGTGCTCAAACACCGTCTGACCTTGCTCGTCGGCGCGCACTGGAGCCTGCGTGACGTCAAGGCGATTCCTGCGTAACGCGCATTGCATGCATTGCCCGCTATGTAATCCTTTCCTGTTTGCGGAGTACACCCCATGTTCCGAATCCATTTATTGCCCGTCGTCATGACCGCCACCCTCGCCGCCTGCGCGCAAGCGCCGCAAAAATCCGAACCGGCCAAGACTGCCGCGGCCAAGCCGTCGATGCCCCTGCGCGTCAATCCTTTTCTGGCGCCGAGTACATTGCCGTTCCAGGCGCCGCCGTTCGACAAGATCATCGACGCCGATTATCAGCCGGCAATTGAAGAAGGCATGCAGCAACAACTCGCCGAGGTTGTTGCGATCGCCAACGATCCGGCGCCGCCTACCTTCGAGAACTCCTACGTGGCACTGGAAAAAACCGGCCGCCTGCTCCGCCGCGTGATGGCCGTGTTCAACGGCGTCAGCGGCGCCAACACCGACGACACGCTGCAGAAATTGCAGGAGACCGAAGCGCCAAAACTCGCTGCGCACCAGGATGCGATCTCCCTGAATTCCAAGCTGTTCCAGCGCGTGGATGTGGTTTACAAGGAACGCGCCAAGCTGCATCTGGATCCAGAATCGCTGCGACTGGTCGAGGTGGTGCACGCCAATTTCGTGCAGGCCGGCGCCAAGTTGTCGGCCGCGGACAAGACCAAACTGGAAGCGTTGAACAAGGAGGAATCCTCGCTCAGCGCCGCTTTCGTCAACAAGCTGTTGGCCGCGGCCAAGGCCGCCGCACTGGTGGTCGACGACCAAGCCAAACTCGCCGGTTTGTCCGCCGCCGATATCGCCGCTGCGCAAACGGCCGCGAAGGATCGCAAGCTCGACGGCAAATACGTACTGGTGCTGCAAAACACCACGCAACAGCCGGAACTGCAGGATCTGAGTGACCGCGCCACGCGCCAGGCGCTGTTCGAGGCTTCGTGGAACCGCGCCGAAAAGGGCGACAGCAACGACACTCGCGCCACCATCGAACGCCTTGCGCAACTGCGCGCCGAGAAAGCCAAGCTGCTCGGCTTTCCGAATTACGCAGCGTGGACGCTGCAGGATCAGATGGCCAAGAATCCGGCCACGGCATTCGCTTTTCTGCGCAAGCTCGCGCCGGCCGCGGTCGCGCGCGCGCGCGCGGAAGCGCATGACATTCAGGCGATGATTGACAAGGACCAGAAAGCGCTCAAGCAGCCGGCGTTCAAACTCGAACCCTGGGACTGGGAGCACTACGCCGAGCAGGTGCGCAAGGCCAAGTACGATCTGGACGACAACCAGATCAAACCGTATTTCGAATTGAACAACGTGCTCGAAAGCGGCGTGTTCTACGCCGCCAACCAGCTCTACGGCCTCACCTTCAAGGAACGCCACGACATTCCGGTGTACCAACCCGACGTGCGCGTGTTTGAAGTGTTCGACAAGGACGGCAATCCGCTCGCGCTGTTCTATTGCGACTATTTCAAGCGCGACAACAAGAACGGCGGCGCCTGGATGGACAACTTCGTCGGCCAGTCCAATCTGCTCGGCACCAAGCCGGTGATCTACAACGTCGCCAATTTCACCAAGCCACAACCGGGCCAGCCGGCGCTGCTGTCGTGGGACGACGTCATCACCATGTTCCACGAATTCGGCCACGCCCTGCACGGCATGTTCGCCGCCGAGGAGTATCCGACGCTTTCCGGTACCAACACGGCACGCGATTTCGTCGAGTTCCCGTCGCAGTTCAACGAACACTGGGCGAGCGTGCCGCAGGTGTTCGCGCATTTCGCCAAGAACTGGCAAACCGGCGCTGCCATGCCGGCCGACCTGGTCGCGAGGATGCAGCGCGCCGGCAAGTTCAACAAGGGCTACGACATGACCGAGATGGTCGCCGCGTCGCTGCTCGACATGGAATGGCACACCCTGCCGGCCAACGCGCCGCTGCAGAATGCGGATCAATTCGAGACCGCCGCGCTGAAAAAGGACAAGGTGGATTTGAGCTACGTGCCGCCGCGCTACCGTTCCAGCTATTTCCTGCACATCTGGGCCAACGGCTACTCGGCCGGCTACTACGCCTACGCGTGGACGCAGATGCTGGCCGACGATGCCTTTGAGTGGTTCAAGGACCACGGCGGCCTGACCCGCGAAAACGGCGATCGCTTCCGCGCCATGATCCTGTCGCGCGGCAACAGCGAAGACCTGGCTAAAATGTATCGCGACTGGCGTGGACGCAATCCGAGCATCGAGCCGATGCTCATCGACCGCGGCTTGAAGGCAGCGACGAAGCCGCACAAGAAATAGTCCGGCCGTTTCCTGACCGCAAAAAGCCCGCC
>JBOHYL010000159.1:0-4788 GCA_050737915.1 Rudaea sp.
GATCATGCGCGCCGAGCGCGCATAGATGGTGCGCAGAAAATCCTGCAACGCGGCGAGTTTGCGGATTTGCGCCAGCGCCGCGGCGCGTGGAGGTCCGGATGGTGCCAGCCACACCGTCCAGTCGAGGCTGATGCGGCCTGCGCGCACGGCGCTCGGCACCAGATCCGCAGGCGCGCGTGCCGGATCGCGGAAATCGTCCAGCAGATAGAATCGCTGCGTTGAGTCCTGGCCGTACGCCAGAATCTGGGTGACCGAATCGGCGAGATTCTCGATGCCGCCCTCCAATTGCAAAAAGCGCAATTGCACCTGATCGCCAACATCACTGACTGCCGCGCTCAGTCCCAGAAGGCGCTGTTCGCGCAGACGTTCGACACGGAACTGATGCTGGTTCTGCCAGAGCAGCCAGCCGATCACGACGGCGGCCGCAGCGATGATGCCGAGTACCGTATTCAGCGCGGCCTGACGATGGCGCACGATCCAGCGCTGCGCGCGCTGCATGGCCGAATCCGGTTGCGCCAGCACCGCTTCGCCGCGCAGATAGCGGCGCAGATCCGCGGCCATCTCGTCCACCGTGGCGTACCGGTCGCTTGGTGCGAACGCAGTGGTGCGTTCGATGATTGCGCGCAATTCGCGCGGAATGCGCCGGCGCAAATAGGCGTGCACGATTGGCCGGCGCTTGCCGACTGCCGCGTTCGCCAGTACCTCGTAGGCGGTGCGGCCTTCGTAGGGCGCATTGAGCGTGACCATCTCGTACAGGATCAGTCCCAGCGCGCATTGGTCGCTGCGCGCGTCCAGCTCGTGGTTGCGTCCTTGCGCCTGTTCCGGCGACATGTATTTCGGGGTGCCGACGACATCGCCGATCTGCGTTTCCGATGCGCTGCCGGAAATGTCGGGCGTGGACATCACCACCGATTTATCCGGCGGCGTCTCGTCGGGCAGGCGCAGGATGCGGCACAGACCCCAGTCCATCACATAGACTTCGTTGTGCCGGCCAAGCATCAGATTGGCGGGCTTCAGGTAGCGGTGGATCGCGCCCTTGTCGTGCGCGTAGGCGATGGCGTCGCAAATTTTCAGGAAATGCTCCAGGCGCGAAGCCAGCGACAGGCGCTCATCCGGCCACTTGCCGCTGGCGAAGAAATCGCGTGCCTGATTGAGCAGGGCCTGGAAGGTGATGCCCTCCACGAGTTTCATCGTGTAGGCGGGCGCGCCGCCGGGAGCGACCTCCAGCGCGTGCACCGGCACGATGTTGGGGTGATCCAGTTGCGCAGTGATCTGTGCTTCGCGCAGAAAGCGCGTGCGTGCGGCCGCGTTGGCGTCCGCATTCGCATTGAGTTGCTTGAGCGCGACGCGGCGCAGCAACTCGGTGTCCTTGGCGATGTGCACCGTGCCCATGCCGCCGGCACCGGCTGTGCCGAGCATGGTGTAGTGGAACTCGTGCGCTGGCGCGTTGCCTGCCGGAACCGGCGTTTCCGATGCGTTGCCCGCCGCGCGCACGGTCGGTGCTTCGGCCTCGTTCAAGGTGCGCGCATCCATCGCGGCGAATCGCGCTGGCAGGATTCGGCTGACTTCCACCTGTGCGGCAAAAACCTCGGGGAATTGCTCGGCCAGCCACGTCTCGAAGGCTGTCTCGTCGTCGAAGCCGCCGTCGGCACGGTAGCGCCGCCACTGCGCATCCACGTCGATCGCGGCGCGCTGCGCGGCCGTCAGCGAATCGCGGATACGTTGCAGATTCATGTTCTTTTCCCCTAGCTGGCGCCAGGAAAAGGTTAGCACGCGCGCAGCGGAATCGTCGCAGGATCAGGCCCGCGCTTGCGCCAACGGCGCTACAATCGGCTATCGACTGTTTGAGTACCGTCCATGAGCACCACCGCCCGCAACCTGCCTGCCAGCGAACCTTCCACCGAGGCCGCGCCGCTGCGCTTCGTCACCGCGGCCAGCCTGTTCGACGGCCACGACGCGGCGATCAACATCATGCGCCGGCTGATCCAGGCACAGGGCGTGGAAGTGGTGCACCTCGGACACAACCGTTCGGTCGAAGACGTCGTGCGCGCGGCGCTGCAGGAAGACGCCGACGCGATCGCACTGTCGTCGTATCAAGGCGGCCATGTCGAATACTTCAAGTACATGGTCGATATGCTCCGGGACCGGGGTGCGGCCCATATCAAGATATTCGGCGGCGGTGGTGGCACGATCACGCCCGAGGAAATCGCCGAACTTCAGGCCTACGGCGTCGAACGCATCTATCACCCGAACGACGGCATGCATCTTGGGTTGGTCGCGATGATCGAAGACGTAGTGCGGCGTGCGCGCACCGCCGCGACCGCGCGCGTCACCCACGAGAAAGACAAGGCCGCGCCGGCAACCGTGCCGATCACCGACGAAATCGCCGTCGGGCATGCGCTTACCGCGATCGAAGAGAGCCGCCACGACGAAGCCGAACTGGCACGCCTGCGCAAACAGTGGCAGCTCGCCGGCGGCAAGACGCCGGTCATCGGCATCACCGGCACTGGCGGCGCCGGCAAGTCCAGTGTCGTCGACGAACTGCTGTTGCGTTTTTTGCACGCGTTCCCGCACATGCGCATTGCCGTGCTCGCGGTCGATCCCACGCGGCGCCGCTCCGGTGGCGCGCTGCTCGGCGACCGCATCCGCATGAACTGCCTGCGCTCGCACCGCGTGTTCATGCGCTCGATGGCCACGCGCCGCCAGCATGCGGCCACCAGCATCATGCTCAAGGACTGCATCGCATTTCTGAAAGGGCAGGGCTACGACCTCGTCATCGTCGAGACCGCCGGCATCGGCCAGTCCGATTCGGAAATTGTGGATCTGGTCGATTTTCCGATGTACGTCATGACCAGCGATTACGGCGCGGCATCGCAGCTCGAAAAAATCGACATGCTCGATTTCGCCCAATTGATCGTACTCAACAAGTACGACCGGCGCGGCGCCGAGGACGCGTTGCGCGATGTGCGCAAACAGTGGAAGCGCAACCACAACGCATTCAAGACGACGGACGAACAGGTGCCGGTGTATCCGACCATCGCCAGCCAGTTCAACGATCCGGGCGTTACCTGGATGTTCGTCAACCTGTGCCGGCTGCTGCGCGAAAAGCTTCAACTGCCCGACGAAAAGTGGGCGCCAGTCGTGGATACCACGCTGAGGGAACCGCGTGCGACGGTGCTGATTCCCGGCGCGCGCGTGCGCTATCTGGCCGAGATTTCCGAACAGGGGCGCGGCATCAACGCGGCGATTGCGAAGCAGGCCGAAGCCGCGAACCGTGCGCAGAGTTTCTGGCATGCGCTGCGCGAGATCGGCGACACGAAGCTGCATCGCGAACTGGATTTGTACGATCAGGCGGATTTGATTTTCACCTCCCCCCTTGCGGGGGAGGTCGCCGCGCACAGCGCGGCGGGAGAGGGGAAGGCGCCGAAGGCGCCTGCTGCGCAGACGCACCCCCTCTCCCCAACCCCTCTCCCACAAGGGGAGAGGGGCTCAAAAGCGCCTGCTACTGAAAACATGATGCTTGATCATTCCCTGATCACCCTGCGCCAACGTTACAACGACGCCGTTAAATCGCTGTCCAGCGACGCGATCACGCTGCTGCGCGAATGGCCGGGGCGGCTCAAATCCATCACCGACCCGCATTATCTATATGAAGTGCGCGGCAAACCCGTCGAAGGCAACAACTACGTCGAGTCGATGTCGCACCAGCACGTGCCGAAGATCGCCGCGCCCACGTACACGAGCTGGGGCGAACTGCTCACGTTCCTGATGAAGGAGAATCTGCCGGGCGCGTATCCGTACACTGGCGGCGTGTATCCGTACCGGCGCACCGGCGAGGATCCGCTGCGCATGTTCGCCGGCGAAGGCACGCCCGAGCGCACCAACCGGCGTTTCCACTATCTGTCGCTTGGGCAAAAGGCCGCGCGCCTGTCCACCGCATTCGATTCGGTCACGCTGTACGGTGAGGATCCGCATCCGCGCCCGGACATCTACGGCAAGATCGGCAACTCCGGCGTGAACGTGCCCACGCTCGACGACATGAAAAAGCTGTATTCCGGCTTCGACCTGTCGTCGCCGACGACATCGGTGTCGATGACGATCAACGGACCCGCGCCGATCATCCTCGCCATGTTCATGAACACGGCCATCGACCAGAACGTCGAGAAATATCTGCGCGAGGATTCCAAGCGCTGGGACGCGGCACACGCGAGGATCGAAAAACTGTACAAGGATAAAAAACGCCCGACCTATTCCGGCATGCTGCCCGACGGCAACGATGGTCTGGGGCTCGGCCTGCTCGGCGTCACCGGTGACCAGCTCGTCGATGCGGAAACCTACGCGAAGATCAAGTCACACACGCTGTCGGCGGTGCGCGGCACTGTGCAGGCGGACATCCTGAAAGAAGACCAGGCGCAGAACACCTGCATCTTCTCCACCGAATTCGCGCTGCGCATGATGGGCGACATCCAGCAGTATTTCGTCGATCACAAGGTGCGCAATTTCTATTCGGTGTCGATTTCGGGTTATCACATCGCCGAGGCTGGCGCGAACCCGATTTCGCAGCTCGCCTTCACGCTGAGCAATGGCTTCACCATCGTCGAGTACTACCTCGCGCGCGGCATGGGCATCGACGACTTTGCGCCGAACCTGAGTTTTTTCTTCAGCAACGGCATGGACCCCGAATACAGCGTGATCGGCCGTGTCGCGCGGCGCATCTGGGCGCGTGCCATGCGCGAGCGATACGGCGCCTCGGCGCGTTCGCAAATGATGAAGTACCACATTCAGACC
>JBOHYL010000160.1:0-16341 GCA_050737915.1 Rudaea sp.
TTCCACGCTGGTGCCAGCGAACACATACGGATGCCGCCGGATCATCTTCGCGCAGATCGCGGTGACGACATCGTTGAAATCGAACGCATCTTGTTCCTGCGCCATGCGCGCGTGGAACACGACTTGCAACAGCAGATCGCCCAGTTCGTCGCGCAAATCCCCCATGTCACCGCGATCGATCGCGTCGGCGACCTCATAGGCTTCCTCGATCGTATACGGCGCGATCGTCGCGAAGGTCTGCTGCACATCCCACGGACAGCCACCGTTCGGATCGCGCAACGCGGCCATGATGCGCAACAGATCTTCGATGCCGTATTTGTCTGTGCTCGACTCAGCCATGCGCCGACCCGCGCAGCTGGCCGGCCCAATCCACGGAAATGTCGCCGAACGCAAGAAAATCCGGATTGAGCAGGGATGACTTGGTGTTATAGCGCAACGGCTGGCCGGCCAGATCGGTCACCTCGCCACCAGCCTGTCCGAGCACGCATTGGCCGGCTGCCGTATCCCATTCGCTGGTCGGACCGTAACGGATATACAAATCCACTTCTGCGCGCGCCGCGCGACAGAATTTGAGGGAGGAGCCAAGCGGCTGCAGTTCATGCGGGCCGATTTTTTCCAGCGCGGCGACGAGGCGCGGATCGGCGTGCGAGCGGCTGCCGGCGACAATGAGCGGCGCGCCGCGCCGACGCGTGCGCAATATGCCACTCTGCGACTGCGTGGCAAAATGCGCATGACCGCCGGCCCAGGCCCAGTACATTTCGTCCAGCGCCGGTGCGAACACCACGCCCAGCACCGGCGCGTGTTTTTCGATCAACGCGATATTCACCGTGAACTCGCCGTTGCGCTTGACGAATTCGCGCGTGCCATCGAGCGGATCGACCAGGAAGTAGCGCGACCAGGTCTGCCGGACGGCCCAATCGGCTTGTTCGGCCGATTCTTCTGACAGCACCGGAACCGTCGGCGCCAGCGCGCGCAGGCCATCGACGATGACATGATGCGCAGCCATGTCCGCAGCGGTCAGCGGCGAATTGTCGTCCTTGCGCTCGACGTCGAAATCGCCGGCATACACCTGCATGATCGCCGCGCCCGCCGTGCGCGCCAGCGCGCAGCAGGCGGATGCGAGTGCCGCCAGATCAGGCCCGTTCATACCCGTGGCACGAAGCGGCCGGCAAGATATTCACGCGCGATGAACAACGCCGCAATCGAGCGGCCTTCGGTCACTTCCGGGTGCGAAAGCAGATGATGCAATTGCGACATTTTCCACTCCACCACGTCGAGTTCTTCCGGTTCGTCGCCGGCCAGGCGTTGCGGATACAGATCGCGCGCCAGCACGACGTTGGTCATGCTGGTCATGTACGCCGGCGACAGCGACAACGTGGTCAGGATATGCAGATCGCGCGCGCCGAAACCGGTTTCTTCCTTCAATTCCCGGTTCGCACCCTGCTCCACGGTTTCGTCCTGATCCAGCCGACCCTTGGGCAATCCCAGTTCGTAGCGATCGATGCCGGCGCCGTACTCGCGCACCAGCAGCACGGTATCGTCGTCGCGCATCGGCACGATGATCACCGCCCCCAGACCCGAGCCTTTCAGGCGCTCGTAGGTGCGGCGTTCGCCGTTGGAAAATTCCAGATCGAGCAGCTCGACGTGCAGAAACTTGCTGCCCTCGGCCTGACGGGTGGAATGAATGACAGGGGGTTTGCGCATCCGGCCATTGTAACGCGTTCGCCGGGATGCTCGCTGCTGCGGGGGTTACGCATCCGTAAACATTGCCAGCGCCTGCGCGTGCAGGGCCGGTGTTCCCGCCAGCGCGCTTGTGGTCTCCAGATCTAGCTCGGCGCCGTCGAGCGCAGTGAACACACCGCCGGCTTCGCGCACGATCACCGCAAGCGCGGCGATGTCGAGGATGTTCACATCGGATTCGACGACCAGGTCGATGCAGCCGCGTGCGAGCAGGTGGTAGTGCAGGAAATCGCCGTAGCCGCGGATGCGGCCGCTGCGCCGGATCAGTTCGCCAAGCACATCCCAGCGCGCATCGCGGGTGAGTGTCTTGACGTTGCCGATGGAAATTGCAGCGTTCACATCGAATTCGCGCGCGGACGAAACCCGGATCCGCGCACCGTCCAGAAACGCGCCACCGCCGACGCGTGCCCACGCGGTTTCGCCGTAGACCGGGGAGCTGGAAACGCCCAGCACCAGCTCACCGCGGTGCATCAATGCGATCTGGGTGGAAAACATCGGATAGCCGCGCACGAATGCCTTGGTGCCGTCGATCGGATCGATCAGCCACAGGAAATCGCCCGCGCCTTCGCGGCCGAATTCCTCGCCATAGAGCGCGTGATCCGGAAACGCGCGCTGCAGCACATCCTTGATCGCGATTTCGGCTTCGCGGTCGGCGATGGTGACCGGCGTCGCATCGGCCTTGGTTTGCACTGCCACGCCGCGTACGTAGTGGCGGTGGATTATTTCCGCCGCGGCCGCGGCGGCCACGCGCGCAACAACCAACGCGCCGTCGAGAAAAGCCGAATCCAGCGCGTTCATCACCATAGTGCGAACATCTGGCCATGGATCAGCAACAGCGATGTGCCGTCGCCCTGCGGCTGACCGATGTAGCGCAGTGCATCGAGCACTTGCGGATTGCCGTCGCGCGCGGCCAGGATGACGCGCGCGTCGTAGCTTCCGGCGCTGAGGCGAAACGCGCCATCGAGTTTGAGCGGCCCGCCCAGATCGCGCACGGTGCCGGCGATGGCGCCATCGGCCGCGGACGCGAATTGCGCCTGCAAATCTCCGAGCTGCGCTTGCGCCGCACCGGCCACGGCCGCGTTGTGCCAGCGAATCTCGCCCTGCGCCGCCAGTGGCCAGGCGCCGCGCACGCGCAGCTGCGTGATGTCGATATCGATCTGCCCGAGCAATTGCAGCATCGGGATATCCAGCGCCGGCGCGGTCAAACTTGCCGGCAAGTGCAGGTTCGTCGCGCCGACGATCACGCTGCCGTCCGATTCGCGTCGAACCGCGCCACTGCCGCTTACTTCGCCTCCGTGCAGATTTACCTGTGCGGCGATTTCACCCTGCAAGAGCGGCAGCTTCGCCAGTTGCCAGTCGAGTGCGCCCAGCGGCGTGCCATACACGCTTGCGCTCGCGGCATGGCCGTTCCATAGCGTTCCTTCGAGGCCTTGCAGTTGCAGCGCGCCAACCTTGTCCGCCACGAAGCGCCATGCAAACGAGGCCGGACAAGTGGCCACGCCAATCGCAGCAAGCGCCAGCAACACGACAAGGACAAGCAGCAAACGTCGCAGGCGTTTCATTGTTTCGCGTCTTGCAGCGTCACTCTGGCGTTGACGAGTCCCAGGCCTTCGACCTTTTCCGCGGAGAAATCCGTAACCGTCACGCCGTAATCGCGCGCCAGCGCATCCATCCAGGCGGCGAGCGCATCAAAGTCGACGATCTCGAAACTCACGCGCACACTGCCGGCGCCGGCGGGTTCCACGCGCTTGAGTGCGGCGGCCAACCCGGCACTGCGCGCGGTCACATCAGCGAGCGCCAGCAAGGACTTGCCCTGGCGCGCCACTGCGCCGTGCGTGCCTTGCGCGTGCAGGGTACGCGCCTGCCCCTGCGCCTGCTGCATCCACACCAGATCGGCACGTTGCTGCGCTACACGCGCGGTCAGCGCGGAGCGCGTGTGCGCCAACGGCAGCCAAATCAGCGCCCAGAACAGCAACACCGCAGCGACGATGGCGCCCACGGTCAGCACACGGCGTTCGCGCGCTTGTAAACCGTCCCACCAGGCGCGGATCACGGCGCGCTCCTGCTGATGCGCAAACGCCCGTCGACGCCGTCCGCGCCGGTATTGGCAGCGGTGACTTCGACCTTGACCCCGGGCAGGTTGGCCAGGCGTTCGCGCATCAGATCCAGCGTCGGTACATCCGGCGCACGCAAGGCCAGTTCCAGCGTGGCGTTATGGTATTCCATGCCGGTCAAGGCGGTGCGTGTGGTGCTGGCCAGAATCGGCGCGATGCGCGCAAGCAGACTCATCAGATCGGTACCACCGCTACCCTGCATGCCGCGTAGCGCGCTTTGCATGAGCTGGCGCGGGTCGCCGGCGACCTTGTCCATTTCCGGAAACGCGCTGTGCAAGAGCGCATGCGCGGCGGCGTCCAGACGCGCGGACTGGCGCGCCAGACGCCAGCAGTCCGCGCCGTAGTACGCGAACAGCAGCACCAGAGCCGCGACCGCGAGCGCAGCTGCATTGCGCCACAGGCGCTGCGCCGGTGCGCGCAGGTGCGCCGGCGCGAACTCGCCCTGCAACAGATTGATGGCTGGCTCGACGCGCAAGTGCATGGCGAAAAACGCAAGCACGTCGCGCTGGCCGGCGTGGTAGCGTACCCGCGCCAACGCAAGCGGCGGCGCATCGCGGAAATCGAACACGTCCCAGGCTTTCGCACCAGTATCGTCGGACGCAAGCAGCTCAAGCCATGCAGGCAGATCGGCGACCGCGCACGCACCGGCGCGATCGGCGGAGCTGCGCCACAGCGCACGCTCGCCATCGAGCACCACACAACCGGATTCGGCGTACGCCAGCGCCTGGCTTTCGGCGAACAAAGCGTCCACGCGGATACCGGCCTGCGCCAATCGCGCCAGCCAATGGCGCAGCGTCGCGCGCGCAACCACGGCAACGGTAATACGCCCGCCCTGCACACGCTCGGGCACGGCGAAATGCAGATCTTCCACCGGACTGGCCAGACGATCCTCGAGTGCGAATGGCAGGGCTCGAATCGTTTGAGCGCGCGCACCGGGCAATGCCGGTGTGTCGAGCAAGAGCACGTCCTCGGCCGGCGCAAGTACGACGATATGTTGCGCGCGTGCAAGCGCCTGCACGGGCGGCGTGCCGGCATTCGCGCCGGACAACGCGGCACCCTGCGCATCGGTCGCCAGCCATTGCATCTGGCCATCGGCGCGAAGTCGGATCAGCAAGCGTTCGGACATGTGGGCAGGGGCAACTGGGTTGGTTTCATTCTAGCAGCGCTTCAAAGAACCTCTGAAGTAGCGTCGCGAGCGAAGGCAGGTCGCGCGAAAACGGAGCGCAGGAACCGGAGTTTACTTGAATGTAAATGAGGGTGAGTCGAGCGCTGCTTGGCTCGCACTGCGAGCCGCGCGAGCGAACGCCCGCGCCGATGGCGCGGGCCGGGAGTACCGGATTCGCGCGAGATGCCCAGCGCAGCAGCTTATTCAGAGGTTCTTCAGTCGCCGCCGCGGCTGCGCTGCAGTACCCGGATGCCTCCGCCTGGCCCCGTGCCCCGCTCGATCAGGCTGTCGAATTCGAACGGCAAGCCGTCGAGCGTGATCAAGCCGCGGGCGAGGAAATAGCTGCTGCGCACATCGAAGCACAGCGGGCAGGTGATCGCACCAAGCGCCGGTTGCGCGGTACGCACGTCGTCCACACTCTTGTAATGGGCGTTGCCCTGTTGCCAGACAGCCTGCGCCATTTCCCGGGTCATGTTTGGTGACAAGGTCATCAATACCGGCACGCCCGCGGTATTGACGTTGATCGGAGTGCCTTCCGGCAGCACCGTCACATACGGCGCCAGCGCGGCGTAGGTGTCGCCGTCTACACCCGCGACCAGGCGCAATTCCGACACATGCGCGAACGCGCGTCCGCCGCGCCGGTACGGCACGCTCTGGCCAAGATAGAACTGATCGTCCGCGCTCGCGCCGGGATCGGCGCTCATCCAGGCGACGACATGCGTGGCGATGGCCGGATCGAGCTTTAGCGCATTGAGCAACGATCCGAACTGCGCGCGCCAGATGCCCTGCTGGTCGTATGCAGGATCCAGATTGTCGAGATTGAAGCGGCCGTTGAGATCGCTCATTGAGGCGAGGATGGTGCCGCCCGGCACCGGCGTCGGCGGCAGCGGCACCGCCCAGATGTCGTCTGCCGCGTCGAAGCTGCCGCCTTCGCTCTGGTCCTCGCGCAGCACGCGCGCCGCATACGCTTCCAGACCGTATGAATACGCCTGCGCCTGCGCCAGCCGCAGGCTGTTGCGCGTGCGCGCCCCAGCCAGTTCGCCGCGGTCGAGCAGACCGGCAATCAGCACCGTTGCCAGCGCAACGACCAACAAAGCCACGAGCAAGGCCACGCCGCGTTGCCGGGGACCTTGATGACGTGTACCGCAATGTGGAAATGTGGAAAATCTCATTTCGACCCGCCCGGTGGCGGTGGCAACGGCGGCAACGGCGTACCGACCGGCGTTGCGGATCCCGGCGGTGCCGCGCCGGCGGCGGCAATAGGCCATGCCGAAACCAGTTCCACGGTGCCTTCCAGTTCACCACGATCGCGCGTGCGCAACTGCCATTGCACTGCGCGCGGCAAGGCCATCGCGTCGGCCTGCGGCGGCGGCCAGGCATCCAGCCAGTGATTGCTACCGCCATCCAGATAGTGCAGCCGGAAATCCTCGGCGGCAACCTTCAAATCCGTTATCTGCGGCGCGGAATTGGCGGCGCGATCGAGCACCGCGTAACGCCCGCGTTCGAGTTCGTTGCCCGGCAGCGCATAGAACACGCGCTCCAGGTTGGATCTCGGTTCGGCCTGTGGATTGGCGAAGCCCAGCCGCGTCAATTCCAGATGATTGCTGCTGCCGATGAGCGCCGGCAACGTCTGCCCCGCTGCGCCACGCACCGGTCGCGCGACGGCGCCGCGCAGATCGCGGTCGAGCATTCCGACCGCGCGGATCAGATTGCCGAATCGGGCTTCCTGCGCGGCCAGATCGCCGCGCGTGCGCGCGATGGAGTTCAGTCCGCCGTACGCCAGCGCGGCCATGATCGAGAACACGGCGAGCGCGACCAGCAACTCGATGAGCGAGAAACCGCGCTTCATGGCAGCAGGTCCTGCCCGCCAAATCCGGTCAGTGTGGCCAGCGGCGATTTCGGATCGTCAGGCGCGTAGACATGCACGTCGATGCGGCGGATCGAGGCCACCGGCGTGGCCTGCACGACGATGTCGTAACGCCACTCGCGTCCGCCAAAGCGACGCCGGCCGTCACTTGTGCCGGTGGCCGGAAACGGCGTGGCCAGACGGGTCTGCGCCAACACATCGGCCGCCAGCCAACCGGCGACGGTGCGCTCGCGCAAGGCGCCGAAGACATCGACCTGACTGGCGGCGGTGCGCGACAGCGCAAGCAGGGCCAGGGCCAGCACAAGCAATGCAACCAGCACCTCAAGCAAGGTAAAGCCACGATGTTTGCTAGCGTTCATCCGCAACCATCGCTGCGAGTTTCAAACTGCCGTCGGGCGCACCGTCGAGTTGCCAGCCCCGGGCCAGATCGGCAAGACGCAGTTGCAACCGGAACGGCGTCAACTCGCCGGAAGAAAAGCACACCAATTGCGGCTTGTCGGGAAAATCCTCACCGATCACGATCGCGCGGCGATCGCTGCTCAGCGCTACAGCAGTACCGCTCAACCAGTTGCGCGGCCGTAGCGCGTCGCCCTCCAGCGGCACCCAGTTGGCGCCGTTGCGGCGGCTGAAACGATAGCCGTGCCGGTCCACGTCGATGCCAATATCGCGGCCGGTGATTTCGGATTGTTCGCAGGCGTAACCGATCAAAGCCTGCACGCGCTGGGTCTGTTGTTCCAGCTGGCGTTCACCACCGATCCCGCCGACGGCCAACGTCAGCGCGCCGGCAAGCACGGCAAGTATCACCACCACAACCAGCAATTCGATCAGGGTGAAACCGCGCATGGCTATTGCGGACGCGCGCTTGCGCCGCTCAATCCTGCCAGTTGCCGACGTCCGCATCCTCGCCGTCGCCGCCGGGCTTGCCATCCGCACCGTAACTGAATACGTCGATGTCCGCATGCGTACCCGGATGCAGATACAGATAGATGCGACCCCAGGGATCCTTGGGCAGCTTGTCCAGATATTGGTGCCAGTTCGGCGCGTCCGGTGTGCCGGTGGGTTTGTGCACCAGCGCGTCCAGGCCCTGCTCGGTGCTGGGATAAGTATAATTATCCAGTTTGTACGTGCTCAGCGCGGTGACGATCGCCTGGACGTCCTGTTTTGCCCGCACCTGGCGCGCCTCGCCGGGATGCTCCATCACCCGCGGCACCACGATGGCGGCGAGAATGCCAAGAATGACTACGACCACGAGAATCTCGATCAAGGTGAATCCACGCGCGCCGGCGGAACCTACTGGAAGTCGCATCGCATCTGCCTTGTGTTGCGGATGATCTGCGCCGATCATAGCAAAGCATGCAGCCCAATCCCTCAATTTCCACGCAATGGCGCGAGCGCGACCTGGCCGCAGTCTGGCATCCGTGCACGCAGATGCACGATCACGCCGGCTCCGACCCTGTGCCGATGATTCCGATTGCGCGTGGCGAGGGTGCTTGGCTGATCGGCCACGACGGCACGCGCTATCTGGATGCCATAAGTTCTTGGTGGACCAACCTGTTCGGCCACGCCAATCCGCGCATCGCCGCCGCGTTGAAGGATCAGCTCGACACGCTCGAACATGTCCTCTTCGCCGGCTTTACGCATGCGCCGGCGATCCAGCTGGCCGAGGAATTGCTACGCATCACGCCGCCGGGACTGGCGCGCGTGTTCTATGCCGACAACGGTTCCAGTGCCGTCGAAGTGGCGCTGAAAATGAGCTTTCACTACTGGCGCAATAGTGGGCAACCCGGCAAGACGCGCTTTATCGCCCTGACCGGAAGCTACCACGGCGAAACCCTCGGTGCGTTATCGGTGACGGATGTGCCACTGTACCGCGCGACCTATGCGCCGCTGTTGCTCGAGCCGATTCTGGTGCCCTCGCCCGATGCCTACGCGCGCGCGCCGGGCGAATCCTGGCATGCGCATGCGCAGCGCAAGCTCGCCGACCTGCGCGCCACGCTGGAACGGCACGCACACGAAGCCTGCGCGGTGATCGTCGAACCGCTGGTGCAATGCGCCGGCGGCATGCGCATGTACGCGCCGCAATACCTGACCGGCTTGCGCACACTATGCGACGAATTCGGCGTACACCTGATCGCCGACGAAATCGCGGTCGGCTTCGGTCGCACCGGCACCCTGTTCGCTTGCGAGCAGGGCGGCATCACCCCGGATTTCCTGTGCCTGTCCAAGGGCCTGACCGGTGGCTTCCTGCCGCTGTCGGCAGTGCTCACCACGGCGGACGTCTATGCCGCGTTTTACGCAGAATATACGAAGGGAAAAGCGTTCCTGCATTCGCACAGCTACACCGGCAATCCGCTCGCCTGCCGCGCCGCACTGGCGACTTTGGCGATTTTCCGCGATGAACCTGTGCTGCAACGCAACCGCGAGCTCGCCGCGCATCTGGGCGCGCGACTGGCACCGCTGAGCGAGCATCCTCACGTCGCAGATGTGCGCCAGACCGGCATGATCGCTGCGGTGGAACTGGTGTGCGACAAGGTCACGCGCACGCGGTTCCCAGCCACCGAGCGCCGCGGCTTGCGCGTGTACCGCCACGGTCTGGAACACGGCGTGCTGCTGCGCCCGCTTGGCGACGTCATCTACTTCATGCCGCCGTATGTGGTCACCCCGGACGAGATCGACTGCATGGTTGAGGTGGCGAGCGCAGGCATCGAAAAGGCAGTGCAATAGCATGCGCATCCCTCGTATCTACACCGATCAAACGCTCGCACCCGGCAGTGAAGTGTTGCTGCCCGAACAGGCCGGCGAACATATTGCACGCGTGCTGCGGCTGGAACGCGGGCATGCGTTGATCTTGTTCAATGGTGACGGCCGCGAATACGCGGCAAACCTGGCATCACTGGCCAAGCGTGCGGTTACCGCCGAAGTCGGCGCGACCCGCGAGGTCGACCGCGAAGCGCCGCTCCAGCTCACGCTTGCGCAAGGCATTGCGCGTGGCGAGAAGATGGACTGGATTCTGCAAAAGGCCACGGAACTCGGCGTCGCGCGCATCGTGCCGATCGTGACCGAACGCACCGAAGTCAAGCTGGACGAGGAGCGTGCCGGACGCCGCTTTGCGCATTGGAACGCCGTAATCGCCGGCGCCTGCGAACAATGTGGGCGTAACCGACTGCCCGTTCTGGAACCACCGCAGCGGCTGGATCGCTGGCTCGGCGCATTGGCCGGCGCTACGCAGGCACGCTTGGCCCTGCTGCCCGAAGGCGACATCGGATTGCGACAGATTCCACTTATGGACAATGGCGCAATCCTCGCGGTCGGCCCGGAGGGCGGATTCTCCGAGCACGATGTCACGCTGCTGCGCCAAACCGGTTTTCATGGTCTGCGCCTGGGTCCGCGCGTGCTGCGCACTGAAACGGCAGCTATCGCCGCACTGGCGGCGTTGCAGGCAATGGCTGGTGATTTTTGAGCGCGGTCGGCCTACGCCGCGGTTGCCTGGATCACCAGCGCTTCAATCTGCCCCATGTCCGGAATCACCGCCTGATCATCGCGCACGAGCACCTGCGCTTGCACGCCCTGCGGATGTGCGGACTCATCACCGGTGGGAATGAGCAGGTCCGGGGTGATCGTGGTCAGGCGCGGAAAGCCCTGTGCAAGCATCGCCAGAAACGGCATTTTGGCGTTGCCGCCGAGCGCCTTGAGCACAGCCACCTTGGCGTTGGTGTAACTTTCCTTTTTGGCACCGCCGGACAGCATCGCGAAGGAAAACAGCGGCAAGCGCCAGCCACGCCAGGAAAGGCGTCCGAGCAGCCAGTCCGGCGCATCGGCGATTTTCTCCGGAGTCGAATAGGTGATGACCTCGGCCACTGTGGCGTTGGGCAGCAACACTCGACCACCGGTCACCGGGATCATGAGTCCGCGGATTTCGCGGCTGATTATGTCGGCCATGTTGCGCTCCTCAAACCTTGCCGTATTCGGTGATCATCTTTGCCGCAAGTTGCTTCGGCGAGCCGAGGTATTCGATCACACCCGCCTCGCGCGCACCGTCGATCATCGAACTGATCACGCAGGTGTCCGGATCCTGTGCCCAGATTCTGCCGCCCTTGGACTTCAGATACTGACTGCCCTCGATCGCATCGTGCGCCATGCCCGAGAAGATGATGGCGCCGGCCTTGTCGCCGAAACCATCGGCGATATCGCGCAGCACCTGGTCGATGGACGGCGAATACGGCGGTTTCTCGGCCAGATGCGCGAGCGTGACCACGCCCTCGGCGTCAATCTGCAACCGGTGCGTCGTGGGTACGATCAGCACATCGCCATGCGCCGTGCGCTCGCCATGTACGGGATTGCGCACGGTCAGCGCGATGGATCTGCGCAACTGCGCGGACATCAGATCGAGAAATTCCTCACCCATGTGCTGGGCGAGAATGAATAGCATCGGGAATCCCGCCGGCAGCGCGCCAAGGAAATCACGCACCGCCTCCGGCCCGCCGATGGACGCGCCGAGCACGAACACGCGGCTGACGCCGGCACCGGTGCCCACCTTCAGCGGCCGTGCCGGCGCGGATGCCTCCAGCCGCTGTTCGTGCACATAATCCGGATTGTGCAGGCTTGGTGCGATGGCTTCCTCCAACGGCACGAGCTCGAGCGAAAACGCCGATTCCGGCACATCCGCTGGCGCGGCCGGCGTGGCGGATTCGTCGAATTCCGGTGCGAGGAATTCTTCAGCAGGGACTTTTTCGATGCCGAAGCTGGCCTTGCCGGTGATTGGCTGCGTATCGTCACCGTCCAGCGCCCACTGCGGCGCCAAGATCGGTCCCGGCGCGGTTTCCGTCTGTGTAACGGTTCGCTGAGCGGGTTTGAATTCGCCCGACAATGCCTCTGGCACGCCCGCGGCAGCCGTATCGAGTTGATCGAATATCGCGGGAAATTCGGTATGCAGATCGCTCGGCGCACCCGCTTTGACCGGGGCATCCGGTTCATCCGGCAACGCAAAGTCGAGCGCGCTCAGGTCGGCAACGGGTTCTGGTTCCATGGCAATCGACGCGGGTGTCACCGCGGGTAATTCCATGGCAAGGTCGAATTCAGCAGGCAGGGCGATATCGAATTCGTCGCCAGCCTGCGTGGTCGCTACTGACGCATTCGCGGGCGAGGCAACCGTTGCGCCGGTGTCGGCGAACAAGGCATCGAGTTCGGCGGCGAAATCGCCCAGTTCCGGTATCGGTGTGGGTGAAGCTGCAGGCGCCGGCGGCGCCGGTTCAGGCTCCGGTGCATCAAGCAACTGCGCAAATTCGGCGAGCGCTGCAATATCCAGCTCGCCGGCGGGGGGCGCCGATTCCTGCCGCAGTTCGACCGGCAAAGGCATCTTCACGGTCGGTCGTTCTGATGCCGGCAGTTCGTCCGCCACAACGTGCGCGGGCGCAACAGACGCCACGGGTGCCGGGCCGGGCTTTTCCGCAACCGGTACATCCGACGCCGATTTCTGGACCGGCGTGGGCACGGCTTGCGCGCCGGGCGGACGCGGCGGTTCGGCGATCTCGGGCTTGCGCAAAATCTTCGAGGCCAGGTTGCGCGCCCAGCGCGCCTGATCCCAGCCTTGCAGATTCGACGATACCTGCGCGTCGTTGAATACGACTTCATAATCGCCGGCGTCGAGCACGTCGTACAACGCGTCGATGTAATGGTCGCTGTCAGCGTCGAGATTTACGATCACTACGCGCGCGCCGGAGCCTTCCAGTGCGTCGCGGTCCACGCTCGCCGGCGCCGCTTCGTACACCACGGCTGCGCCCAGCTCGCCGAGCGCATCCTTCAGGTGCCTGCCGACCTGGCCGGCCTGATACAGCAACGCAACCGCAATCGAGATGGACTCAGGCACGACTCAGCCCCGGATGGTTGGCACTCAGGCTTTCCTGCACGTTGCGCAACAGATCGGCTTCCTGATAGGGCTTGCCGAGGTAACGCTCCACACCGATTTCGAATGCGCGCTGGCGGTGTTTTTCGCCGGTGCGCGAGGTGATCATGATGATCGGCACCTGTTTCAGGCGCGCGTCGTTCTTCATGTAAGTAGCGAGCTCGTAGCCGTCCATGCGTGGCATTTCCACATCGAGCAGGACGACGTCGGGTACCTTGTCTTGTAGCTTCTCGACCGCGTCCAGACCATCCTTCGCCGTAACCACATCCATGTCGTTGCGTTCGAGCACGCGGGTGGTGACCTTGCGCATGGTGATCGAATCGTCCACCACCATGATCAACGGATGCGCGCGCTGTACCACCGCTGGCAATACCGGTGCGGGTGCCACCGGCATCGCCATCTCGCCGGCTTCCACGCGTTCGCGCAAAGCGGCGCTGCGGCGCACCAGCGGGGCGAGGTCGAGAATCATCACGACCGAGCCGTCGCCCATGATGGTGGCACCGAAAATGCCGGGCACCGAACTGATCTGCGGACCGACCGATTTGACCACAATTTCGCGCGAGCCGATCACCGCGTCGATGCGCACCGCGGCGCGCTGGTCGCCGGTTCGCGTCATCAGCAGCGGTAACTGGGCCTCGTCGAACATGTGCGAGGACGGCACGTTGAGCAGCTGCGACAATTCGTAGATCAGGAATTCCTCGCCAGCATAGCTGTACGCTGGATTGGGCTGGCCCATGCGCCGTTCCAGATCGTCGTGGGCGATACGCACTACGCCCTGCACCGACGACATCGGCACCGCATAGGTGGCCTCGCCCAGACGCACCAGAATCGCCTGGGTGACGGCGAGGGTGAACGGCAGGCGGATGATGAACGTACTGCCGCTGCCACGCGAGGAATCGATCGCCAACGAGCCGCCGAGCTGCTTGATCTCGTTGTGCACCACGTCCATGCCGACGCCACGACCGGCGAGCTTAGTGACCTGTTCCGCGGTGGAGAAACCGGTTTCCAGAATGAATCCGTACAGATCCCGGTCGGACAACTGCGCGTCGGGCTTCATAAGGCCGCGCTCGATCGCCTTGCGCCGGATCGCGTCGCGGTCCATGCCGCGACCGTCGTCGGACACGCGCAGCACAACTTCCGTGGCTTCACGGCTGACGTGGATCGAGACCGTGCCCTCGCCGGGTTTGCTGGCGGCGGCGCGCTCCTCGGGCGATTCGATTCCGTGCGCGAGCGCGTTGCGCAACATGTGCTCGAACGGCGCCTTCATGCGCTCGAGCAGGTTGCGATCCATTTCGCCCTGCGCGCCTTCCACTTTCAACTGGGCGCGCTTGCCGGTTTCCTGCGCGGCCTGGCGCACGGTACGGCGCAAGGACGGCACTAGCGAGTCGAACGGCACCATGCGCGTGCGCATGAGGCCTTCCTGCAAGTCGGACGAAACGCGCGACTGCTGCAGCAACAGGGTTTCGGACTGGCGGGTCAGGTCGTCAAGCAGGCCCTGAATCGAGACCAAGTCGGATACCGATTCGGCGAGCGCACGCGAGAGCTGCTGCAACTGGCTGAAGCGATCGAGTTCCAGTGGATCGAACGAGGATTCCGCCGCTTCGGCTTCGCGCTGGTAACGCGACAAAATCTGCGCTTCGGTTTCGAGTTCGAGCTTGCGCAACTGCTCGCGCAGGCGGCTGACGGTCTGTTCGAATTCGACCAGGTTGAAGCGGAACGTCGAAATCTGCTGTTCCAGGCGCGAACGGTAGATCGACACCTCGCCCGCGTAGTTGACCAGCGAGTCGAGCAGGTCCGAGCGCACGCGGATCATTTCCTGTGGTGCGTGCTGCTGGACTTCTTCCTCGATCGCCGGCAACGCGCGCGGTGCCGGACGCGCCGAAGGCTTCGCTGCCGGCGCGGGCGTAGGCGCTGCGCTTGCGGCGTGAGTCGTCGCTGCGGCAGCCGAAGCGGCGGGCGCGGCGGAAACCGTGGTCGCCACGGTCGGCAATTCGCCAGAAACCAATCCTTCGAAGCGCGCGATTGCGTGCTCGGGCATGGCGACGGCCTGGTGCCGCGCTACGCGTTGCATCAGGCCGTGCAAGCGATCGAATCCGCGTTCCAGCGATTCGATGGTGATGCGATTGACGCTGTGGCGGTTGTCGCTGATCGCCTCGAACAACGATTCCATCGCGTGCGACAGGTCGCCGATCGGGGCAAGGCCGGCCATGCGCGCGCCGCCCTTGAGCGTGTGCAGGTCGCGCTGCAATCCGGTGATGAGTTCGCGGTCCTGCGGCGCTTCGCGCAGCTTCGCCATCAGTCCATCGGAGTGATCCAGGATGTCGGCGCCTTCCTGCACGAAGATTTCGAGCAGGTCCTCGTCCAGATCCGGCAATTCGAGTTTGCCGTCCGGCTGCGGATCATCGAGCAACGGCGGCAGGATGACCGACGACTCGGGCAGCACGGGTGCGGCTTCGATCGCGGCCACCGCTGCGTGCGACGCCGCTTCTTGCATCGGCAGTTCAGCCTCGACCGGATGTTCTGGTTCGTGCGCCACCGCTTCGATGGGCGCAGGTTCCGCGGCAACAGGCTCTGACTCAGCATGTTCGGGTTCGACCGGCGCGGGAATCTCGGCCTGCGCGGGTAAATCCTCGAACGACAGCAATTCGGTTTCCGGCAATTCGGCGGGCGTCGCAGGTTCGATCGCGGCGAGAGCGGCGTCCTCCACCGGCACATGGGTTTCGGCGGCCTGAGCCTGCTCGAACTCGCGCAGCCAGCGCGCGGTTTCATCGTCCTCGTCCGCTACGGCGGAAGTCTCCGTTGGCACTTCGACGGCCTTCGGCATCTCGGCGTCTGCGCGCGCTTCGCTTTCCAGCGCGCCGAGTTCGGCGAGCAATGCAGCCTCGTCGTCCTGCGCCGCGGCTTCCGTTTCGACCGGCTCCGGCGCAGGCGGCATTTCGTGCGCATGCGCTTCGGAAAACAGCACGTGCATCATTTCCGGTTCCGGCAGGCGGTCGCGCAATTCCGCGATGCGCGCGGCAAGCGCGTCCGAGTCGGGCATCTGCGGATGCGGGGTTTCCAGCGAGGCGATGCAGTCGCGCACCAGCGCGGAGGCTTCGCCGAGTGCTGTCGCGCCGTCTGCATCGAGCGTGCGATTGCCGGCGCGTAGGCGCTTGGTATAGCCCTCCAACGGCGCCAGCACGTGCGTGATCGCGGGAATGTCCACCATGGCGATCGCGCCGTTGAGCGTGTGCACGGCGCGCAGCAACGGCTCGCTGACCGGCAGCGACGGCGTCGCGCGCCAGTCGGCAAGATAGCCATCGATCGCGGCCAGGTGCGCGGCGACTTCACTCTTGAGTATCTCGAACAAGACCGGGTCCACGTTCGGCAATGGGCCGACCGCGAATGCCGCCTGTTCGGCGACATCGCCGCCGGCCAATGCGGCGACTTCCTCCGGCGCGGCGTCGAAGGCGCGTTCGATGTCGACCGTCGCGCTCAGCTCGGCGGGGGCTGCGGCCGGCGGTGTTTCATCCGCCACCGCGACCAGGCGCTTGATGATGCGCTTGACGCGCTT